>JBKOWS010000129.1:0-10738 GCA_046724565.1 Actinomycetota bacterium | reverse complement strand
TAGAGGGCCTGCCGGAGAAACGTGCGTACCTCGCCGTTGAATCGATCAGCGGCCTCGACGTTGCTCTGGTGACCGATGCCTTCGAGGACAACCAGCCGGGAATGCGGAATGGCGGCATGTAGCTCCTGCGCCACGGTTAACGGCGACCTCTGATCCGCGCCGCCGTACAAGAGGAGTGTCGGAACCTCGATCCGCGGCAACACGCCTCGCAGATCGGCTTCCGCAAAGGCGTGCGCCATAGCGCGCATCCCGGCCGGATGAAAGTCGCACATGATCGTCGCAACCTCGTCGACGAGGTCGGTTCGTGTGGCATCTGCGAACAGGGACGGCAGCCATTCAGCGACCACCTCGTCCGCCGGCAGGTCGGCCTGGCGCAAGACGCTCCGTAAGCGCTCCTCTGCCTCCTCGGGCGGCAACGAACCGGCCCAGCCGGCGTACGCGGAGGCAAGGACGAGACTCGCCGGCAGCTGGGGATGTCGCCGATAGAGCTCGAGCGCCAGTCCCGCTCCGAACGACAGCCCGACCACGTGCGGGTGCTCGAGTCGCAGAGCCCGGATAAACGAAGCCAGAACGTCTGCATAGTCAGGCAGACGGAAGCTCGGGTCAGGATCGGACGAACCTCCGCAGCCGGGCGCATCCCAGGCAACGACGGTGAAGTCGTCAGAAAGATCCTCGATCTGCCGTAGCCACTCACGGCTGTCGCTCAGGCCACCGTGCAGCAACACGACAGGTGGTCCAGCACCTGTGCATCGATAGCCGATCCGCAGGCCGCCGACCTCAAGGTGTTCCACGCGATGAAGCTAGACCACTGCAGCTTCGCCCAGCAAGGCTTTCGCCTCGGCGAAGAAGTCCGGCACCGGCTTCACCTTGAACTTGCCGATCGTGTAATCGATCGGCCCCGTGCTCGTTTCACAAATGAGCCTGACGCTCGAGTCACCTGGGAACTGGCAAAGCAGGTCCCGGATTTCGCCGATAAGGCCTGCACGCACTTGTGTCGCATCGATCCTAAAGGTCACTTCCTTGCGCTCCGCGACCGCCTCGAACGGCGCGACTTCCATCGCCAGCAGCTTCGTCTCGCCCTCCTGCTTGTGGTCGACACGGCCCTTGATCACGAGAATCCGATCGGTCGTGCAGAGCTCACGCGACTGGGCGTAGACCGAGTTGAACACGACAACCTCCGCACCGCCGGTGACGTCGTCCAGCCGCATGAAGACCATCGGCTCGCCCTTCTTCGTCGTCAGGTGCTTCAGCGCCGAGACGATCCCGCCGACCGTCACGACCTCGCCGTCGCGCCGCCGCTCGATGTCATTCAGCGCGCAATCGGTCTTCCGCCGTAGCTGTTCACGGATCGAATGCAGCGGATGCTCGGAGACGTAGAGGCCGAGCACTTCCTTCTCGAGGCGCAGCAGTTCGGCCTTCTCGAACTCCTCGGCCGAGATCGGCACGTTCTCGAGCTTCTCCTCCTCGCCGAAGAGCGAGCTCTGACCGAGCAGTCGATCCGATTGCGCCCGCGCGCCGTGCGACAGCGCGGCCTCGAGCGCCTCGAGCATCCCCTTCCGCGTCGCGCCGGTCGAATCGAGCGCGCCGCACTTGACCAGCGACTCGAGCGCCCGTTTGTTCGAGGCCTGCGGATCGACGCGCTCGCAGAACTCCCAGATCGACGCGAACGGCCCGGCCTCGTCGCGCGCACGGATGATCGCGCGCGCCGCCGGCTCTCCCACGTTCTTCACCGCCGAGAGCCCAAACCGGATCTTCCCCTCGACGACCGCGAAGTCGAGCTGCGACTCGTTCACGTCGGGCGGCAACACCTCGATGCCCATCTCGTCGCAGGCGTTGACGTAGAACGGCACGCGGTCCTTGGTGTTCATCACCGAGGAGATGAGCGCCGCCATGTACTCGCGCGGATGGTGAGCACGCATGTACGCCGTGCGATAGGCGATCAGCGCGTAGCAGGCGGCATGCGACTTGTTGAACGAGTAGTCCTGCGAGGCCTCCATGTCCTTCCAGAGCTGATTCGCAACACTCGGCGTCGTCCCGGTCGAGGCGCAGCCCTCGAGGAACTTCTCCTTGAGAGAGGCCATCAGCGAATGGATCTTCTTCCCGATCGCCTTGCGGAGATCATCCGCCTCTGTCGGCGTGAAGCCGGCGATCTGCTTGGCAATCTCGAGATATTGCTCCTGGTAGATGCACGTTCCGTGCGTAACGCCGGTGATCGCCTTGAGTCTCGGATCGATGTAACTGACCTGCTCCTGCCCGTTCTTTCGCCGCGCGTAGACGGGGATGTAGGCCATCGGCCCCGGCCGATACAGCGCGACCAGCGCGATCAGGTCCTCGAACACGGTCGGCTTCACCTGACGCAATGCCTCACGCATACCCGAGGACTCGAACTGGAAGACGCCGGTCGACTCGCCGCGAGCGAGCATCTCGTAGACCTTCTTGTCGTCGAGCGGCAGCTTGCCGTAGTCGAGCCCGTTGCCGATCAGCTGCTTCGCCTTTTCCAGGACGTCGAGGTTCCGGAGCCCGAGGAAGTCCATCTTGAGCAGGCCGAGCGCCTCGACGTCGCCCATCGCGAACTGCGTCACGACCTCCTGGTCGGGTCCCTTCTGCTGCAGCGGCACGTACTCCGTCAGCGGCTGGTCTCCGATCACGACGCCGGCCGCGTGAATCGAGTCGGCGCGGACGAGACCTTCGAGCGGCCGCGCGAGGTCGACGATCTCGCGCACGACCGGATCGGCGTCGTACTGCACCTTGAGCTCCTGCCCGCGCTGCAGGCACGCATCGAGTGTCTGCCCCGGTCCTTCCGGGATCGCCTTCGCGATCTTGTCGACGACCCCGTAGGGAATCTCGAGCACGCGACCCGCGTCGCGGACGGCGGCGCGCGCCGCCATGGTCGAGAAGGTGATGATCTGGGCGACGCGATCGCGGCCGTACTTCTCGGCCACGTAGTTGATCACTCGGTCGCGTCCGTCGACGGCGAAGTCGATGTCCATGTCGGGCATCGACTTACGCCCCGGATTGAGAAAGCGCTCGAACAGCAAGTCGTACTTGATCGGGTCGATGTCGGTGATCTCCAGGCAGTAGGCGACAAGGCTGCCGGCCGCCGAGCCGCGCCCCGGCCCGACCTGGATGCCGTTCCGCTTCGCGAACGCGATGAAGTCCCACACGATCAGGAAGTAGTCGGCGAAACCCATCTCGCGAATCGTCTTGAGCTCGAATCTGAGCCGCTCGTTGAGCTCGTCGGTCGCCTTCCCGTAGCGCTTGTCGAGGCCGCGCTCGGTCAACTCGACGAGGTAGTCGAAGCTTTCACGCCCTTCCGGGGTCGGGAACCTCGGCAGCAGGATCCGTCCGAGCTCGAGCTCGACATTGCATCGCGCCGCGACCTCGAGCGTGCGGCGGAGCGCCTCCTCGTAGCCGGGGAAGTCGAGCGCCATCTCCTGCGGCGACTTGAAATAGAACTGGTCGGTGTCGAATTTCCAGCGCGACGGGTTCTTCAGCGAATCGCCCGACTGGATGCAGAGCAGCGCCTCGTGCGCGCGCGCGTCCTCGTGCTTCAGATAGTGGACGTCACCCGTGGCGACCAGCGGGAGCCCGGTGCCATCCGCCAGCTTGGCGAGCAACGGGTTGATCCGCTGCTGTGTCTCGAGCCCGGCGTTCTGGATCTCGACGTACGTGTTGTCGCGGCCGAAGATCTGCACCAGCTTGTCGAGGTCGCCGGCGGCATCGGCCGGCCGGCTCTCCTCGAGCGCCTTGGAGACGCGGCCGGAGAGGCAGCCGGAGAGAGCCAGGAGCCCGGCGGAGTGCTCGGCCAGCAGCTCCCAGTCGACCCGCGGCTTGTAGTAGTAGCCCTCGAGGAATCCCGCCGAGGCAAGCTTGATCAGATTCCCGTAGCCGGCATTATCGGCGGCGAGGAGCGTGAGGTGGGCATTCCCCTTCGTCTGCGCGGCCCGGTCGTCGCAGACGTAGACCTCGCAGCCGAGGATCGGCCTGACGCCGGCCTTCCCGGCCTCCCGATAGAGCTCGACGGCTCCGGCCATCGACCCGTGGTCGGTGAGCCCGACGGCGGGCATCTCGAACTCGGCGGCCCTGGCTGCGAGCGCCGGGATCCGGCAGGCCCCGTCGAGGATCGAGTACTCGGAATGGACGTGGAGATGGACGAACGGCGCTTCGGGCACGGGAAGGCCATCCTAGACCTGCCTTAGGACCGCACGGGCCGCTCCGCCGACGGGCATCGTCCGGTCCAACCGGGACCATTCATCGCGAGATGTTTTGGTTCGTGCTCGTGCTCTTCCTCCTCGTCACACTCGCGGCGGCGTCGTTCTTTCGGCATATGCTTGCGGCGTTCCTCGTCCTCCTGGCTTTTCCGATGATCGCCCTGCTCCACACCGTCATCGGAACGTTCTACGCCGTGTTCGCAGTCGGCGGCTTCGCGATCTTCGTCGCACTGATCCAGACGATCACGAGTAGCCTTACCCTGCTGCGCGAAGCGAACGCAGAACCGGGCAGACCGCTCGGCCGCGCGCAGTCCGACCGCTCCGCACGCCGTTCGCGCATCGCCGCCTGATCAACCACCTCCGATCATGGGCGGCCATGGCTGCCAGCCCATCTTGAGCAGATTCCGTTCTGCCCGCTCCGACAACTCGGCCGCGAGTCGGTGGACGATCGCGTGTACGACCGAGCTCCGAGGTCCCCGCTCCTCGACCAAGCGAATCGCTTCGTCCGCGTCCTTCACGCCGCGCGCGCGGGCGCGACGCAGTGCCATGCGCGCCGGTTCCGCGAGCCCTTCCGCCCAGAGGTCGGGAGCGATCCGCCTTGTCCAGGACCTGACCTCGCGCTCGTCACCCGAGTCGATCACGAACGAGACGAAGCTCAGACACGCGTGGCAGATGGCGAGGTCGTCGACGTCGAGGTCGAGCTGGGCGGCGAGAGCATCAGCTGCTGCGCGGGTCACACGGACATCGAAGCAGCGCGGGCGTCACGTGTCTGTGACGACTCTGTAACGACTCAGCGCAGCGAGCGCTGTTCGAAGAGCGCAGCCGCGAGCTTTCCGCCGACGAAGCGATCCGGCGCCGTGATGTCGCGTGTGTGCGGACGCGAGAGTGACGCCGCGCCGGATGTCGATGCAGCGCTCGCCGCTTGCTAACGCCCGTCGCGGGCTAGGGTCGATTCACAACGGCACGAAGCTCGTCTGTGACCGCTGCGCTGGTCAGAGCGAGCAGCAGGGCGCGCTCCTCGAGCGGCCCCGGCTGGAGCGCGTGCGCCTCGACCTCAGACCCCGAGATCAGCTGGAGGACAGCCTCCGGCTTGGTCTCTCCGGCACTGAGCGCGGTGTCGAGCTCGTAGCCCCGCGAGGCATCTCTGGCGACCTGCCCCGCAAGCGCAACGAGCTCGCCGATCTCGTACGCCAACCGGGAGGCGAGCTCCCCCATCCCGGCGGCTTGGACCGCTGCGACCGGATCGCTGTCGAAGGCGCGGCGGAACGACTCATCGCGTTCAAGCTTCGCGCCGAGCTCCTCCACGTCGCGATCCGTCAGCGTCACGGTACGCAGCGGAATCCGTTGGGCTCTACGCACCCACTCCCCCGGAGCGGCACGCAGCAGGCGTAGCAGGCGCGCGAGTCGCGCCTCGTCGTAGTACGGCATCTCGTAAGGCAAGACGGCCGGGACAGCCCGATTCTTCCCGTACCCAAAGGACCCGCACACGCGTTCAACAGCTATGAAGCGCACAAGCGCAACAGAGGCCAGCCTGCGCCTGATCAATCGCTGGCCGAAGACGCCGTCCCGGCTCGTGACGCAGCTTCGCATCGCGCCCACCACGCCGTCCCAGGCGCTGAAGCGGCGGCTCGCGGCCTAGACCTAGCCCGGAACCCGCTGCGCCGGTCGCGGCGCCTCGATCTGCAGACGCGGGAGCCAATCGAGCCAGCTCGGCAGGTACCAGTTCCAGCGCCCGAGCAGGCGCATCGCACTGGGCAGCAGGACCGACCGGACGATCGTCGCGTCGAGCAGGAGCGCAACCGCCACGCCGAAGCCCATCTGCTGGAACATGATCAGCTCGCCCCGCGCGAATCCCGAGAACACAGCGATGATGATCAGCGCGGCACCCGTGATGATGCGCGCCGTCGAGGCGACGCCGAACGTCACCGCCTTGGTCGTGTCGCCGACCTGGTCGTAGCGCTCCCTGATCCGGCTGAGCAGGAACACCTGATAGTCCATCGAGAGGCCGAACAGCACCGAGAACAGGAAGAGCGGCACCCAGGCCTCGATCGTGTCGGACTGCTGGAAGCCGAAGAAGCCTGCACCGACCCCGTGCTGGAACACCAGCACGATCAGGCCGTAGGCAGCTCCGACCGAGAGCAGGTTGAGGACGACCGTCAAGCCGGCGATCACCAACGATCGGAACACGATCGTCAGCAGGATGAACGTCAGCCCGAGTACGAGCGCGATCACCATCGGCGCCGGATCGGTAGCCGAGTCGATGTAGTCGATGTTCTCGGAGGTGGGGCCACCGACGAGTGCCTCCGCCCCGGTACCTGCGAACGCATCCGGCACCGTCGTCGAGCGGAGCTCGCGCACCGCCTTGATGATGCGCTCGCTCGACGAATCTCCGTGTACCGGCACAGACAGCAGTGCAGCTCCATCCGGCGAGCTCGCGATCCGGCCGGGGCCGAAGCGTGGATCCTCGGCGAGCTTCGTCCGCAGTCTCGCCAGCACCTTCGAGGCCGCCGGGTTCGAGGCGCCGCCTGCAACGACGATCTCCACCGGGCTCGCCGTCGCCCCGGGGAAGCTCTGCTGCATGGCCGCGTACCCCTGCCTCGACTCGAACCGGTCAGGCAGGGCGCTGACGCCGCTCGTCCCGATGCTCAGGCCGAAGATCGGCGAGGCGGCAGCGAGCAGGATCGCGACCGACAGCACGACGCTGAGAACCGGGCGCCTCAGGACGGCATGGACGATCGCGCCCCAGAAACGTCCCTCGGGATTCGCAGCTTCGACCGAGCGTCTGCCGACGATGGGAATCCGCAGTCGGTTCACCCCGTCACCGAGCAAGCCGAGCAACGCCGGCAGCAAGGTCGTCGCCGCAACGACCGAGACGGCGCCGACGACGATCGCGCCGATCGCGAGGCTCCGCATGATCGAGTTCGGGACGATCAGCATCCCGAGCATCGCGATCACGAAGGCACTGCCGCTGAAGACGACGGCGCGGTTCGCGGTCGACGACGAGACGTCGATCGCGTCGACCTTCTCACGTCCACGCCCGCGCTCTTCCCGGTAGCGCGAAACGATGAACAGCGCGTAGTCGATTCCGAGCGCGAGCCCCATGCCCGTCAGCATGTTCACCACGAAGACGGAGAGCTCGATGGTCTGGGCGAGCACCGCGACGATTCCGAGCCCGACGAAGATCGAGAGCATCGCGAGGAGCAGCGGCACGAGCCCGGCGACGACTGCACCGAAAACGAGCATGAGCACGATCAGCGCGGCGGGGAGCCCGAACTCGAGCTCTCCCGACTTGAGGTCATCCTGCGAGAGCTGGTTGAAGTCGTGCTGGCGCGTCTCGTCTCCGGTGACCGCCGCGCTGAACCCGGCCGTCGAGTCGACGCGATCCACCGCGTCGATGACGCCGTCAACAGCATCTGTATCGGTGATGTTCAGAGGTACGAGCGTCGCGTGCCGATCCTGCGACACGAGCGTCGCGGTCTTCGTGTCGAGATACGTCTTGGCGCTCGCGACGCCGTTCTCCCCCCGCACGTCCGCGGCTAGTCGTTGGACGAGGCCCCGGAACTGCGGCGAAGCAACCGTGTACCGCGTCGAGCGGACGACGATCACGTCAGTGCTGGCTGCGCCCGAGGCCGCGGGGAACGACTGATCGATCAGCGCCTTCGCACGCTGGGACTCGCGCGTGTCCGTCGGATGGTTGTCACTGCTCAGCGAGCCGCCGAGCAGGGCGACCACGGCGACGATGGCCACGATGGCGGCGGCCACCCACGCCGCGATCGTCCGCCAGGGGTGAGCTGCGCTCGCCAACGCCAGCCGCCGGATCGAGATCACGCTGCCCATGCCAGGGAGATTGCTCGACGGGCGCGCCCTGCGGAAGACGGTCGACGCGAGTCTTGCTACGCGCTAGCGCGAGTCTTGAGGGGTACGGCTGTCCGTACCCTGGCTAGCTCCCGAGGTAGACAAGGACGGCAAGGACGCGCCGATGATCCTCCTCGGTCGCCGAGATGCGCAGCTTCATGAGGATGTTCGTGACGTGCTTCTCCACGGTGCGCTCGGCGATGACGAGACGCTCGGCGATCGCGCTGTTCGAACGGCCCTCCGCCATCAGCGCCAGCACCTCGCGCTCTCGCTCCGTGAGCTCGTCGATCGCATCGTGGCCCTGTCGTCTGCGGCCGACCAACTGAGCCACGACCGAGGGATCGAGGACCGATCCACCCTGGCCCACTCGATGCACCGCGTCGGATAGCTCGTTCACGTCGGAGACACGATCTTTCAGGAGATAGCCGATGCCGCTCGCGTCGTCGGCGAGGAGCTCCATGGCGTAGCTCGGTCGAACGTACTGGGACAGCACCAACACGCCGAGCTTCGGATACCGGGCCCGCAGCTCGCGCGCCGCGAGTAGTCCCTCGTCGGTGTGCGTGGGCGGCATGCGGATGTCGACGATCGCCACATCCGGTTGCTTGTCTGCGACCTCCCGGAGCAACTCGTCCGCGTCGCCGACCTGCCCGACGACCTCGATGCCTGCCTCAGCGAGCAGGCGGGAAACACCTTCGCGCAGGAGCAGCGAGTCGTCGGCGATCACGACGCGCACGGAAACTCCGCTCTCAGCCTCGTCCCTGACCCCGGCGGACTCTCGAGGGCGAGCGTGCCGCCAAGCGCCTCGACGCGATCCGTCAATCCGCGCAGACCGGAGCCGCGAGCTGGATCGGCGCCGCCGACGCCGTCGTCCGCGACCTCGACGACCGCGCTGCCGTTGCGTCGCTCGATCGTCACCGACACCGCGCTGGCCGACGCGTACTTCGTGACGTTCGCCAGCGCCTCTGCGACGACGTAGTACGCGGCGGCCTCCACCGGCCCGGGTAGGCGCTCGTTGTCCGGAACGGCGAGCTCGATCGACATCGGCGTCAGGAACACGAGCTCCTGCAGTGCCGGTCCGAGCCCGCGTTCCGTGAGCACAGCCGGATGGATTCCCTGGCTGAACTCACGCAGCTCTTGCAGCGCCGCTCCGAGTGCCTCGCGGGCCTCGTCGAGGATCAAGCCCGCGGCCTCCGGGTCGGAACGGAGCTTCGACTCGGCGAGCCCAAGCGCCATCGAGACCGAGACGAGGCGCTGTTGCGTTCCATCGTGCAGATTGCGCTCGAGCCGTCGCCGTTCCGCATCGGCCGCGCCGACCATGCGTGCGCGCGACGCCCTCAGCTCGTCGAGTCGCGCCTTCAGATCCGCCTGCAGGCGCTCGTTCTCGAGCGCAAGACCCGCGGCTGCGCCGACAGCGTCCACGAGCTCGGGCTCGCCGAGGAGAGTGGCGTCGTGAACGAGCGCGGCGACGGGACGACCTTCCCGCTCGACGATCGTCGCGACTCTCGTCTCCCCGTCTGCGGGCAGCTCGACGGTCTTGCCGTCGGCGTCGACGTAGCGCCGCCGATCCGGGAGCCAGTAGGCGAGGGAGAGCGACGGGTCCTGCAGTGCGCGCGCGAGGGCGTCGCGGAGGTCGACGGGGGCGCTCGCTGATCCGAGCTCGACCACCAGCCCGGCGACCGCGCCGCGCGCGAGCTTTCCCCGGATCAGATCGACCGTCAACGCGACCGGCACGGTGGCGATGACGAGGAAGGCGACAACGTCGATCGGCCCGAGCGGCTTGAACGGCGCACGCATCACGATGCTCACGACCGAGAACACGGCAGCAGCGGCTCCCGTCCAGAACACGAGTGCGAATGTGCGTCGCCAGCGTGGCGTCGCGGTGCGCCAGCGCTGCGCGAGAACGGCGAGGGTCGCAAGAAACAGCGCGATGCCGACCCCGCGCGCCGTGTTCCTCAAGCCGTCGGACAGTGCGGCGTTCGGCTCCACGAGGGCGAGGTTCTTGGGGTCGCCGGGTTCCCCCGTGTTGAAGAGGGTCGCAATCGCGATCACGACGGTCGTATCCAGGTAGCCCGCGACCACGAGACCACGTGCGAGGCGCCCGTCGAGCCGCCCACTCGGGAAGGCCAGGAGAACGTGACCGAGGACCGCGAAGAACAAGGCTCCGGTGAAGAGGCCGACCGTGTAGGCCGCCGGAACGTCGGAGTAGCCGAGCCGACCGACGAACCAGGCGAACCCGAAGATCACCATCAGCCGCCCGATCCGGTTCTCGGGACGGCGAGTCCACTCGACCAGGCCCGTGATGCACCAGGACAGGCCGACGATGAGCGTGAGTGCCGCAGTGCCGCCGGGCGAATGCACGAGGTCGCTGGTCACGATCAGCGCCGCGACAGCGCCGCCGGCGGCGAGGGACGCCGGCCAGAGAGCGAGACGAACGACGCGTTCCAAGCGCACCTCTTTCCTGCAACCTAGCGTGGCCGCTCAGGTTTCCAAGTACAAGCGTGCCACCTCGCCTTCCGAGGTGTTGCCAGCCGTACTCAGCCCGGAAGCTGCTGGAGCAGATCAAGGAGGCCGCCGACAGGTACGCGCTGGACGATCCCGCGCACGAGATTCGCAATCGTCGAGCTCAGCTGACCCTCCCGCTCCGCATCGTCGACCGCCCGTAAGAGACCGGC
>JBKOWS010000086.1:0-9624 GCA_046724565.1 Actinomycetota bacterium | reverse complement strand
CTGGCGATCCAGATCTTCGGCTCCGAGCCTGGCGTGATGGCGGAGGCAGCTCGGATGGTCGCGGCGGCCGGCGCCGACATCGTGGACCTCAACTTCGGCTGTCCGGTGCGAAAGGTGACGAAGACCGGAGCCGGCGCGACGCTGCTTGAGGATCCCGATCGGGCGTGCGCGATCGTCTCTGCCGTGGCGGAGGCCGTCGACCTCCCCGTCTCGGTGAAGATGCGACGCGGGGTCGAGAAGGGGTCACGTGCCTGTCTGTCGGTCGGACCACGGCTGATCGGCGCCGGCGCGGCCACGCTCACACTCCATCCGCGCTCGGCGCGCCAGATGTACACCGGCGAGGCGGATCACGCGTTGACCGCCGAACTGGTCTCGCTCGTCGACGTGCCCGTGATCGCATCGGGAGACGTCACGTCACGCGCACGGGCTCAGACCGTGCTCGCGACGACAGGCGCGGCCGCGGTCATGGTGGGACGCGGCGCCCAGGGAAATCCGTGGGCGTTGCGCGAGATCATCGACGGCGACGAGGCTGAGCCGTCCCGCGAAGAGGTCGCCGCCGAGCTCATCCTGTTCATCCGCGAAACCGTCCGGGAGCTTGGCGAGCGCCGCGCCTCGGGCTTCTTGAAGAAGTTCTACGGCTGGTACCTCGGACGCGGCCGCTTTCCCCGTCCGTTCAAGCAAGAACTCGTTCAGCTCGAGACGGCCGGCGAGGTGGTCACGCGGCTGCTCGCCGCGGCTCCGGGAGCAGCCGAGATCGTCGAACGCCTCGAGGCCGAGTTGCCCGACCCGGCAGACGAGATCCTCCTGGACTCGATGCCGATCTCCATCTACGGCGGCGGCTAGCGCACGCGAGTCCGGCGCGGCTTCGTCGCGCCATGATGACTCGCGTGCGAAGGGATTGGCTCAGACGGAAGTAAGCAGTGCCGGGCGAAGCCCGGCACTGCGGCGATCTTCAAGCAAGCTGAGTTCGTATCGTGGTCATTGATGATTCCGCTCCCAGACGAGCCGCAGGCCTTCGAGGGTGAGGAAGGGATCGACTAGCTCGACCGTCGCTGAGTGCGGGGCGATCAGGTCCGCCAGGCCCCCGGTGGCGATCGCGCGCGCGTCAGCGGCGAGCTCCTCGCGGATTCGCCCGACGATGCCGTCCACCTGTCCGGCGAAACCGTAGACGAGCCCCGACTGCAGGCTGGCCACGGTCGTCCTGCCGATGACGGTCGGAGGCTCGACGAAGTCGACCTTGCGCAAGCGCGCCGCCCGGGCGAAGAGCGCATCCATCGAGATCTCGATCCCGGGAGCGAGCACACCCCCGACGTACTCCGCCTCGGGCGAGACGACGTCGAAGTTCGTCGACGTGCCGAAGTCGACCACGATGCAAGGGGCGCCGTAGCGGTCTGCCGCAGCGACCGCGTTCGCAATGCGATCCGGCCCGACCTCGCGGGGATCGTCGTATCGAATCGGGATGCCTGTCTTCACGCCCGGGCCGAGCTCGAGCAACTCCGCGTCCGTGTATCGCTCCGCGAACTCGTCGTGGGAGCGAGTCAGCTGAGGCACCGTCGACGAGAGGCAGATCCCCCCCACGCGCCCGAGGTCGAGGAAGCTCTTGTAGAGGGCGCCGAGCTCGTCGCCGCTCCTGTTCGGTTCCGTGGCGACACGCCAGTGCTCGGACAGCAGGCGGTCCCCGAAGAGACCGATCAGGGTTTGCGTGTTGCCAACGTCGATCGCCAGGAGGGAGTCCGCCACGGCGCTATCTTCGCGGAACCGCCCGAAAGCTGCGCTTTCGCGCGGGTTTAGGTACGGCGCTTCGCGCGTAACGCACGCGGGCTGAGCCCGCGTGCTCTCCTGGGGTTTGTCGTAAGCGGCTGAAGTGGTCCACGGGCGGCGGCGCCTTGGCGTCGCCGCCCGAGTGAGTCCGGCCTCCACCAAGGGCGGCTCCGCCTGCCCTTAGCTCTGGCCCGCTGTGGTGTCAGTAGACGCGCGGTTCAAGCAGAACCATCAAAGCCGGAGGGTAAGACCAGGGCGAAGCCCGGGCTTAGCCGCAGGCGAACCGATGCGGGCGCGGCCGCCGAAGGCGCCCGTGCCCGCACGGAAGGGAACACCCTCCCGGCACCAACACCAAAAAGAGTGCGCGGGCTCCGCCCGCGCACGTTCCCCGCGACAAGCGGCGTACCAAATTCGCGGCGAAAGCGCAGCTTTCGCCGCGAAACCGGGCTAGAGGTCGTCGTCCGAGGAGAGCGACTCGCCGATCTTCTCGGCCAGCGCCTCAGCCGTGAGGCTGGGCTCATCGCCCTCGCCGCGCAGCTCCTCGACGGTCACGTCGCTCGACGTCCAGACCTCGGCACGCGGGATGATGCGGGTCGGGCGGTTCTTGTCCCAGACCCAGACGTCTTCCATCTTCAAGTGGAAGAACGGGTAGTTCGGTTGGGAGACCTGGGCCAGATCGAGCTTGTTGCAGAGGTACGTCGCGTCCTGGGTGAGGACGCAGTACCTGAAGAGCCCGAAGACGGCGGTGTACTCCTTCTTGAGCTGTAGCTCCAGCTCGGCTTCGAATTCGTCGAGCTCGTCGAGGTGACTCATCCTGAGCCTGAGTCTAGCTTCGAGAGTAAGACCTGCACCGAGCCCTGCCCCGGCACCTCGAGGTCTGGATCCAGATCTGCCAGGGGCTCCAGGACGAAGCGCCGCTCGTGCAGGCGAGGGTGTGGGACCTCGAGCAAGGGCTCGTCGATCGTCGCGTCGCCGTAGAGGAGAAGGTCGAGGTCCAGCGTCCGCGGGCCCATCGGGGGACCGGTGCTGCGATCGCGGCCGAACGCGCGCTCGAGCTCCAGGAGGACGCCCAGCAGGGCGCGGGCCGACAGGGTGGTCTCGAGCTCGACGACGCCGTTCAGGAACCGTGGCTGGTCGACGTAGCCGACCGGCTCGGTATCGCGGAGAGTCGAGATCCGGCGGACCTCCACGTTCGGAATCGTCCGAAGGCGGCCGATCGCAGCTCGCAGGGTCGTCTCACGCTCGCCGAGGTTCGAGCCCAGGCCGACGAAGGCACGGGTCACGCCGGGAGCTTAGTAAGGCCGAGTAGTCTCCGGCTGTGGCGCCCAGGGTCCTGATCGCCCTCGCGATTGCCTTTCTCGCCGCGGCGCCGCCTGCGCACGCCGACCTCGTCCAGCTCGACTGGGTGCACCTGCACCGGGGCACGCAGCTCGCACGGCAGGCGGGCGGAACCGAGGTCGCCTCGGAGCTCCGACTGTGGAGCGTTCCGTCGCACGCAGTCCCCGAGCTCCGTCGTGCGGGCGTCGTCCGCCTCGCCCGTCCGGATCGGCAACTGGCGACGCAGGCGGCCGACGCGTGGGCAACCGACCCGCTCGTGCCGATGGAGTGGTGGCGAAGCGCGGTCGGTGCCGATCGAGTCGACCCTCCAGGCGCAGGCAAGCCGGTCACGGTCGTCGACTCCGGAGTCGATCTCAACCATCCCGAGTTCGCCAACCGCCCGAACACGACCGCCCTGAATCCCCAAACGACGGAAAGAGACGACGACGATCACGGCACCGAGGTGAGCTCCGTCATCGGCGCGCCCAACAACGGCGTCGGCCTCGTCGGCGTCTATCCGAACGCGATCCTGCGTGTCTGGGACGCCAGCCCCTTCGGCTTCCTGAGCGAGAGCGATGCGATCAAGGGAATCGTCGAAGCCGCACGCCTCGGTCCCGGAGTGATCAATCTGAGCTTTGGCGGAGAACAGAACGATCCGATGCTGCGGCAGGCAATCGCTCTGGCCTTCCGTTCGGGGTCGCTCGTAGTGGCATCCGTGGGGAACGACGGGCAAGCGGGTAGCCCCCGGAACTATCCCGCCGCGTATCCGCACGTCCTGACGGTCGGCGCGACGAATTCGGCGGGACGCGTGGCTGCGTTTTCCTCTCTGTCACCCGCCATCGACCTCGTGGCGCCGGGCGCGGGGATCCCAGTGGCGGAGCCGCTCGCCCAGGATCCTTCGGGGTACCTGTTGAACGCCAACGGCACCAGCTTCTCCTCGCCCCTCGTCGCGGGCGCGGCAGCCTGGGTGTGGACCGATCGCGCCTCCCTCGACAACACACAGCTCTTCGAGGTGATGAGGCGCTCGGCGACGGACATCGGAGCGCCGGGCTTCGACGACGCCACCGGCTGGGGTCTGCTCAACATCCCCGCCGCGCTGTCCTTCCCAGCGCCGCGGCGGGATCCGCAGGAGCCGAACGACCGCCGGGACGAGATCGAGCCTCACGCGCTGTTCGCCAGCGGTAGGCCGCCGCTGACCGCTCCCGGGCGCCCGACCGGTTCGATCACGGCCCACGTCGACCGGACCGAGGATCCAGTCGACCTCTACCGCGTCTGGGCCCCGGCCGGACGTGTGCTGAAGGCTCGAGTCAGTGGCATGGTCGAGGTGCATCTGCTGACGAGGTCGGCAAAGAAGAACGTGCTCGCGAACGGACGACAGGGAGTCGCGACGTATCGGAACGCCTCAGGTCGGGGCGCGTTCCTGTACCTCGAGGTACGGCCGAAGGAAGTCCGCGAGGCGAGCTACACAGCACGCGTCACGGTCGCTCGACGGTAACGGCGGCCCACACGGCCCAGGCGATCCCCGGCTTGCGGACTCGTAGCCGGACACGCACCCCGGGCAGAGCAGCGCTGAGCGCATCGGCCGCCGCCGCGGCGAACGACTCGAGCAACCGGTAGGCGTTGTCCTCGGAGACGCGGTGCACCACGTCGCGCACGACGCGATAGTCGGAGGTTGCTTCGATCGAATCGTCGGTGGGCTCCGGCCTCTCGAGCGTGACGTCGACGAAAAACGTCTGCCCCGCGTCACGCTCGTCCTCGTTCACTCCGTGACGGCCGAAGACCTCGAGCCCATGCACTTCCACGATCATCATCCGGCCACCGCCTCGGCCACCTTGAGTGCCTCGACGTGCTCCCGCACGTCGTGCGCACGGATGATGGTCGCGCCGCGTTCATACGCGGTGACCGCAGCGGCGAGGCTCGCGGACAGCGGCCCGGTGGTGGCCGTCGGATTGCCGAGGAGTCGCCCGAGCGAGCTCTTGCGCGAGAAGCCGACCACCACGGGACGACCGAGCCTCGTGATGACGTCCAGCCGGCGCACGAGCTCGAAGTTCTGCTGCACCGTCTTGCCGAAGCCAATCCCGGGATCGAGGCAGATGCGGTCCTCGCGGATTCCCGCCGCCACCGCGAACCCGAGCCGCTCTTCCAGAAACGAGGCGACCTCCGCGGCGACGTCGCCGTAAGTCGGATTGGCCTGCATCGTGCGCGGCTCGCCCTGCATGTGCATCAGGCAGAGGTAGGAGCCGGACTCGGCGACGAGCTCTGCCAGCTCCGGATCGCCCCGGAGCGCGGTGACGTCGTTGACAAGCTCCGCGCCGAGCTCGATTGCATGTCGTGCAACTTCCGCCTTGACGGTGTCGATCGAGACGGGGACGCCATCAAGCCCCTCAAGGACCGGCAGCACGCGTCTCAGCTCCTCGGCGGCTGACACACCGGTCGAGCCTGGGCGCGTCGACTCGCCGCCGACGTCGACGATCGCCGCACCGTCGTCGACCATCCGCGTCGCCGCCGCGATCGCCGCAGAGGGCTCGAGATGCAGTCCGCCGTCGGAGAACGAGTCGGGCGTGACGTTGACGACGCCCATCACTGACGGACGCGTAAAGCGATCCTCCAACCGCGGATGCGAATCTGGCATCGCGGAATACTCTGACGGACGGATGACCGCGACGCCTGAGCGCTAGGCGCGCCTGGCGCGGCGCGCTGACAGAGTTAGCCCTTCGCGCCTTCGGGCGGCGGCTGCATGGTGGCCCCGGGGATCGGGAACGGCCGCGTCTTCGGTTCCGGCTTGCGCTTCTTCTCGTCTTCCGGCTCTGGAGTCGCCGACGGGGCCGGAGACTCGTCGGGGAAGACGTCCGTCTCGGACTCACCCGCGAGCAGGCGCTCGAACTGGTCCTTGTCGATCGTCTCGCGCTCGATCAGGATCATCGAGATCCGGTGGAGGTCGTCGATTTTCTCCCGGAGGACCCGAGTCGCCGTGTCATGAGCCTCTTCGATCACGCGCCTGATCTCGTCGTCGATCTCGCGCGCGATCTCTTCGGAGTAGTCGGGCTCGTTGCCCATCTCACGCCCGAGGAACGGCATGTCGTGGTTTCGTCCGAGGACCCGCGGCCCCAGCTTCTCGCTCATGCCGAAGCGCATGATCATCTGCTTGGCCGTGCTTGTCACCTTTTCCAGGTCGTTCGCGGCGCCGGTCGTGACCTCGTTGAAGACGATCTCCTCGGCAGCCCGACCTCCGAGGGTCATCGCCAGCTGGTTCATCAGGTTCTGCTTCGTCGTCAGATACCGGTCTTCACGCGGCAGCGAGATCGTGTACCCGAGCGCCTGGCCGCGGCCGATGATCGAGATCTTGTGCACCTCTGATTCCTGGTCGAGGTAATGCCCGACGATCGCGTGGCCGAGCTCGTGGTAGGCCGTGATCTTCCGCTCCTCCTCCGAGAAGAGACGCGTCTTCTTCTCGGGGCCGGCGATCACGCGCATGATCCCTTCCTCGAGCTCCTCCTGTTCGATCACCTTCTTGCCGCGACGCGCGGCCAGCAGTGCCGCCTCGTTCACGAGGTTGGCGAGGTCGGCGCCGGTGAAGCCGGGCGTTCCGGCGGCGAGCGTGTCGAGGTCGATCTCGGACGCGAGCGGCTTGCCCTTCGAGTGGACTTCGAGGATCCTGCGCCGGCCGTTCCGGTCGGGGCGGTCGACGACGATCTGCCGGTCGAAGCGTCCCGGGCGAAGCAATGCCGGGTCGAGGATGTCGGGGCGGTTCGTCGCTGCGATCAGGATGATGTTGTCCTTCAGCTCGAACCCGTCCATCTCGACAAGGAGCTGGTTGAGCGTCTGCTCGCGCTCGTCGTGACCGCCGCCGAGACCCGCACCGCGATGACGACCGACAGCGTCGATCTCGTCCATGAAGACGATGCAAGGCGAGGCCTGCTTCGCCTGCTCGAAGAGGTCGCGCACGCGCGATGCGCCGACGCCGACGAACATCTCGACGAAGTCCGAGCCCGAGATGGAGAAGAACGGCACGCCTGCCTCGCCCGCGACCGCGCGCGCCAGAAGCGTCTTACCGGTACCGGGAGGCCCGTACAGCAGCACGCCCTTGGGGATGCGCGCGCCGAGCGCCTGGAACTTCTTCGGGTTCTCGAGAAACTCCTTGATCTCCTGCAACTCCTCGACGGCCTCGTCGACACCGGCAACGTCCTTGAAGCCGATCTTCGGCGAGTCCGGGGTCATCCGCTTCGCGCGCGACTTACCGAAGGACATCACCTTCGAGCCGCCGCCCTGGACCTGGTTCATCAGGAAGATCCAGAACCCGAACAGGAGGACGAACGGAAGCAGCGAGGTGAGGATCGACCACCACGGCGACGAGCCCGTGCCCTTGGAGTCGAACTGCACGCCGTGGTCCGCCATCAACTTCTGCAGATCCGCGGCGGACTGATCGCTCGGGTAGTGGACCGAGACCTTGTCGCCGCCGACGAGCTTGCCCGAGAGCTCCTGCTTGTTGGGGTTGAACACCAGCTCCTGGATCTGACAGGAGCTCGGGACGGCGGGCTGGCAGGCGACGATCTTCGCCTGAACCTGCGAGAGGGTGATCTTCGTCGACTTCGTGCTGTGGCCCCCGAGCGTCTGCAGCGCCAGCCAGACGAGGGCCGCGATGATCACGAGGGGGAAGAGCGCGCTGCGGAAGAAACGGTTCACTAAGCCTCTTTCGGCAGGGTACCAGCCTCGGTTTGAGCTACAGCCCCCCGATTGAGGGGAGCCTAGACGCCTTCGGGCACCAACTCGGAGTCCAATACGCCCACGTAGGGCAAGTTCCTGTATCGCTCGGCGAAATCGAGCCCGTACCCGATCACGAACCGATTCGGGATTTCGAACCCGATGTAGCGGACGGGAACGTCGATCTCTCGGCGCTCGGGCTTGGTAAGAAGCGCACAAACTTCGAGGCTCGAGGGCTCGCGGGCCTCCAGGTTTCTGATCAGGTAGGAAAGCGTCAGGCCGGAGTCGATGATGTCCTCCACGACCAGCACGTCGCGGCCCTCGATGTTGATGTCCAGGTCCTTGAGGATTCGCACGACGCCCGACGAGTCGGTCTGGGCGCCGTAGCTCGAGATCGCCATAAAGTCGATCTCGCACGGGATGGTCAGCGTCCGCATCAGGTCGGCCATGAAGAAGACGGCTCCCTTCAGCACGCCGATCAGGAGCAGGTCCCGCCCCGCGTAGTCGGCGGAGATCTCTTCACCGAGCTCCAGCACGCGCGACCGCAGCCGGTCCTCCTCGATGAGGACCTCCGAGACTCCGCGCTCGAGCTCAGTCTGCGACACGCTCGACCCGCACTCCTTCCGCCTCGACGATCCCCGGGACCGCCACCACGTCGTCACCTCGAACGACCAGCGGCCACGACTCGCGGTCGGAACGGGGGATCTTCGCGTCGACGAACACGTCCTGGAGCTTCTTCGCTCGTCCGGCGAGCCGATCGCCGGCACGCCAGGCTCGTACCTTAAGGCCTGGGAGGTCGGAAGCAATCCGCCACTCGCCCCACTCCACCTCCCCTTCCAGCGAGACCGGAGTGCGCTCGAGCCAGACACGTTCGTACTCACGAACGGCGGTGAGCCCTCCGCCAAGGTCGAGGCGCTTGGAGCCGGACGTCGACGCGAGCAACTCCTCGAGCGCAGACCGCTTGCCCTCGGCAAGGCGAAGGAGGCTCTGCTCTGCAGCCGGATGCAGCTCGCGCAGACGAGGCAGGATCTCGTCTCGGATCAGTCCTCGCTTCGTCTCGGGGTTGGACGCATCGGTCCGGAACTCGAGGCCTTCGGCGCGGCAGTACGCCTCGGTCTCGGCGCGCCAGAGAGTGAGCAGCGGTCGAACCACTCCGTCCTCGCGCCTTGGCTTGATCCCTCCGGGCACACCGCTCGCAACCAGGCGATAGAGCACCGTCTCCACCTGATCGGAGGCCGTGTGGCCCGTTGCCCGCAGGCGATCCGTCGCGAACGAGTAGCGGATGTCGCGCCACTCCTCTTCCGTCTTCCCGCCGGTCCCGTCGACGATCTCCGCACCGAAACGCTCGGCGCAGAAGCGAGCGTCCTCATCCGAGTCCGCGCCGCGCTGCCCATGGTTCACGTGCAACGCAGACACGCGGTACCCGAGCTCGTTCAGGACGTGCCACAGGCACGTGGAGTCGGCCCCGCCGGAGACGAGACACGTCACGTCACCGCCGGCGGGGATCAACTCGTGCCGGCGGATGAAGTCCCGAACTCGACCGCGTAGAGCGACGCTTTCCATGGAAACAGGGTAGCCCCGACCGGCGCGAAAGCTTCGCTTTCGCGCGGGGAATAGCTACGCCGCATTCGCGGTAAACGGGCGCGGGCAACGCCCGCGCACTCTCTTTGGTGTTCGTGCCGGGAGGGTGTTCCCTTCCGTGCGGGCACGGGCGCCCCAGGCGGCCGCGCCCGCATCAGTTCGCCTGCGGCTAAGCCCGGGCTTCGCCCGGGTCTTACCCTCCGGCCTTGATGGCTCTGCTTGAACCGCGCGTCCACCATCACCACAGCGGGCCGGAGCTAAGGG
>JBKOWS010000179.1:0-12842 GCA_046724565.1 Actinomycetota bacterium | reverse complement strand
GTGGCGGAGAGACTCAGTAGTTCGTGAGCATCGGCCTGGACCTCCAAGCTCGCTCGCGCTGGTTCTTCGGCTCGCTGCTAACCCGCCGCGGCCTTCGCCGCTTTCTTTGCTTCCTTCCTCGCCTCGCGCGCGGCCTTCTGCTGGGCCGCCTTCTCCTTCGCGCCGGCGTAAGACTCGCCCACGAGTTCCTTGCCGCCGCTCCAGCCGAACGCCCAGGTGACGAGGACGATGGCGAAGATGATGTTCCACGCCGTCGTCACGAGCTGTTGCGCGACCGAGTACGCGGTTGCGTCCGTCGGGCTTGCGATGCCGTTCAGCGAGGCGACGTTGAAGGCCTGCGTCACTCCGGCGCCACCGGGAGTGACCGATGTGACGTTTGCTATCGAGTTGCCGCCGCTGATGCGCATCAACGTGTCGAAGGTCACAGAAATGGAATAGGCGGCCAGGAAGACGGCCATGACGCCGAGGCTCGCGACCCACCCGACGAACGACGGGAGGAAGACGCCGCCGAGGTAGGCGCGTGGGCGCGAGAGGATGCCGCCACCCTCCTTCGCGTCCTCCCACCACGCCACGACGCGCGGCCACAGCTGCCTGATCAGCAGGTAGAGGAGGAAGGCGCCGCCGGCGAACAGGATCGCCGTTGCCCATGGATGCGTGTGCACGAACTCGAACTTGATGTCGAACGACCCCGGCACGCTGAGGAAGAGGTAGAGGTAGACGAAGATGCCGACGAGGGTGAAGAAGATCTTCTGCACCGCGTAGCCACCGAGGATCGCAGCGAACGTCGCGCCCGCGATGATCGTCGAGAACATGATCAGCATTACCAGAGTCCCAATGTTCGCCGGCAGGATGCCGTTCAGCGCCACGGATGCGGCGTAGCACGCCAGGATTTGCAGCCACCGGACGCGCCCGGGGAAGGCGAACTTCAGGATCGAGTACCACGCGAATGCCGTGGCCGTCGTCTGAACCGTCTTGAGCGCGACACCTGCGATCAGATAGCCGATGGAGATCTCGGTGATCGTGTCCCAGAGATCCGAGAACCAGCCCTTGATATCCCAGCCGAGCAGGTTCGCCGCTGCCCCGATCACGACGATCACCAACGCGCCGACGAGTACGCCCTTCCAGTGGAAGCGCTTCTTCGTCTCGGCCCCGGCAGCCGGAACGGCGACGCTCATCGCGTGAGCGTCGCCGCCTTCCCGGCGGTTCGCCTCACCCTCATCGGACGATCCACCTCCGACGCCGTCCGAGTGAAAGCGAGTGCGGCTAAGTGGCGAGCGCCTTCGCCTTCAACGCATTGAACTCGTCGGATGTAATCGCGCCGCTGTCCAGCAGCTCTTTCCCGCGCTTGATCTGCTCGGTGGGGTCTTCTCGCGCAGCGACAGACCTGATGTACTCGTCGGTCTGACTCTGAGCCGTCTGAGCCTGTTCGACGTTCCTCGCTGCCATTTCTTTCCCCTGCGTGATCAGGTAGATGAGCGCGCCGAGGAAGGGCACGAAGATCAGGAAGATCACCCAGGCGGCCTTGCCCCAGCCCGAGAGGTCATGACGGCGAAAGACGTCCGCCAGGATCGTAATCAGGAACCAGATCCAGATCACCCAGGCGAAGAAGATGAACATCGTCCAGACGACGTCCAGAAACGGATAGCTACTTGCGACCATCACTGCTCCCTCCAAAGGTGGATTGCACGATCTCGTGTCGCCAAGCGTGACAATTGCAGTTCGCCGAGCCTGCACCATCACCCACTCCGGATGACTGGCGGGTCACGGCCTGGCCCTGTCAACTCGGGCAACCGTTTCGCCGGCTGGTCCACCGGCAGCGGAAGCAGGCGTTGCGGGCAGTCGCCTCTCCGCCGCCCGCCACTGGCTCCAGACGGGCGAGAAGACGGCGCACACCATCGACAGCGTGACCAGAATGAATGCCCAGCCGAGGAGCGCGAGGACGACTCCGAACGAGCCGAAGTACTTGGCGTCGCCGTTCAACCACGCGCCGAGGAAGAGCGGCGATGTCGCCGACGCGCCTCCGATCACGATCCCGGCGAGCAGCGCTCCGGGCACAAGCGAACGGAGGCCGATCTGCCGGTGCAGCAGATAGCTCGGGGTCCAGAGCCAAAAGACCATCGAGACGGCGAGCCAGACCGGTACGAGAACAATCCAGCCCGCCTTCTTGAGCTCGGCACCCGAGGCGACCCCCAGACAGAGCAAGCCGCTGAGAACGAAGAACCAGATCGTAAAGCGCGCTTGGTCGGACAGCGTCCGCACCTGGACTTTCCACGCGCGGGCGTACACGTCCTGGTAGATCTGGCCGATCCCGATGCCCCAGATCAGGAACCCGACGATCGCCGCGAGCGAGGCGGCGAGCGCGTTCGCGGACGCGGTCCCGAAGGTCTGCTGGACGAGGCGCGCCGTCTCGCCGGTGAGACCGAGGTGAGAAATGAGGCGGTCCGCGAAGGCATTCGTGTTCGCTCCGGCAGCATCGAACAGGCCGAGCACGGCGAGCATCGTCGGAGCAACCGAGAGGAACATGTACAGCGTGGCAGCCGACCCCGAGTTCTGGCTCGCGGCGAAGTAGCCGCGGAACCAGGCGAGCGACAGGCGCCCGAGCCTCGAGTCGGCGCGGCTCTCGAGCCACTCCTGGATCGCGCCGACTCGGCCGCGAACTCGGCCGGTCAGGCGCATCGGCGCTCCCAGAGCGTCGCGTTCACGACGGCGGCGCCGACCATCAGCCGGCTGATCACATAGAGGCCGACGAGCAGCGCCGCGCTCAGCCCGAGCGCCCCGTAGGTTCCCTGTTTGTTGAGCGCGTACGGCGCGAGCACGTACGCGCTCACGAGCTGAATGACCTCGGCACCCGCACCAAAGACGAGAGCGCCCGGAACGAGCGCCTTCCAGTCGGCGCCGCGACGCGGCAGACGCAGCGAGATCAGCAGCCAGATCCCCGCGTACGCAGCAGCGGCGACGAGCGTCGTCAGCACCCCCAACCCGACTGAGCGGGAGCGCACCCAGACAGCGAAGCCGCTTACGACGCAGAGGCAGAGGATCAGGGAGAGCAGCCGAAGCGTTGCTTTCGCAGTCGGCTTCGGGGTGGCCGCACGAACCTCGCCCCACACCAGCCGGTGCGCCCCGATCAGCACACGCAGAACGCTTCGGGTCGCAACCAGGAGCACGGGCACGCCAACGATGATGGCGTACCAGCGCGTCGGGCTCTCGGCCGCACCTGCGATCGAGTCGGAGACGAGACCGGCGACCCCGAGCGACTCAGCGGCCGCCCGCGGAGACTCGGAAGCCGCGTCCGCCGCAAACCCGAGGCCGGCGACGAGGACGAGCGCAAGCGGCAAGAGCCAGATGAAGAGCCGATAAGCGAGCGCGCCCGCGATGATCCCGCCTCCGACCTCGATGTCGCGGTCGGCCATCTGATACACCGCGTCGATCGAGCCGTGCTTGTGACGCTCGGCCTGCGCCCGGTCGGCAACCTGCCGGGCACGCGTCGCCAGCGCCGCCTGCCGCTGCCGGGTGCGCTCGAGCCGCGATGACGGACCGGGCCGTGACGGATCGGAGCTCTTGACGCTCTGGCTAATGGGCGACGATGAGTGTGAGGCCCTCGACCGACTTGATCCGGACCGTCTCACCGGCCTCCGCACCTCCCTCACACCGTGCCTCCCACAGTTCTCCCTGCAGCTGGACCATCCCCTTGGGCCGGCATGCCTCGACGACCTCGGCGCTCTGGCCGATCATCGCCTCTGATCCAGTCGTTCGGGCGGTGCGTCGATCGAGACGTTTCGACCAGCGGCGAAGAAACGCGATCTCGACCACCTCGAGGACGCAGGCCACGGCGAGCACGATCACGTTCCACGGCGACGGGAATGAGACGAAGAGGACCAGCAGAATCGCCAGGAGCAGGACCACGGCTCCATCGTTGAGGACTCTTTCGCGGTGGTGATCATCCCCTTGGGATGACCCTCGGGACGAGGCTCGGCTGTAGCGTCGCGAGCGTTCGAGCGAACGCATCCACACGCCATGGGGAGGCACGACGATGGTCGACGCGACCGCGCAATTCTTCGAAGACCTTGAACACCGTGATCACGAGCCACTGCTCGAAAAGGTCAGTGGCATCATCCAGGTCGATGTCGAAAACGGCAAGGACGCAGAACACTGGCTCGTCTCGATCGACAAGGGCGACATCGAAGTCTCTCACCGGGACGCTCCGGCTGACTGCGCCGTCCGAACCAGCCGGGAGGTGTTCGACGGGCTCGCCCGGGGAGAGGTAAACGCGATGGCTGCGATGCTTCGCGGAACAATCTCGATCGAAGGTGACTTCGAGCTTCTCGTGCTCTTCCAGCGCCTCTTCCCCAGTCCGCAGAACGCGATGGCCGGTGCGACGTCGTGAGCGGGCCGCTCGTACAGATTCTCGACGGCAACACGTTCGTCGTGAGCGACGACCGGGGCGATATCGAAGCGTCGCTGACAGATCCGACCGGCCTCTTTTCCTACGACACGCGCTTCCTCTCGAAGTGGGTGCTCACGATCGACGGGCAGAAGCTCAACCCGTTGTCGAAGGACGACCTGCATTACTTCGAGACCCGATTCTTCCTGGTGCCGGGCACCGGAACGGTCTATGTCGACTCCAAGCTGTCGGTCATCCGGCAACGCGCCGTCTCCAACGGCTTTCACGAAAAGCTCACGATTCTGAACCACGAGGACCAGCCGGTCGACCTGACCGTCCGGATCGACGCCGCCTGCGACTTCGCCGATCTCTTCGAAGTCAAGGACGCACTCGAGAAGAAAGGAAAGTACGTCAACCGCATCGAGAACGGCGAGCTCGTTCTCGGGTACGAGCGGGAGACGTTCGCGCGCTCGACCAGGATCTCGTCCTCGGTCCCGGGTCGGTTGGACGAGAACGGAATCACGTATCAGCTACGGATCGAGCCCCACGGCCAGTGGAAGAGCGAGCTGGACGTTTCGACCGCGCGCCTCGCAGGTCTGACCCAGCGGCCGACGAAACACGAGAACGGTGGTCCGCGCAAATCGACCATGGAGACGAACCTCGAGCGTTGGCTCGACGACGCGCCCCGCGTGGAATGCGACTGGGAGTCGCTGAAGTCCACCTATCGGAGGAGTCTCGTCGACCTCGCGGCTCTTCGCTTCTCACCGCCGATCATGGGAGGACGAAGCTTGCCGGCGGCCGGCCTCCCCTGGTTCATGACGATGTTCGGTCGCGACAGCATCTTCACGAGCCTGCAAGCCTTGCCGTTCACGCCGGAGCTCGCTGCCACGACACTTCGCGCGCTCGGGGACTGGCAGGGAACGAGAATCGACGACTTCAGGGATGAAGATCCAGGGCGAATTCCGCACGAGCTGCGCTACGGCGAGCTTCCCGCCTTCGAGGAACGCCCTCATTCGCCCTACTACGGAACCGCCGACGCGACTCCGCTCTACGTCGTGCTGCTCGACGAGTACGAGCTCTGGACCGGAGACACCAGGCTCGTGCGCGACCTCGAGTTCGAGGCACGCGCGGCGCTGAACTGGATCGACGAGTACGCGGACTTGATGGGCAACGGCTACATCTCGTACAAGCGGCGTAACGAGGAGACCGGGCTCGAGAATCAGTGCTGGAAGGACTCCTGGGACTCGATCTCCTATAGCGACGGCCGCCTGCCTGGCTTCCCACGGGCGACCTGCGAGCTCCAGGGTTACGCCTTCGACGCGAAGATGCGCGGCGCCCGTCTCGCGCGCTCCGTCTGGAAGGACGAGGCCTTCGCCGATCGCCTGGAGAAAGAGGCGGCCGACCTCAAGCGGAGGTTCAACAGGGACTTCTGGGTGGAGGACGACGAGTACTTTGCCCTGGCCCTCGACCAGGACGGCAAACAGGTCGATGCGCTGTCCTCGAACAACGGTCACCTCCTCTGGAGCGGCATCGTCGACAAATCGAAGGCCAAAGCGGTAGCCAGGCACCTCCTTGGACCAAGGCTCTTCTCTGGATGGGGTGTACGCACGCTCGCCGAAAAGGAGGCGCGCTACAACCCGATCGGGTACCACGTCGGAACGGTCTGGCCGTTCGACACCTCGTTCATCGCCTGGGGGCTCCGGCGTTACGGCTTCAAAGAAGAAGCGGCGCAACTCGCGGCCGGAATCCTCGACGCCGCCGAGTTCTTCGACGGACGGCTCCCCGAAGCGTTCGGCGGTTACGAGCGGTCGGTGACGCGCTACCCGGTGCAGTACCCCACGGCCTGCAGTCCGCAGGCCTGGTCGACCGGAGCGCCGCTTCTGCTGCTTAGCACGATGCTCGGGCTCGAGCCGATTGGCGACCACCTCGTCGTCGATCCAGCACTTCCCGCGGGGATCGGCCACGTCGAGGTGCTCGACATCCCCGGCAGGTGGGGACGCGTGGACGCCTTCGCGCGCGGACGCGTCGAGGTGAAGACTGAACGAGGACTGCGTCCGCAACTGGGGAACACCGAAGAGACGCCGTCGCGCCGTCGCAGGACGAAGCAGAGGTCCTGAGGCAGCGCCGGCAGGAGCATGGCAGTCCGCGAAACGACGCGAGTCAACTCCGTCGGCCGGCTGATGCTACGCCCGATGCGCGCTGTCGCGACTCCGACGCTGGAACGGGCGATCGAGGGCGTGCTCAGCGGGCCGCTGCCCGAAGCGGTAGCCGAGTCCCTGGTGGAGCATCGAGTAGCCCAGCGGATTGCGGACGTCCTCCTCGAGCGCATCGACGTTGACCAGGCCGCAGCCTCGGCACTCGAGAGCGCGCGAACCGAGCAGCTCCTGCGACAGGTCCTGGCGAGCCCGGCGCTCGAGCGGATGCTGCGCAGCCCCGAGTTCGAGCAACTACTCGGACAGGTGCTGGCAAGCCCTCAGGTCCGAGCGGCGCTCACACAGCAGACGACGTCCCTGGCGACGGAGACGGTCGAGAGCGTGCGGCGGCGGGCGGTTGGCCTCGACGATGCGGCCGAGCGCGGGCCTCGGCGGTGGCTCCGCCGTGCGCCGCGCCCCGAGGTCGCGCGTGGCGCATCGTCTCCGTACGCAGGAGTCGCGACTCGTGGTACGGCGCTCGCGATCGATGCGGGCCTCGTGTCGCTCGTCTTCCTGATCGGCGCCGCCCTCGTTGGGCTCGTGAGCTCGCTCGTGGGTCAGCTGCGGCCTGCCTGGCTGGTCGGGACCCTCGGCGGCGCCGCCTGGCTGATCCTCTTGATCGTGTACTTCGCCGGCTTCTGGACCGCCACCGGGCAGACGCCGGGAATGCGTCTTCTGCACCTGCGCGTCCTCGACCGGAGGGGCCGCTCACCGAAGCTGGGCCGCTCGCTTGTTCGCCTTGCCGGACTTGCCCTCGCGATCATTCCTTGCTTCGCGGGCCTCCTGCCGGCGTTGGTCGACAACAGCCGGCGCGCACTCCAGGACTTCCTGGCCGGCACGGTCGTCGTGTACGACGCACACGAGCCGCGCAGCTAGGGTCGGCGCGACGCCCGAGCCTCGCGCCGAGGGGAAGACTCCCGCACCTGCCGCGGAAGCGCGGGAGGCGATATCTATGGTGCGCGAACGGCTGACGCCTCTTCTTGACCCAGGTGCGTCATTCTGCGGCGGTCAGGTGAGCAGATGCTCACGACGAGCAGCCGCGACGGCCTCGAGTCTTGTGTGCACGCCGAGCGCTCTGAAGAGATGACGGATGTGATTGCGGACCGTCTCGATGCTCAGGTGAAGCTCGGCGGCGATCTGGCCCGTCGACGCCCCGCGTTGCAGCAGACGGAGGACCTCCACCTGCCGCGGTGTGAGATGGGGCGGCGGCTCCTCGGGCTCCTCCTCGTCGACATCGACGACTTGGCCGAAGACGCCGACGATCCGATGTCCGGAGACGAGCGGCACGGAGCTGATCTCGACGTTGACTCGATCGCCTCCCGAGTCGACGATCACGACGTCCGCGTCCGTCACCTTCTCGGATCCCGCGATCTTTCGTGCGAAGTGATGGCGGGCGCGGTGTGTCTCCTCCGGCGCAACGACGGACGTGAACTGGCGCCCGCGGACGTCTCCGACAAGACGCCGTGCGGCCGGATTCACCCAGCGAATGACACCGGTCGGGTCGATCACGTAGCTCGGGACGCTCACGGCTTCGAGCGCCTGGCAGACCTCAGCCTCGATTTCCTGCAGGCCCGTGATAACCGGCCTGCTCATTCGCCCCTCGTCTTGTGTTGGGCGCGGGGAACCGGATGGCCCGCCCGCGCCCGCCGCGGCTCGGTCAGCCGGCAGCCGGTTCGGCGTACGCCGGCTCGAGCACGTACGTGCGCCCGTCCAGTTCGAAGCGAATCGCCGCGAGACTCACTCCTTCCATCCAGGTCTGCACGGCTCGCAACAGCAACGCGAGATCGTCCGCATCGGGATTCAGCACGACACCCACGATCGACCCCTCGTCTGCCCTCTGATGCCACGCGAGACGCCTCGGCGCGACGTAGGCAAAGAGTCCCTTCGCAGACTGGGTATCCGGAACCTCGAAGAGGACGATCTCGTTTAGCGCTGGACCGAACTGCATGGAGCCAGAATGGCCGCCGACCGGGCCACGCCGCTTGACACGGACGTGTCATTTCGCAGCTGCCTTGCGGGTCGCGCCGGGCTGTTCCGTCGGGATCCGTTGGGCGTAGAAGAGCGCCACGACGACGAGTATGGCCAGAATCGCAAGCGCGGAGCGGAGGCCGTTGATCCGGGCCGCGCGGTAGGCATCGACCGCGGCGTCGCTCGCCCGCCCCGACACGTGTGCCTCGTCGAGGGCGGCATTGAGGTCGGCGTCCGAGATGAACGGCACGCCGCCGGCGAGCTGCACCTGCGCCTCGGACTTGACTCTCGACGGGATCGCCGAGCTGTGCTGGATGTTCGTCAGGAACGCGGACGTGACGGCGGCGATCATGATCGAGCCGGCGAGGGCCGTTCCCATCGACGCTCCGAGGTTGGTCATCGTGTTCTGGATCCCGCCTACCTCCGGGCTTTCGTCATCGGGCACCGCGGAGACGGTCACGCTGCCGAGCTGGGACGCGAGCGCACCGATGCCGAGCCCGACCAGAAGTAGCGGCACGAAGACGATCTCGGCTCCTGCATCCTCGTCGAACGCAGCGAGCAGAACGACGGTTCCGGCCAGAAGCGCCAGGAGGCCGCAACGAACGACCAGGCGCGGCGAGACGTCCGGAAACAGGCGCGGAATGCCGATCGCAGCCACGAGCAGCGTTATCGAGAGGGGAAGCAAGCGCGCACCGGTGGCCAGCGCGGAGAGACCCAGGCACACCGAGAGAAAGAGCGGTATGACGAAGAAGAGCCCAGCCTGGGCGAGGTACTGAAAGAAGAACATGATCAGGCCGCCGCTCAACTGGCGGTTGCGGAGCATCTCCGGACGAACGAGCGGCTCCTCGCCTCGAGCCTCGCGGCGGCCCTCCCACCGGAAGAAGAGCCAGATCACGAACAGCCCGATCAGGATCAACCAGAGAGTTGGCGAAACCCCCGCCCAGGACGGCCCGTCAGCCTTGGGATGGATCCAGCCCCACTCGCTGGAGCGAAGGACCCCGAACACGAGGAGCCCGAGCCCGGCGGCCGAGAGAACGATGCCGACGACGTCCAGGCGAGGACGCGATTCGACCGGCGCGTCGGCGATCCGTCGAACGAGCACCAGGATGAGGAGCACGAGCACCACTTCGCCCGCGAAGACCCATCGCCACGAGAAGTACGTCGTGCAGAACCCTCCGATGAGCGGACCGATCGCAACGGCAATCGCACCTGCCGCAGCGACGAGGCCGTACGCGGAGGGTCGGCGTTCGGCCGGGAAGTTCCCCGCGACGAGCGCGACGATTGCGGGGAGGATCAATGCCGCCCCGACCCCCTCGAGGAACGACCATCCGAACAGCAGGACCGGAAGGTTCGGTGCGAGCGCCGTCGTGAGCGACCCGCACCCGTAGATGACGCACCCGACTGCGAAGGCCCGCTTGCGTCCGATCAACGCGCCAACCTTCGCGCCCGTGATCATCAGCGCCGCCATCACGAGCGTGTAGGCCGTGATCGCTCCCTGGATCCCGGTCACGGTCGTACCGACGTCTTTGGCGACGGTCGCGATCGAGACGTTCATCACGGAACTGTCCAGGGTCATGAGGAACTGACCCGTGGCGAGTGTCAGCAGCACGAGCGTCGCACCGCTTGCACGAACGGACGGCGCGACCTCCGCAGTTGTCACCGCCGCTCCGGTTCCCTTGGACGCGGCCACGACGGGGTTCTGGCGTATCCCCTATGCAGCCAGACGGTTCCGCCGATTCCGTTCGCGGCGGTCGACGACCCATCCGAACGCCATCAGGACCAAGCAAAGCGCGAGGAAGGCCCCGAAGAAGCCCCACGCGTACCACAGATGACCGAACAGGACGAAGACGAGGACGCCGGCGACCACGGCACCGACCGCGAGCCCCGCAATCGCCAACCAGAACCTAATCCCCAGTTTTTCGTCGGCATCCCTCATTGCTCTCCTTTCATGCAGCTCGTACGGCCTCGATCGGCCGGCCACGGCGGATGCCGGCCCCCTCTGCAAGCGTCCGCCGCGCCGGCCTTCGTCTCACCACGGGCTCCTCGACGGCCTGTTACGCAGGCACGGAGGTTTCCATGCCAAGCAGCCGGGCCTTTTCCGCGGCGAACTCGCTGTCGGTCAGCTTCCCACGGTCGTGCAGATCCGCGAGCGTCCGGAGCTCCGACACTCCATTCGACACCGGGTAGGGCACGTAGTCGTCGTAGATCGCGCGCTCTTCGGGTGTCGCTCCGGAGGGCCGGGCCACCAGGTAGATCAGCGTCCCGAAGAAGGGGAGAACGATGACGCACACGACCCAGAGCGCTTTCGACCAGCCGGGAATGTCGTCACGACGGAAGATGTCGACGAGCGCAAACCCCCAGACCAACGCGAGGGGGATGAAGAGCATCCAGAGAAAGAAGCTCTCCCAGAAGGTTGTGGCCACCATCGAAGGCCTCCTTCGTTTCGAGGAACGGCACCATCCTCGTCCCGTCCGCCTCACCCGACCTCACCCCGTCGGGATGAACCGGGTCCTGCCTACTGGGCGGCGCCGGTCCCGACGAGCTCAGACGTCGGACCAGGCGCCGACGGCTGCAACAACTCGCGCCACCCGAGTAGGAGCTCGTGCACCGCTGCCGCGCCGACGATCGGGCCGTCGGGAACGGGCAGCGAGATGGGATGCAGGATGAACGGTCGCGTTTGCGTTCCGCCGAGACCGCCGTGAAACGAGATCAGCTCCTCGAACGCGCAACCCTCGTCGAGGCTCGAGTCGTAGAAGCTGTTGACGAGAATGTCAGGGGCGTGCGGAAAGCCGTCCGTGCGACGCAGGTGGTCCGCTGCGTTCGGCGTGAACGGCGCGAGCGGGTCCTCGCCTTCGAACGTGCCGTCCGCCAGGTAGCGGGTCCCGTTGGCGCCGAGCACGACGGGCCCGTGCACGTCCGACCGGACAAGCACGAAACCGATGTGCGGGTGGGCGCGGAGCGTGGAGATCAGCGCCGGATGACCCTCTTCGATCTCCTCGAGCGTCAACCGCCTCGGCTCTCTCATCAGGTACACGAGCCCGAGGTTTCCCGAAGCAAGCACAGCTGCGTCCTCTCGGACCGCCTCCGCTCCCTTCGCGTGTTCACCTCGCGTTGATCCGGTCGCCTCTCGAACGGCGTGGCCGACCATTGCGTCGTTCTCGTCATCCGTCGACAGCGCGGTCGCGGAGCCCGTCGAGAGGGAGCGGTTCACGAGCTCGGCGAGCGTGAACCCGTTGCGCTGAAGGAAGGTGCTCCCCTGCGTTTGCCCATGGTCCGACAGCACGACCAGCTCGTACGGACGCGGCGCGTAACGTCGAGCGCGCGCGATCCGGCTGAACTGCTGATCGAGCTTGCGCAATGCCTCCAGCGTGTCCGCACGCTCGAGACCCGAGTGGTGGGCCACCTCGTCGTAGCTGGAGAAGGTCGCGTAGACGGCAGGGCGGCCTTTCATCATGTCCGACAGCACTCCGTAGACGAGCAGGTCGCGCACGACGACGCACATCGCCGCACGCATGAAGGGGTACTTGCCACCACGGTGGCCCCGCGGACGAACATCCCGACGGGCGCTTCGGATCGCCGCGGTCCACTCGAGGATCACTTCCCACGCGAAGAGCACGAGTACGCGCGTCACGTTGAAGCCGTTCGCGAAGAACGCGCGGTAACCGGGGTTCGCCCGCTTGTCGGCGGCGATCCGGCTGACGGTGAGGATCAGGTGGTCCGCCTCGCCCGAAAGCAGGTTGCCGCGACTCGCGCCCCCACCGCGGAGCAGGCCCACGCCCGTGGACCGGCGACGCTCGATCTCGGCGCAGTCGGCCGGCTTCGAGCACGTCATGGTGAGGCCGCTCTCCTTCTCGACCCACCTGAAGGCCGGAATGTCCTCGTTCGAGCCGAGCAGGATGCCGGCCTGGCTCGCTCCCGTCTGCGACGACAGATCCGTCTCCCACTCCGTGAGTGCGTACGCGCCCTCCGAGAGCCAGCGTGCCATCTCGGGCGCGCTGCCATCGCGCATGGCCCGACGCAGAATCGGCAGACCCAGCCCGTCGATCTCGAGGAACACGATTCCCGGTTCGTCGCTCCGTATCTGTCCACCAGTGCGGCGCGCGATCCGCTGCGTGACACGGAGTGTGTACGTCTCGTCGTCGTTCGTTCGGAAGAGTGGATCGAGGACGACCGACACGATGGACGCAACGAAGGTCGCCAGCAGCGCAGAACCGAAGGAGTCGACGGAGAGCCCCGGGAGTATCCACGCTGCGAGCATGAACATCGCCGCGTCGAGCAGGAGAATGAGCACCAGACCAAGG
>JBKOWS010000098.1:0-13820 GCA_046724565.1 Actinomycetota bacterium | reverse complement strand
GAGCTCCGAGCCTTCCTTGTCGGGCAGGTCGAAGCCGATGTCGCCCACCCAATCGCTCAGCAGACGGTACGACAACAGCAGCAGCCGGTCGTCCAGGCAGGCGATCCCGAGCGCCGCCTCCAGCTCGCCGTAGTCGTCGCGGCTGGCGGATCTTGCAGCCGGCCGAGGTCCGCACTATCGCCAAGGCGTTCACCGACAAGCAGGCGCGGACGATCTTCCTCACGCTCGCCGTCACGGGGCTGCGCAAGTCGGAGCTGCAGGAGCTCCGCTGGCGCGACGTGTCATTAGGCGAGAAGAAGCTACGCGTCGAAAGTCGAAGTCGAAGGCGGGCCGCAGAACGATCGCGCTCCCGCCGATCCTCCTCGACGAGCTCGAGCGGCACTACCAGCGCACCCTGTACAAGGGCGACGACAACCGCGTGTTCTGCCACCCGCAGCGCGGCAGCGTCTACTCCGCCGAGATCTGGCGGCCCTTGTTCGACGCCGCCCTGACGTCGGCGGGCATCCACGACCGCGTACGCCCGTTCCACGATCTCCGTCATTCGGCGATCACGAACCGGGCGGCGGCGGAGCTGAGCCCGAGCGTGTTGATGTACGAGGCCGGCCACTCGAGCATGGCGATAACGCAGCGGTACATCGACCTGGCCGGCGTCGTGTTCGCGGAGGAGGCCGCGCAGGCCGAACGGAGGATGCTCGGCGCGGTTTCTACCGAACCTTCTACAGACCTGACAACACCTGAGAACACCGGGCACGACGCGGCTGGCTTGAACGCACGCCAGTAGCCCCACGGGCCGCCGATCGGGCGACCCTACACTTCCAGGGTGAAGCGAATCGCTCTCCTCGGGGCCACCGGGTCGATCGGCCGGCAGGCCCTCGAGATCATCGACACCAACCCCGAGCTGGAGTTGTGTGCCGCCTCCTCCGGCTCGACTGTCATTGACGGGCTTGCACCGCTCACCCAGGTCGGAGGAGACCCGACCGAGCTGCTGGATCGAGCGGAGCCCGATCTCGTTCTGAATGCGGTCGTCGGCTTTGCCGGGCTGCCTGCGACGATGTGGGCGCTCGAGCACGGCGTCGATCTCGCCCTGGCGAACAAGGAGAGCCTCGTCGCCGCGGGCGAGCTCGCGCTCGCGGCGCAACGTCGCGGCGGCGGGCGGCTGCTGCCGGTCGACAGCGAGCATTCGGCTGCGTTCCAGTGTCTCGAGGCCCGCACAGCAGAGCAGGTCGATTCGCTCGTGCTCACCGCGTCCGGCGGCCCGTTCCGCGGACGTCTCCGCGAGCAGCTGGAGGACGTCACGCCCGCCGACGCGTTGGCGCATCCGACCTGGAACATGGGCCCGAAGATCACCGTCGACTCGGCCACGCTCGCCAACAAAGGGCTCGAGCTGATCGAGGCGCACTTCCTGTTCGGCCTGCCCTACGAGCGCATCGAGGTCGTCGTGCACCCGAGCTCAATCGTTCATGCGCTCGTTCGCTTCCGTGACGGTGCCGCCCTCGCGCATCTCGGGTACCCGGACATGCGGGTTCCGATCTCGTACGCGCTCACCTACCCCGAGCGCAATGCGACGTCGCTGCCGCCGCTCGACCTCGCCTCCGGATTGACGCTGGAGTTTTACGCCCCCGATCTGGACACCTTCCCGCTGCTCGCGCACGCGCGCCGTGCAGGGGAGAAGGGTGGGACCTACCCATGCGTGTTCAACGCAGCCAACGAGGTCGCGGTTGCCGCGTTTCTCGACGGCCGACTGCCGTTCCTCGGCATCGCCGAGGTGGTGGCCGACGCGCTCGACGCAGCGGACGGGTCGCCGGCGCGAGACCTTGACGAGGTGATCGCCGCCGACTCGGCCGCTCGCCGCCATGCCCAGGGAGCGCTCGCCGTAGCATGAACATCTTCGTCGCGATCCTCGGCCTCGCGGTCCTGATCCTGCTGCACGAAGCAGGGCACTTCTACGTCGCGCGGGCCGTGGGCATGACTCCGCGCCGCTTCTACATCGGCTTTCCGCCTGCGCTCGTCAAGGTGAGACGGAAGGGGATCGAGTACGGGATCGGCGCCATTCCGCTCGGCGGCTACGTGAAGATCCCGGGGATGCACCGGCCGGCGCCGTCGGACCTGGACGTGCAGCTGGGACCGGCGCTGAACGAGGACCCGAGCCTCTTTCCGAAGATGGCGCGTGTCAAGCGGGGCCTCGAAGCTGGGGACCTCGCCGCGGCGCGTGACGCCCTGCCCGAGCTCGCAGAAGCGGTCGACGGAGCGAAGCTCAGCCCAGCGGCGCGCAAGGCCGCCAAACGCGCGGTCGAGGAGCTGCGCGACGGTCTGAGCGAGGACGCGTACTGGCGGCAAGGGACGTGGAAGCGGATTGCCGTGATCTTCGCGGGACCGGGTGTGAACATCCTGGCCGCGATCGCACTCGTTGCGGCCGCGTACATGATCGGCCTTCCCGGCGACCCGACTCCGACGGTCAAGCACGTCAAGGCCGACACTCCCGCGACCGCCGTCGGCCTGCGCCCCGGTGACCGGATCGTCGCCGTCAACGGCCAGGCCACGCCCGATTTCAACTCCGTGTCGCGCACAATCCGCAACTCCCAGGGGCGTCCGATCACGGTCATGGTCATGCGGAACGGGAAACTCTTGACGCTCGGGCCGGTCAGGACGAAGCGGATCGGAGGGCGCTGGGCACTCGGCTTCGAGCCAGGGTGGGTCGAGCTCAAGTACGGGCCCTGGGGTGCGCTCACACACAGTCTCAAGGACACGTGGGTGGCGACGAAGGGAACGATCACATTCCTGCCGCGCCTGCTCACGCGCTCGGGATCGAAGGAGGTTTCGAGCCCGGTCGGGATCGTCGACTACTCGAGCCGCGCGGTCTCCCTGACCTTCACGCTCTTCCTACAGATCCTCGGCCTGATCAGCCTCTCCCTTGCAATCCTGAATCTCTTACCCCTGCTGCCGCTCGACGGCGGACACATCCTCTTCTCCATCATCGAAGGCCTGCGCGGTAAGGCCGTGGGGAGGGAGATCTACGAGCGCGCGTCGGCCATCGGGATCGCCCTCTTCCTGATCCTCATGTTCATCGGCCTCTCGAACGACCTGAACAGGCTGGGCGGCGGCTAGGCAATTCTCGTCCCGCCGCGACGTGCGTACACTGGCGGGCGGATGGCCTCGGAACGGCAGATCAGCGTCGGCGGCGTGACGATCGGCGGGGGAGCGCCCGTTGTCGTCCAGTCCATGACCCTGACGAAGACGCACGACGTCGAGGCGACGACTGCCCAGATCGCCGCGCTCGCGTCAGCCGGCTGCGAGATCGTGCGCGTCGCCGTCCCGAAGACCGAGGACGCCGAGGCGCTGCCGAGGATCGTCCGCTTCTCGCCGATCCCGGTGATCGCCGACATCCACTTCAACGCGAGCCTGGCGCTGAAGGCGGTGGAGGCGGGCGTCGCGGCGGTGCGAATCAACCCGGGCAACATCGGCGGCTCCGACAAGGTCGCCCAGGTGGTCCGCGCTGCGAAGGCGGCAGGGATCCCGATGCGGATCGGCGCCAACTCCGGCTCGTTGCCCAAGCACCTCGCCGAGCTCGCGCAGCAGGATCAGGCGGAGGCGCTCGTCGAGGCCGCGCTCGAGGAAGTGCGGCTGCTCGAGAGCCTGGACTTCAAGGACTTCAAGATCTCCGTCAAGTCGAGCCATGTCCCGACGATGATCCGTGCCTACCGGCTGCTCTCTTCGAAGGTTCCGTATCCGTTGCACCTCGGCGTGACCGAGGCGGGCACGCCGTTCGCCGGCTCGATCAAGAGCGCGGTCGGCATGGGCGCCCTGCTCGTCGACGGCATCGGCGACACGATGCGCGTCTCCCTGACGGCCGACCCGGTCGAAGAGGTGCGGGTGGCCTGGGAGATCCTCAAGTCGCTCGGCCTGCGGGAGCGTGGCCCGGTGATGATCGCGTGTCCTTCGTGCGGCCGTGACAACGTGGGCGTGCAGACGCTCGCCGAGAAGGTCGAGGAGCGGCTGCACACGTATCCGCAGCATTTCGAGGTCGCCGTGCTGGGCTGCGCCGTCAACGGCCCCGGCGAGGCGGGCGATGCCGACTTCGGCATCGCCGGCGGGCGTGACACGGGATTCATCTACGCGCACGGTCGCGTGCTGAAGAAAGTGTCGTCCGACATCCTCATCGACGAGCTCTTCCACGAGATCGACAAATGGATCTCGGAAGGAATGCACCGTCCCACGCGCTTGAAGATGGCGAAGCCTGCTGCCCTGGCGATGGCAGAGGCTTCGTTGATCCCGCTCTCCGAATAGTCTGCCCGGACAACAATGATTGCCCGGGCTTCACAACTCTTTCTTCCGACCCTGCGCGAGCCGCCGGCTGATGCCGAGGCCGCGAGCCACAAGCTGCTCGTCCGCGGCGGTTTCATCCGTCAGGTCGGCGCCGGTCTGTGGACTTTCCTGCCGCTCGGCTGGCGCGTGCACCAAAAGGTCGTCCAGATAATTCGCGAGGAGATCAACGCAATCGGCGGGCAGGAGATGCTCGAGCCGGTGCTGACGCCGGCGGAGCTGTGGGAGACGAGCGGCCGCATCGGGATCCCGATTGTGTTCAAGCTCAAGGACCGCGCCGGGCGCGACTACGTGCTGCCGTTCTCGCACGAGGAGACAATGACGTTCCACGCGCGCGAGCTGCAGTCGTACAAGCAGCTCCCGCAGCTCTGGTACCACTTCTCGACGAAAGAGCGCGACGAGCCGCGGCCGCGCGGTGGCTTGTTGCGCGTGCGCGAGTTCATCATGAAGGACTCGTACTCGTTCGACCGCGACGAGGCCGGGCTCGACAAGAGCTTCGAAGCGCACAAGGATGCCTACGAGCGGATCTGGGAGCGCTGTGGCCTTGAGGCGTACTACGTCGAGGCCGAGTCTGGAATCATGGGCGGCCGCGAGTCGTCGGGCTTCATGGCACCGGCGGAGTCCGGCGAGAACATCCTCGTCCGATGCGAGAACGGCGACTACTTCGCTGACTACGACGCTGCGCGCGGGATTCCGCGCGCGCCCGCGTTCCCCGAGCCGCTCGACCGGCCGGAAGAGGTCGAGACGCCGGGCGCGACGACGATCGAGGCGCTGGCCGAGTTCCTCGACATCGACGCGGCCGCGACGTCGAAAGCGATGCCGGTGATGGTAGGCGAGCGGCCGGTGCTGGCGCTGATCCGCGGCGACGACCGGCTGAGCGAGGAGAAGCTCGTGACGGCGTTGGGCGAGGCCTACCGGCCGATGACGGACGAAGAGATCAGAGCCCTCTTCGGCGCCGGCGGCGGCTCGCTAGGGCCTGTCGGGGTGACAATCGAGGTGATCGCCGACGAAGCACTACGCGGGGGTCAGTTCGTGGCCGGTGCGAACCGGGACGGCTGGCATCTCCGCGGCGTCGAGGCGGGGCGCGATTACCACGCGGAGTTCGCCGACGTCCGCCAGGCGAACGCCGGTGACGCGTGCCCGATCTGCGGCGGCAAGCTGATCGAGCAGCCGGCAATCGAGCTGGGCCACATCTTCAAGCTCGGGACGTTCTACTCGGTCCGTTTCGGCGCGACCTTCCTCGACGAGGACGGGGAGGAGAAGCCGCTCGTGATGGGCAGCTACGGCATCGGCCCCGGGCGCACGATGGCGGCCATCGTGGAGCAGCACCACGACGAGCACGGCATCCAGTGGCCGGCGGCAGTGGCACCGTACGACGTCCACATCGTGGCGCTGCCGGGCCTCGCGGAGCAGGCCGAGTCGCTTGCAGGGCAGCTTGACGCCGCCGGCTTCGACGTGCTCGTCGACGACCGGGATGCGCGCGCGGGGGAGAAGTTCGCGGACGCCGACCTGATCGGTTGCCCCCTCCGTGTAACTGTCGGGCGTAAGCTCGCGGAAGACGGTACGGTGGACCTTCGCGAGCGCACGAAGGGGGAGGACAATGCGGTGAGCGTGGGTGAGCTTGTCTCGAAAGTGCGCGAGAAGCTCGGCTGATGGCCCGGAAGCGGCGGTTCAGCGACGACTCGTTCGGTCCCACGATCGAACGGCTGATGGGAGAGGCCGGCCTGACCTACCGCTCGCTCGCCGAGAAGACGAGGCTATCGGCTGGGTACCTGAACCACCTTGTGCACGGCAACCGGCCGGTCCCCTCGGACGACGTCATCAAGACGCTCGCCCGTGCGCTCGGCGTGGAGGCCGAGCACTTCCGCGAATACCGGCTGCGCGTGATCACGGATCGCCTCGAGCGCATGCCGGACCTGATCGACAGGCTCTACCGGCGCTACGGCACGTAGCGGAGGAAGGCTTTCCCGAAGAGAGGAGTCAGTGATGTCCGTACAGGCACAGGAGCGTGCGGAGTTGGTGAACGCGCTGCTCGAGCGGATCGGCGAGACAGTCGGTCAGCGGGCGCAGGTGTCGACGATCTTCGGCGAGCCCGTCGAGCGCGAAGGCGTGACCGTCATCCCCGTTGCAAGAGCTCGATTCGGGTTCGGCGGAGGAGGCGGCTCGGGCTCACGTGAAGGCGACGAGGGCTCGGGTGGCGGCGGAGGCGGCGGTGTCGCCGTCGGCCCGATCGGTTACATCGAGTTGCACGAAGGCCGGGCCGACTTCAAGCGCATTCTCACCCCGACGGACCTGCTCGCCTTGGTCACTGCAGCCTCGTTCGCGGTGATGACGATCAAGCGGCTGTTCGACTAGCGCTCTCGGCGGCTCGAACCTTCGACAATTCCCGAAGCTACTATCCAAGCCTGACGGGGCGTGGCGCAGCCTGGTTAGCGCGCTAGTCTGGGGGACTAGAGGTCCCGAGTTCAAATCTCGGCGCCCCGATGTGTGAAAGCCGCTGGAAACGGTCGCTTTTCCGCGGGAATTGTGTCGGCCGTTCCGGGACTGCGGCCCGTATCCGTGAGTTTTTGCCTCGTTGCGTTCGGTGCAATTCAGTGGGAAGATCGTGGGCATCCGCACCGTCTTACTTCTTGGTGCGGATTGCACCGCAGCGAGCGAAGGGAGTCCTATGCAGGAGGTGCGAGACAGGGTGCGGCTCGTCAACGTGTCCGAGATCGGCGCTCGCGAGATTCGAGCGACCGTTCGCCGAGACGAGATCCAGGAGGTCCTGAGGTCGAAGGACGGGGAACCGGAGCTCGTCATCGACGTGGCTCGCGGGGGCGAGGCGGAAGCCCGGTCGCTGCGGCTCGCGTGGGATCCGGGGGAGCTCGAGGAACTGCTCCGGCAAACCGACGACGACAACGTCATCCTCACGTTTGACGGCTCGGAGCTCGAGCGAGCACTCGAGGACGACGTTGCGGCCCACGGCTTGCGGGAAGCAGCGCTCGTCCTGGCGGTCGCCGCCACGACGGCTGCGACCGGGGTCACCATGGCTCAGGCCGGCACGAGCCCGGCCGCCACGTCAGCCGGTTCCTCAGCAAAGAGTGCGCTGGTCAGCGAACGCGAGTGGCCTGTCGGTGTCGACGCTTCGGCTGCGGCGACGACGGGCCCGGTCACCGAGCGTGAGTGGCCGGTCGGGGCTGCAGCAGCACCCGCAGCGACTCCGGCCGCGGCCCCGGCGGACAAGGCAGTGGTCAGCGAGCGCGAATGGCCGGTCGGTGTCGACAAGGCGGCCGTGGAGTCCACCGGCGTGGTCAGCGAACGCGAGTGGCCGGTGGGGGCTGCAGCAGCACCCGCAGCGACTCCGGCCGCGGCCTCGGCGGACAAGGCAGTGGTCAGCGAGCGCGAGTGGCCGGTCGCTGTCGACAAGGCGGCCGTGGAGTCCACCGGCGTGGCGAGCGAACGCGAGTGGCCGGTAGCCGTGAGCGGGGCTCCAGCAGAGTCGCCGAGCGCGACCTCTGCTACATCGAGCGCGTCGGCAGGGACCGACGCGGGGACCGCGGCCGCGGTCGCCGGCGGTGCCGCGCTGTTGATCGTGGCAGCCGGCTTCACGGTACGACGTCACCGCAAGGTCGAGCCGAAGCCCGTCTAGGCGGAAACGTGGAGGGCGTCGGTCACTCGGCGTCCTCCGTCCGCTGTCGTCTTTCAGTGACTACGCGTGAAGGCGAGGAAGAGAAGCGCAACGATCAGTAAGAGCGGGATGATCCGTGCCGCCAGGATCAGGCGGGCGACTCGGTAAGGCAGGCGGTGGCTTCGCCGAAGTCGAACCTGGTAATGCCGAACGGAGTGCATTTGCCTAGGGCTGCTTTGGCCAGCACCTGAATCCCGGGCCTAGTTTCGCAAATTGCGCAGGTTCAAGACAAACCGAGGCTGAGCCCCGAATCCCGCGTCCCCAAACGGAATTGCGGGGCTAACCGGCCCCGGCCCCAATCGCTCGCGTTCGCGAGCACGTCTATTGTGGTTCGCGGCATGGTTGCCCGGTAGGGGCCTTTCAGCCCGCAAAGTGTCGGCAAAACGTCCAGTTTGAGGATCGGCTAAATGGCCGGTCGCTCAGTTACGCACTACGCGGCCTTTGGTGGCTCCCTAACTGCTTCGGGCTCCATGCCTCCGAGGACGTAGAGCTCTTCAGAGCCGAGCCTGAGACTGCTCGAGGTCCCCTCGTCCCACCGCACGAGCACCTGCAGCTGGTCGGAGTACCAGACTGTTCCGATGCGCTGAACGCCGAAACGCACTTGCGCGACCCTCTCCCCGATTGACGGGATGTACGTCGACACGATTCCTCTCCCCTCTGTCGTGTCTTAATCGACGTTAGCCGAAGACGTCAGGGATGGTTTCATCCCAGTGGGACGATTCCGACGATTCGCCGCGTTAAGGTCGGGCCGGGCGAGCGGCCCGCCGTCGGAGGTCTCAGCCCGAGTAGAACGTCTGGTCTGCTCTGATCTCGTCGAGCCGCTCCTCGATTGACTCGAGGTTCTCTTCCGGCTCGTGGTAATCGGGATCAGGCGGCGGCGACGCGGACTCAGGCTCTGACCGACCCAGGAGACGATCGAGCATGGAGCGGATTCCCATACACCGAGTCTACGCCTCCGCCTGTCGAGCGGCCAGCCTCGGCCGGACAGCCTCAGGAAGCACTCGGTCCGTTGAAGTGACGGGATTAGCCGCCGAAGATGCCGCGCACGCCGTCGATCAGTCGCGCTATGTCGTCCGAGAAGAGCGCGTAGGCCACGACGATCGCCGGAGTGATGACGCCGAGGATGACGGCGTACTCGGACATCGTCTGGGCCTCTTCGCCGCAGCGGGAACGGATCCAGCTGAAGAAAGCCATATCACGGAATCGGCGCGGGAGCCCGCCGTCCGAATGCCTCGTCCTGGGGATCCCCGCAATCCGCAGAGAGTGAGAAGCTACTGCGGATGCGGCGCCCCCTCCTGGCCCTGCTGCTCCTGCTGGTCCTGCCCGCATCCGCTCAGGCCGGGGTGCCGCGAGCCGGGCTACCGCGAACGGCCATCTTCTTCTACCCGTGGTATTCCAATCCCCGTCACGACGGCGACTACGCCCACTGGACACAAGGCGGACACTCGCCGCCGCTCGATCTCGCCTCCGAGTTCTTCCCGATGCGAGGCGCGTACTCGAGCGCCGACCCGCGCGTGCTGCGCGGGCAGATGGCCGACATCGCCGCGGCCGGGATCGACGAGGTGGTCAGCTCGTGGTGGGGGAGGGGATCACTGGAAGACGAGCGGTTGCCCGCAGTGATGCGGGCCGCGAAGCGGCGGCACCTTCGTGTCGGGATCCAGCTCGAGCCCTACCCGGGCCGCACGATCGACTCCATCGCTGCGGACCTCGCGTACCTCCGCGGCCTCGGGCTGCGGGACATCTACATCTACAGGACGAACGACTTCTCGTCGGACGACTGGAGACGCGTGACGACCCCGCCGACGGGGCTGCGCCTGTTCGGGCAAACGAACCGGGTCGGCTTCGCCGCGCGTGCGGGCTTCGCGGGCTTCTACACGTACGACATCCTGCTGTACGACGGCTCGAAATTCGATCGCTTCTGCACACAGGCCCGCGCGATGGGGATCCTTTGCGCCCCGTCGGTGGGACCCGGCTACGAAGCGTCCCAGGCGACGGGCGACTCTCGGGTGAAGCCCCGGCTCTTCGGCGAGACGTACGACTCGATGTGGAGGGCCGCGTTGGACGCGGGCGCGGACGTCGTCACGATCACGTCGTACAACGAGTGGGGTGAGGGCACCCAGATCGAGCCGGCCGGCCGTGGTGGGCGCTACGAGAGCTACGTCGGGACCTACGGCCTGTGGGGACGTAACGCGTCACGCGCGTACATCAGGCGGACTGCGTACTGGACGTCGCAGCTCGTGGCCGGCGAAAGACATCGGCGGAGCAGCCAGAGATAAGTCCCTCGAAGGCGTCCTCGACGCCGCGGAGCGAGGGATGCGACAGATCGACCTCGACGTCGTCCCACTGCTCGAGACCGAGCGAGCCGGCTCCCTCGTCCGCGCCGAAGCAGAGCAGCGTCTCGGTCGAGATGACGTTGCGGCGCCCGGTCTGGCGGCGCGCAATGCCCTCGAGCTCGCGTAGCTCTTCGAGCGGGTCGATGCGGACGTTCGAGTCCGAGCCGATGCACATGCCGATCCCGCGCGTGCACACGCGCTCGACCGGCAGGAACCCATCGCCGAGATTCGCCTCGGTCGTCGGACAGACGCAGATGCGTGCACCGGCGCCGGCAACCAGGTCGAGCTCGGAATCGTCGGCGTGCGTCGCATGCACGACCGTCGTCTTCTCGCCAAGACAGCCGGTGCGATCCAGGAGCTCGATCGGGCGAACGCCGTGCTCCGCGAGACACTCTTCGATCTCGCGGGGCTGCTCGTCGGCATGCACGTGCAGCGGCAGCTTCTCCACCTCTCCGTAGCGACCGATCTCCTCGAGCCACTCGGCCGGGCAGGCACGAACCGAATGCGGCGCGAGCCCGACCGAGATGCCGCGCTCTCTCAGCGCCTCGATCTGACGAAGGTAGTCGGCGACCGAGTCCTGGCGGAAGCGTGGCAGGCCGCTGCGCCCGTAGGCGGCCAGGAGCAGCACCATCCTGATCTCGGCCTCGGCCGCAGCCTCGACGGCCGCGAGCGCTTCATCGAAGCCAAGGTAGTGGAACTCGCCCACGGCCGTGTAGCCGGCGGCTCGCAGTTCGCGGTAAACCTCGGCGTACTCCCTCCGCACCGACTCGGGCGTCTGGCGCTCCGCCTCGGCGAGCATGAGGTCGCGCCAGGCCCAAAAGTCCCCACCGCCCGTTCGGCCGCGCAAGGCGCGCTGAAAGCCGTGCGAATGGGCATTGACGAAGCCCGGCAAGCTGAGGGTCTCGGCCACGGGCGTATCCTTTCCACACCGATGGCGACCCGTGCCGTTCCCGCGACTTTGCAGCAGCTTCCGAACGCCCTGACCGTCGCGCGCCTGCTACTGATCCCGGTCTTCGTCGTCCTGATGCTGACCGCGGAAGGCGGCCACAGCTGGCCCGCAGGAATCGTGTTCGGCATCGCCGGCGTCACCGACCAGATCGACGGCTACCTGGCGCGGCGGTGGAGGGTGGAGTCGGAGTTCGGCCGGATCTTCGACCCGCTCGCCGACCGCCTGATGATCGACGCAGCGGTCATCCTGCTCTTCGTGCAGGACCACATGCCCTGGATAGGGCTCGTCGTCATCCTCGGCCGCGACGTCCTGCTGCTGACCGGATACAAGCTGGCGGCACCGCAGGGCTATCGGCTCGAGGTGAACCTGCTCGGCAAGGCGGCCACCTGGTTGCTATATGCCGGCATCGGCTTCCTGATCGTCACTCACCCCTCGACCCACTGGCCGTACTGGGTGTTCGGGGCCGGGCTCGTTCTGGCGGTCGCGGCCGGGGTGGTGTACGCAGCCGCGGCCTGGAAAGAGACCCGGAGATGAAGGCCGTCGTCATGGCCGGCGGCGAGGGCACGCGCCTCCGGCCACTCACCTCCAACCAGCCGAAGCCCATGGTCCCGGTAGTCGGCAAGCCGTGCATGGAGCACATCCTCGAGTTGCTGCGGGAGCACGGGCTGGACGAGGTGATCGTCACCGTAGCGTTCCTTCCGCAGGCGATCCGCAGTTATTTCGGCCAGGGCGAGACGCTTGGAATGCAGATCAGCTACTCCGTCGAAGAGTCGCCCCTCGGGACCGCCGGCTCGGTGCGGCTGGCCGCCAGGCAACTCGGCGAGACGTTCCTCGTCATCTCGGGCGACGCGCTCTGCGACGTCGACCTGACCGAGCTCATCACCTTTCACCAGGAACGTGGCGCGGCGGTCACGATCGGCCTGAAGTCCGTCGACAACCCGCTCGAGTTCGGCATCGTCGTCACCGACGAGGAGGGACGGATCGAGCGCTTCCTCGAGAAGCCGTCCTGGAGCCAGGTCTTCTCCGACACCATCAACACCGGCATCTACGTGCTCGAGCCGGAGGTGCTGCGTCACGTCCCGACCGACCGGCCCTACGACTTTTCGAAGGAGCTGTTCCCGTACCTGCTCGAGATGGGCCGGCCGCTCTACGGCTACGCGCTCGACGGCTACTGGCAGGACATCGGAAACCTCGACCAATTCCGCCAGGCGAACTTCGACGCGCTCGAGGAGAACGTTCGCCTCAACATCCCGGGCATTCGCATTCGCGGGAACGTGTGGCTTGGGGAAGGTGTCGACATCGCGGATCTCGAGCAGATCGAGGGGCCGGCGTACATCGGGAACTATTGTCGGGTCGCGCCAGGTGCGACCGTCGGCTCGCATTCGGTCCTCTCGAACAGCGTCACGTTGCGCGAGCGCGCGAGGACGACACGCTCGGTCATCGACGCCTCGACGCACATCGGCAGGAGCTCCCTGATCGAAGGCGCGATCCTCGGCCGCTCGTGCGACATCCGCAGTCACGTCCGCATCCACGAGGGCGTTGCGATCGGCGACGAGGTCACGATCGGCTCGGAGAGCGTGATCATGCCGGGCGTCCGGATCTACCCATACAAGGAAGTCGAGTCCGGGTCCCACATCCACGACAGCCTGATCTGGGAGTCGCGCGCCTCGACCCGGCTGTTCGGCCGTGACGGCGTCGCCGGGCTGGTCAACGTCGACCTGACGCCCGACGTCGCCGTGCGCGTCGCGGCTGCGCTCGGCACTGCGCTGAAACGCGGCGCGCGAGTTGCTGCCAGCCGCGAGTCCTCCTCCGCCTGCCGGATGATCAAGCGGGCGATGATCTCCGGCTTCACGTCCGCGGGGCTCGAGGTCGCCGACCTGCGCGTGCTTCCGGCGGCCGTAGCGCGCCACCTGCTGAAGACCGAGGCCTACGAGGCCGGCTTCCACGTCGGCACGAGCCTGGCCGATCCGGAGGTGGTGCAGATCCGCTTCTTCGAGCAGCCGGGCATCCAACTCTCGCCGGCGATGCAGAAGGAGATCGAGAAGAACTTCACCCGCGGCGAGCTGCGGCGAGCGGCCTTCGGCGACATCGGCGGCATCAGCTACCCGGCCCGCGTGCGCGAGAGCTACGCGCAGGACCTGCTAGACAGCCTCGACGTCGAGGCGATCCGCACCCGCGGGTTCCGACTCGTGGTCGACTACGGCTTCTCCGCTGCCTCGTTCGTGCTCCCGCTCCTGCTCGGGCCGCTTGGGGTCGAGGCCGTGTCCGCGCACGGGTTCACGACGGATCGGTCCGACAGCGGCTCGACGCTCCTGCGTGAGGCGATCGGCCAGGTGAAGCAACTGGTGCCCGCCGTCGGTGCCGACCTCGGCGTGATCCTCGACCGCGCCGCCGAGCGTCTGTACCTCGTCGACGAGCGTGGGCGGGAGATCCCGGTCGAGCAGAGCCTGCTGCTCTTCCTGCGCCTGATCGGCACGAACGGGCGTCGCGGCAAGCTCGCCTTCCCGATCACCGTGACGAGCGAGGTCGACCGCCTGCTCGAGGGAAC
>JBKOWS010000157.1:0-16517 GCA_046724565.1 Actinomycetota bacterium | reverse complement strand
TTTCGCGTTAAAGGACATCTGGTGACGAAGTGACGGCACAGTTACTTTCGTTCGCATGTCGACCGCATTGCTGCTCGCCGAGCCGGAGCTCGACACGCGCGTCTTTCTCGAACGTCACCTGAAGAACGACGGCTTTCACGTGGTGGACGGGCAGGCGCAGCCGGATCTCGTGCTGCTCGGCGACACCGACGCGCTCGACGAGTGCCGCGCGGCGCACGGGAACGTTCCCGTCATCGTCCTCGGCGTGCCGGAGTCCGACACGGTCGATCGCGTGCGAGCGCTCGATCGTGGTTGCGACGACTTCCTCGTCAGACCGTTCGACTACGAGGAGCTACTGGCCCGGATCCGCGCAGTTCTGCGCCGGACCATGCCGGCGTCGCACGAGACCTTGCGCGCGGGGCCGATCACTGCCGACCTCGCTACGCGCTGCGTACGTGTCGACGGTAATCCCGTCGCCCTTGCCGGGAAGGAGTACGAGCTCCTGGTCAAGCTGATGAGCGATGCGACTCGCGTGTTCACGAAGGAGAGCTTGCTTCGCGAAGTCTGGGGCTTTCGCTCTTTGGGCCGAACGAGGACCCTTGATTCGCACGCATCGCGGCTGCGCCGCAAGCTGCAAGAGGCGGCCGACGGACCGTTCGTCGTCAATGTCTGGGGGGTGGGCTACAGGCTTCTCGACGGATAGGCTCACGGCGCGTGAGCGCCTTCGACTCCCTCTCCTCGCTCGACCTGCAACGGATCTGGGACGGCGTGCACGGGCGCGTCGTCCACGGCGGGCGGATCACGCTCGGCGTGATCGAGCTCGACCCCGAGAGCCATGTCCCCGAGCACCGGCACGAAAACGAGCAGCTCGGCATGTGCCTGAGCGGAGCCCTCGTGTTCCGCGTGGGCGACGAGACTCGCGAGCTCGGAGTGGGCGACACGTGGTCGATTCCCGGCAATGTTCCGCACGAGGTCCATGTCGGTCCGGAGGGTGCCGTCGTGATCGACGTCTTCGTCCCGCCGCGCGACGACTGGCGCGAGGCCGAGCGCATCGACGCGCGTCCCGTTCGCTGGCCCATCTTCTAGTCCAGGATCTCGACCGTGTCTCCGTCCGCCAGCACGTGCGCACGGCCGACCCGCTGACCCTCGAACCGGGCCGACGGTCCCCACACGCGCGCCCCCACGCAGCGCTCGCGCAGCTCGTGGTGAATCGAGTCCGCCACGTCGACAACCGTTACCGGCGGCCGGAGCGCCACCGGATCGCCGTCGTCCCTGAGGTAGACGCGGAGCAGTCCGGTCAGTTGCCAGATCGTGTCGCGTAGCCGGTCCAGGCTCCCGTCCTCGAGCACGCTGACCTCGACGACCGGGAGATCCGGAAACGCAGCGACCAGGGCCTCACCGCCGGCCTCGTCGCTCTTCGTTGCCGCGATCGCCGCGGGCCGCTCGATGCCGGCGTCGGCCACTTCCTGCATCACCGCCTCGAGCTCGGCAAGAGGTGCGCGCGCGTCGTGGCAGAACAGGATCGCGTCGGCACCGCGAAGAACGCCGAGCAGCGGACGGCCGCCGCCGCGGCCCTCGGCGGCTCCTTCGATCAGACCCGGGATCTCCACGAGCTGAAGCAGAACTCCACCGACGCGGGTGAGCGCCGGAACGGGCCGCGTCGTCGTGAACGCGTAGTCGCCCGTCTTGATCTGGATGTTCGATAGCGCCTGTAGTAATGAGGATTTGCCCGCGTTCGGAGGCCCGACGAGCGCGATCTGGGCGGCGCCCTCACGTCGAACCGCGATCGAGTCGCGGTTGACCACACGTTTACGCACGCGCGTGCGGTCGAGCTCGGACTCGACCCACTTGCGGAGGTCTGCATACGGCCCGTTCCGGTAGCCGGGCAACTCGGCGAGGATCGCTCTGAGCTCGCGGACTTTTTCCGAGCCGTCCTTCCCGACGAGCCGGCGCTTGATCAACTGCATCTGCGTGCGATGCGGCATCGGCATCGCGTCACCTTCCTCTCAGATCTGCGGGAAGGCGCGCGGTACCTCGACCCTTGGTCAGGTACGCGTCCTGTCCCGCCGCTTCCATGGACGCTTGTGTCGGAAGCGGCGGACTAGCCGTGCTGCGTGCAGCAGATCGCTCGCCAGCGTTGCATCGACACGAGACTACAGGATCGCACCTTCCAACCTGAGCAGCTTCTCCTTGCGCTCGAGGCCGCCGCCGTATCCGGTGAGGCTGCCGTTGGCGCCGATCACCCGATGGCAGGGCAACACGATCGGGAGCGGATTGCGATTCATGACCGTGCCCACCGCGCGCGCCGCACGCGGTCGCTCCGCGCGCGCTGCCAGCTCGCCGTAGGTGACGACCTCGCCGTAGGGAACGCGCGCGAGCTCTCCCAGCACGCGACGGTTGAACCCCGCGACCAAGGAGACGTCGACCGGAAGGCCGAAGCTCTGGCGCTTCCCTTCGAAGTACTCGTCGAGCTCTCGGCGGGCCGGATCGATCGGCTTCGCCGAGCGCAGGACGCGCACCCCGAACGACTTCGCGAGCCGCTCGGCTTCGAGCTCCGGCTCGGCGTCGTAGGCGATCCGGCAGAGGCCGCGCTCGGTCGTCGCGACCAGCAGCGTGCCAATCGGGGTCTCGACCAGGTCGTAGGCCGCATCGAGCAGCCCTGCGTCGGCTGCGGCCTCGCGAAACCGACGGTCGAGATCAGGGGAGACGGCGTTCACTGTTGCTCCTTCCTTCGTAGTCTGCGAATTCCGGCCGACGCGGCCTGGCGCGCGGCGGTGGCGTTCGAGCCGAGCGCGTCTCCGATCTCCGCGTAGTCGAGGTCGTAGCCGTAGCGGAGGACAACGGCGGCACGCTCGGTTGGCGGCAACTCGTCGGCGAGGTGCTCGAGCTCGGCAAAGGCTGGACGCCCGTCGAGCGTCTCGAGCTCGGGCAGCCCCGCGTCGGCCCGCGGCCGGCGGTGCTCGTCGATCGCGATCCGACCGGCGATCGTGTACACCCACGCACGCAGGTGCTCGCCGTGGCGCAGCTTCGGGTACGCGCGCAGCGCGCGGAGAAAGGTCTCCTGAAAGGCGTCTTCGGCACGGTCGCGCCCGAGGCGCCGGACGAGGAATCCGAAGATCTCGTCGCGGTGCTCGTCGTAGAAGCGCTCGAAGGGCGGCAGGCTCACGTCGACATCTTGAAACGCGCGAGGGGGTCTAGGTGTGAGGATCCCCGCCATGCGAGTTGCCGTCGTCGGTCACGTGGAATGGGTGGAGTTCGCGCGCGTGGAGGCCGTGCCGAGGCCGGGAGAGATCGCTCACGCGTCCGAGACGTGGGAGGAGCCGGCCGGGGGCGGCGCCGTCGCCGCAGTTCAGCTCGCCCGCCTCGCCGGCTCGTGTCTGCTCTTCACGGCTTTGGGGTCCGACGAGCTCGGCCGCCGGTCGCGTGCTGAGCTGACCGGGCTCGGCGTCGAGGTCCGAGCGATCCCGGAGACCGAGACGACGAGGCGGGCCTTCACGTTCGTCGACGACGTCGGCGAGCGCACGATCACCGTCCTCGGTCAGAAGCTGCGGCCGAGGGGCGGCGACAGCAGGCTCCCCTGGCACGAGCTGCGCGGCCTGGATGCCGTCTACTTCGTCAGCGGCGATGCCCAGGCGCTGCATCACGCGCGCCTCGCCCGCATCCTCGTCGCCACGGCCCGGGAGCTGCCGACGCTCCGTGAGGCCCGAGTCGAGCTGAACGCGCTGGTCGGGAGCGGGGAGGACGAGGGCGAGCTCTACCGGCCGGGCGACCTAGAGCCGCCGCCCAAAGTCGTCGTGACCACCTCGGGCGGCCTCGGCGGCTGGCTGCAGCCCGGCGGTCCGTTTCGGCCGGCTCCGTTGCCTGGGCCGATCGTCGACACCTACGGCTGCGGCGACTGCTTCGCCGCTGGGCTGACCTTCGCCCTGGGACGAGGCGAGGCCCTGGAAGACGCCGTCGCGCTGGCGGCAAGGTGCGGCGCGGCCGTGATGACGGGTCGCGGCCCCTATTCGGCCCAGCTGGACGCCGCCGCGGCCACAGGCTGAAGAGCCTGAAAAATCCCCCTTCCGGGGTGGACAGGTGGGGGATGGTGGTTTATTGTGGGGCAAAGTGGTAAGCTCCAACCAGCCCCAGGATGCTTCTAGGCTCACACGACCACACACTCGATGACAAGAACCGTCTCACTCTTCCGGCCAAGTTCCGAGAAGCCTTCAAGGACGGTGTTGTCGTCACCCGGGGCCTCGACGGCTGTCTGTATGCCTTCCGTCGTCCGGATTGGGATCGACTCGTCGACTCTCGACTGTCCTCGCTGGATCCGCTCAGCCCGGAGGGGCGGCGGCTTCAGAGGCACTTCTTCTCGGGGGCGTCCGAGGCCGAGCTCGACAAACAGGGCCGCGTGATGATCCCCGCCCAGCTGATCGAGCACGCGAAGCTGGGCAAGGAGGTCGTCGTCGCGGGTGTCAATGACCGGCTCGAGATCTGGGATCGCGCCGCCTGGCGCAACGAGCTGGCAGAGGTCGAAGGGAGTGCGGAGGATGTTGCCGAACGTCTTGCAGCCAAGCGCGACTGACCACGTCCCCGTGCTCGCCGACGAGGTGCGGGAGCTCCTCGCGGTCCAACCCGGAGAGACCGTCATCGATGCGACCTTCGGTGCAGGTGGCCACGCGGCGTTGCTCGCGGCGTCCCTTCAGGGACACGGAAAGCTGATTGCGATCGACCGCGATCCGGGCGCACGTGCGTACTTCGATCGGTTCGCGAGGCGCGCCGGCGTCCAGACCCGCTTCCTGCGCGGCGACTTCGCCGTCGTGCTCGAGCAGCTCGCGCAGAACGGCGTGGAAGCGGACGCGATCCTGCTCGACCTCGGCGTGTCCTCGATGCAGATCGACCGTCCCGAGCGAGGATTCTCATACACGGCGGACGCGCCGCTCGACATGCGCATGGACCCCTCCGCAGACGTGAGCGCCGCGGGCATCGTCAACGAGGCGGACGAGCGGGATCTCGCGACCATCTTCAAGCGCTACGGCGAGGAGCGCTACGCGCGGCAGATCGCGAAGGCGATCGTGCGACGCCGAAAGGAGCGCCCGTTCGAGCGGACCAGCGACCTCGTCGAGACGATCAAGGCTGCGATTCCGGCGCCGGCCCGCTTCGGCGACGGACATCCGGCCAAGCGCGTGTTCCAGGCATTGCGCATCGCGGTCAACGACGAGCTCGGTTCGCTCGAGGCCGCCCTGCCGGCCGCTTTTTCGATGCTGCGTCCGGGCGGAAGGCTCGCGGTGATCAGCTTCCACTCGCTCGAGGACCGGCGCGTCAAGCGCTTCATGCGAGATCTCGAGCGCGGGTGCGAGTGTCCACCCGACTTTCCGATCTGCGTGTGCGGCAAGGAGCCGGAGCTTCGCTCACTCTCGCGCAAGGCGATTCGTCCGAGCGCGCGCGAGACCGCTGCGAATCCGCGGTCGTCGTCCGCACGGTTGAGGGTCGGAGTCAAAACCTAGGTGGCCCTCCCGGCCAGGTTCGGCGGCGCCTCGCACGCGAGCACGCGGCGCGCTGCGGCGTCCTCAGTCGCGCCCGGGCTTTTCAGCCCGGGCGCTCCCTGCGTCCTTGCATCGCTTGGTGCTCGCGACCCAGGCATCCACCAATGCGACCGGAAGGGCCACTGATGGCCACGTGGGCCGCCGCCCGCGCCGAGGAGCACGTTCTTCCGGCGCGTTCGAGACGTCCGAAGCCGCGCGCGGTCCGCCCCCAACGTCGCGTCACGGGCGGCGTCCTCTGGATCGCCGTGGTCGCGGCGCTCCTCGCCGGGGTGGTCGCGACGAACGTCGCCGTCCTTCGCCTGAACATGAAGCTCGACCGCCTCGGCCGCGAGCGTGCCGATCTGCGGGCGCAGAACGCCGAGCTGTCGTCCCAGCTCTCGAGCGCCGCCTCGGCGCCGCGCATCCAGCGCCTCGCCGCCAAGCAACTCGGCTGGGTGCAGGCCACTTCCGACCAGACGAGCTACTTCAAGCTGCCCCGGCGGTAGTGCGCTGAACCGCCTCGTCAATCGGCGGATCCGGCTCTTTCTCGGCGCGCTCGCGCTCGCGTTCGTGGGCCTGGCGCTCCGTGCGACGTGGCTGCAGGCCGTGCGCGCGGAGTCGCTGTCCAGTCTCGGGCGCACGCAGCACCGCGAGACCGTGACCGTTCCAGCGGGTCGCGGCACGATCTACGACCGCGGGGGCGTTGAGCTCGCCCTCGGCGAGCCCGCGACGACCGTGTTCGCGAACCCGAAGCAAATCCCGAACCCGCGTCGAGCCGCGGTCGCGGTTCAGCGAACTCTTGGGGTCAGCGCCGATCTCGTCTTTCCGATGCTCGCGAACCGCTCACGGGGCTTCGTCTACGTCGCCCGTCAGGCCGATCCCGCGCGCGCCGCGGCGCTCAAACGGCTCAGGCTCCCGGGCTTCGGCTTCTATCCGGAGGAGCGACGCCGCTATCCCCAGGGGTCGGTCGCCGCGCAGGTGCTTGGCTACGTCGGAGTGGACGGCAACGGGCTCGACGGCACGGAGCTCCACTTCGACCGGGAGCTGGCGGGTCGCCCGGGCCAAGAGACGATCATCAAGGACCCGAGCGGACGGGTGATCGACTCGCAGACCGTCCTCCGCGAGGTTCCGGGCAAGGATCTCTATCTCACCCTAGACCACACGATCCAGGCGAACGCCGAGGAGGTGCTGCGCGAGACCGTGCGCAGGTGGCATGCGAAGAGCGCGAGCGCGATCGTGCTCGACCCGCGCACAGGAGCGATTCTGGCGATGGCCGTTCAGCCGGGCTACGACGCCAACCTCTTTCCCACCGTGCCGAGCACCCTCCAGCGAAACCGCACCGTCACGGACACGTACGAGCCCGGCTCGACCTTCAAGCTGATCACGGTCGCGGGCGCGCTGTCGGACCGGATCGTCACCCCTTCGACCCGCTTCGTCCTGCCCTACTCCCTCCACGTCGCCGACCGGGTCATCCACGACGCCGAGGAGCGTGGAACGGTCAACTACTCGGTCGCCCAGATCCTCGCCCACTCGTCGAACATCGGCGCGATCACGCTCGCGGAGAAGCTCGGACGGACGCGACTCTCGTCGTGGATCAACCGCTTCGGGTTCGGGCGGATGACGGGCATCGATTTCCCGGGGGAAAGCCCCGGGATCGTCTTGCCGCCCGACAAGTGGTCCGGTTCCACGATCGGGAACGTCCCGATCGGCCAGGGCATCGCGGTCACGCCAGTGCAGATGGCCGCGGCGTACGCGGCAATTGCCAATCGCGGCGTCTGGTCGCGACCGCACCTCGTCGACCATGTCGCCGGCGGTGGCAGACCCTCCCTGGCTCGACGCCGGCTCGTCTCCCGGCCGATCGCCCGCGAGCTGATGGGAATGCTGCAAGACGTGGTTGCCGAGGGCACGGGCATGTACGCCGCGACCCCGGGCTACCAGGTCGCGGGGAAGACGGGAACCGCGCAGAAGCCGGACTCACACGGCGGCTATGCCACAGGCCGCTACGTCGCCTCGTTCGTGGGCATCGTTCCTGCCTCACGTCCGAGGCTCGTCGTGCTGGTCGCCGTCGACGAGCCGAGGGGCGCGATCTGGGGCGGCGTCGTCGCGGCCCCGGCCTTCCAGCAGATCGCGCGCTTCGACCTTCAGTACCTCGAGGTGCCGCCCGACGCGGCGCCCATGCCCTAGTCGTCCGCCGTCGCGCGCGTACAGATCTACACGCAACGCCGTGCGGTCCCGACACTAGACTTGACCGGCGATATGCAGCTGGAGCGGCTCATCGCAGCGCTCGCTCCGACCGACGTCGTTGGAGGCGGTGCCCTCGAGATCCGCGAGCTGGCGTACGACGCGCGGGAGGTGCCGGGCGACTCCCTGTTCTTCTGCGTCCCCGGAGCTCGGACGGACGGCCACGATCTGGCTGCCGACGCCGTCGCACGCGGCGCGGTCGCCCTCGTGGTGGAGCGCCGCCTCTCGCTCGAGGTTCCGCAGCTGGTCGTCCCCAGCGTGCGGGAGGCGATGCCGCGGGCGGCCGTCGAGTTCTTCGGCGACCCGACGGCAGAGCTCCCCGTTGCGGCGATCACGGGGACGAACGGCAAGACGACCACCGCGTATCTCCTCTGGTCGATCCTCGCTGCGGCGGGCCGTCAGTCGGGACTGCTCACGAGCATCGAGCGGCGGGTCGGCGGTCAGGTTCGAGAGGTGGGGCTGAACACGCCCGAGTCCATCGACCTGCAGCGGCTGTTCCGTCAGATGATCGCGGCAGGAGATCGGGCCTGTGTGATGGAAGCGACCTCGATGGCCTCGGTCAAGGGCCGGCTCGAGGGCACACGGTTTGCGGTTCTCGTCTTCACGAACCTCACGCAGGACCATCTCGATTTCCACGGCACCATGGACGCCTACTTCGAGTCGAAGCGACGCCTGTTCGCGCAGGCAGAGGGCGCGGTGATCAACGTCGGCGACGAGTACGGAGCGCGGATCGCGACCGAGGTTCCCGATGCACTCACGTTCAGCCGGCTCGACGACCTGTCGGGCATCGAGCTCAACCTGCGCGGCGCCTTCAACCGCGAGAACGCGCTCGCGGCCGCCGCGGCCGCGCGTGCTCTCGACCTTCCGGAGGAGGCGATCAAGGAGGGTCTCGAGGCTGTCGAGCGGGTGCCGGGACGGTTCGACCCGGTCGACGAAGGCCAGCCCTTCACCGTTCTCGTCGATTACGCACACACCCCCGGCGCGCTCGAGACGGCACTGGCCGCGGCGCGGAGGCTGACGGGCGGTCGTGTGATCTGCGTCTTCGGGGCAGGTGGCGACCGCGATCGTGCGAAGCGACCGTTGATGGGACGGGTCGTCCACGAGCTCGCGGATGTCGCTCTCGTCACGTCCGACAATCCACGCAGCGAGGACCCGGCAGAGATCGCGGCGGAGGTTGCCGGCTCGCTCACGCTCGACGTCGAGCTCGACCGCCGGCGTGCGATCGAGCGTGCCCTCGAGACCGCGCGCGAGGGAGACGTGGTCGTGATCGCCGGCAAGGGCCACGAGCAGGGTCAGGAGGTCGGCCGGCGCAAGCTTCCGTTCGACGACAGAGAAGTCGCGCGCGAGACGCTGCGGCGATTGCGAGCGCCGGCTTGATCCCACTCGCGTCTCAGGTGCTCGACGGACTCGGGCGTGTCGACGTGCGCACCGACCGCTTCACCGGCGTCCAGGTCGACTCGCGTCGGATCGTCGGGGGCGACCTCTTCGTCGCCGTCGGTGACGGTGTTGCGTTCCTCGACGATGCGGTGGCGCGAGGAGCGGCGGCAACACTTGTCCCCGACGATGCCTTCGCGGCTCTTGCGCACATCGCCGGCGCGGTCCGCGATCGCAGCTCTGCACGCATCGTCGCGATCACGGGCTCGATGGGGAAGACGTCGACGAAGGACATCCTCGCCGCACTGTGTGCGCCGTCCGCACGCTCGATCGCCGCCGAGGCGAGCTACAACAACGAGATCGGTGCGCCGCTCACGGTCTGCCGGCTCGATGAGGACACCGAGGTTTGCATCCTGGAGCTCGCCATGCGCGGTTTCGGACAGATCGCCGCACTCGCGGAGATCGCCCGGCCCCACATCGGTGTCATCACGAACGTCGGGCCGGTCCACCTCGAGCTCGTCGATTCGATCGAGGGTGTCCAACGCGCAAAGGGGGAGCTGATCGAGGCGCTGCCGCCGGGCGGCACGGCGATCGTCCCGCCGGACTTTCCAGTCGGACGCGACGATGTCGAGATCGTCCGCCTCGGCGAGCCTGAACCTGTCGAAACCACGGCTGGACGGACGACGATCGGCGGGGTCAGCTTCAACGTCACGGCGCGCCATCAGGTTCAGAACGCTGCCGCCGCCCTTGCGGCGCTGGACGCGCTCCACCTGCCGCGACCCGCGTCGGTCGACGTCGACTTCTCGCGCTGGCGTGGGGAGGAAGACGAGCTGGCCGGCGGCGGGCTGTTGATCAACGATGCGTACAACGCGAACCCAGTCTCAATGCGGGCCGCCCTCGCCTACCTGGCGGAGCGTGCGGGCGAGCGACGGCGGATCGCCGTCCTCGGGGACATGGCGGAGCTCGGGCGCACCGGTCCCGCGTATCACCGCGAGGTGGGCGAGGCTGCTGCCGAGCTCGGCGTCGATGAGCTGCTCGCCGTCGGGGAGCTGGCGCGCGGCTACCTCGAGGGAGGCGTTCCCGGCCGCTGGGTCGCGAACGTCCACGACGCTCTCCGCGAGCTCGGCGAGGTCGTACGGCCGGGCGACGCCGTCCTCGTCAAAGCCTCGCGCGCCGTCGGGCTCGAGGCGATCGCTTCCGCTCTCACCAAAGTGCCGATCCCGTGACCCGCCTGGCGACCCATGTGGGCGCCTGGCCCGCGATCATGCGGCGCCATGATCCACTCTCGCCCTTGCCAAGGCTGCGAGCCTTGGCCGCGGACGAGAGCGGCCCCTGGCTTGGTGCTCGCGACCCAGGCATCCAACAGGATCACCAGGCGGATCACGAGTGATCCGCGTTCTCGCCGCAGGCGTGATCGCGATGGTCGTGTCGATCATCGTCGGTCCGAAGTTCATCGAGTTCCTCCGCCGGAACGAGTTCGGCCAACACATCCGCGAGGAAGGACCCGAGGCGCACCGGATCAAGCAGGGCACACCGACCATGGGCGGTCTGCTCATTCTCGTCGTCGCGACGGTCGCGTTCCTCGCCGTCTCGAAGTACAAGGTTCCTGCCCTGACCGTGCTGTTCGTGACGCTCGGCTGCGGAGCGATCGGCTTCCTCGACGACTTCATCAAGCTCACGCACCGCCGCTCGCTCGGCCTGCGCGGTCGCTGGAAGATGCTGCTGCTCGCGCTCATCACCGTCGGCGTCGGGTTCGCCGCCGAACACCAGCACCTGCCTACGAGCGTCTTCATCCCGGTGGTGCACTGGAACGTCGAGCTCTCGTGGGGCTGGTATGTGCTGCTGTTCCTCGTGATCGCCGGAACCGCGAACGGTGTCAATCTCACCGACGGCCTCGACGGACTGGCGGCCGGGACGGGAATCATCGCGCTGATCACCTTCACGGCGATCTCGGTCGTCACCTACATCCGCTCGGGCAATCCCGGCGGCCGCTTCGACAGTCGTCTGGATCTCGCCATCGTCGGGGCCGCGCTGATCGGCGCCACGATCGGCTTCCTCTGGTACAACGCCTTCCCCGCCGAGGTGATCATGGGCGACACGGGGTCGATGGCGATAGGCGGCGCCCTCGCGGCGATGGCGATCTTCACGAAGACGATCTTCCTGCTGCTCTTCATCGGCGGGATCTTCGCGATCGAGGCAATCTCGGTGATCGTGCAGGTGATCTCGTTCAAGTACTTCGACCGGCGCGTCTTCCTGATGACGCCGATACACCACCACTTCGAGATGAAGGCGTGGTCCGAAACGAAGATCATGGTCCGCTTCTGGATCGTGACCGCGATCCTCTGTGCCGTCGGCTTTGCGCTCTTCTACCGCGACTTCACCTTCTTCAGGCGCTGAACGAGCGTCCCGGCGATACCGTCGTCACGATCGGCTCGAGTGACTCGGTCTCGGAGCTCGCGGGCCGGATCGCTCCCGATGGCGACGTGCTCGTGGTGGACGGCTCAGTCGAGGAGTTGGAGCGTCTTCGCCGCCAGACGGCCGCGCCGAACGTCTCCTATCTCATCGGCTCTCTCGACGTGCTTCCCCTCACGGACTCGAGCGTCGACGAGGTTCTCGCGACCGGGGTCGTGGGGCCAGCCGCCGTGGACGAGTGCTTTCGTGTCCTGCGTCGAGGCGGCAAGCTCGCCCTCGCCACGGTCGACGAGGACCCGACCCCGGACGCGTTGAACTTAGAGCAACGTGAGGTCGAGCAACTCTTCATCGACACGGGCTTCACCTCCGTGAGTGTGGCCGCCGATCCGCGCCGCGTCGTGATCCTCGCGCGCAAGCCGTGAGACTTCCCCGGCGCGCCATCGTCGTCGGGCTCGCGCGGTCCGGCCAGGCCGCGGCGCTGGCGCTCGCGCGGCGCGACGTGCCGACGATCGGCGTCGACCGCTCCGCCGAGGTGGACATCGGGAGGCTTGTCGAAGCCGGTGTCGAAGTCCACCGGGGGAGTGAGGAGGAAAGCTTGCTGGACGACGTCGAGCTGCTGATCAAGAGCCCGGGAGTGCCCGGGGAATCGCCCCTGCCGGCGGCTGCGCGCGCGCGCGGCATTCCGATCTGGAGCGAGGTCGAGCTCGGCGCGCGCCTCTTGCGCAATCCGCTGATCGGCGTGACGGGCACAAACGGCAAGACGACCACGAGCGAGCTGATCGGAGCGATGTTCCGGGCCGCCGAGCGGCCGGTTGCCGTCGCAGGCAACGTCGGCCGTCCCCTCACGAGCCTCGACGGGACGCTGAACGGGGGGGCGTGGATCGTGTGCGAGCTCTCGAGCTTCCAGCTCCAGGACATCCACAAGCTCCGGCCGCGGATCGCCGTCCTCCTCAACCTCGTGCCTGACCATCTCGATCGGCACGACTCGTTCGACTCCTATCGCGCCGCGAAGCTCCGCATCTTCGAGAACCAGACCGAAGCGGACATCGCGGTCGTCCCGCGCGACTTCGGCGCGATCCCCGGGGGTGCGGAGCGGCTCGAGTTCGGCGGCGACGATCCGCTTCCTGCCGAGCCGCTCATTCCAGGCGAGCACAACCGCGAGAACGCCGCCGCCGCTACCGCCGCGGCACGCGTCGTCGACCTTCCCGACGCGGCGATCGCGGAAGCGCTGCGCACGTTCCCCGGCGTGGAGCACCGCCTCGAGCTCGTCGCGGAGATCGACGGGGTGCGCTTCGTCAACGACTCCAAGGCAACGAACACCGCCGCTGCACGACGTGGTATCGCGGCCTATTCCGGGCGGACGCTGCGGCTGATTCTCGGCGGCTCGCTCAAGGGCGAGTCGTTCGACGAGCTCGCCGAGACCCTGCCCCCAACCGTGCGGTCGATCGACCTGATCGGCGAGGCCACCGACCAGCTGGCGGCCGCCCTCGGCCGGGCGGGCCGCACGTACCGCCGATCCGGTGATCTTGCGACCGCGGTCGGCGCCGCGACCGGGGATGCCGACCCGGGCGACGTCGTCCTGCTCTCGCCCGCGTGTGCGAGCTACGACCAGTTTCGGAACTTCGAGGAGCGCGGCGAGGCTTTCCGTCGACTCGTTGGAGATCTCTGGTGAAGAGAAAGGCTCAGCTGGAGTCGCAGCTGCTGGTCCTCGTCACGCTCGGCCTGGTGGCGTTCGGCCTCGTCATGGTCTACAGCGCGACCTCGGCGCCCGCAGCGCTCGCGCGCACCGACCCGATGTCGTACCTGAAGAAGCAAGCAGTGTACGCGCTGATCGGCGTCGGGCTGATGATGTTCGCCGCGCGCTTCGACTATCGGCGCCTGCGGCTGCTCGCACCCGGGCTGGTGTTGACGGCGCTGGGCGGCTGTCTGGCGGTGCTGGTGATCGGCTCGCGGATCAACGGAGCGCGCCGCTGGATCGAGTTCGGGCCGGCGACGTTCCAGCCCTCCGAGCTTGCGAAGCTCGCGATTGCGGTGTGGGCCGCCGCGTATCTGTGCAAGCGACCGGCGCCGCGGACGCTGCGCGAGCTCTTTCGGCCGATCGGCCTCCTGCTCGCCCTGTTTTGCCTGCTGATCCTGGCGGAGCCCGATCTCGGGACCGCGATCTCGCTCGTCCTCGTGCTCCTCGCCGTCCTGCTCATCTCCGGCACGCCGGCGTCGACGCTCGGTGCGGGCACCGGCATCGCGGTTGCGCTCGGCCTGATCGCGATCTGGTTCGAGCCGTACCGGCGCGCGCGCATCTTCAGCTTCCTCGATCCGTGGAAGGACCCGCAGGGCGCCGGCTTCCAGACCGTGCAGGCGCTGATCGGGATGGGCTCCGGGGGCATCCTCGGCGTCGGCCTCGGGCACGGGGTGACCAAGATCAACTACCTCCCGGAGGCGCACACCGACATGATCTTCGCCGTCATCGGCGAGGAGCTGGGACTGTTGGGCGTCACCGCCGTGATCGCCGCGTACGCCGCGTTCGCCTACGCCGGTCTCCGCATCGCGCTCGCCTGTGCTGATCCCTTCGGGAAGCGGCTCGCCGCGGGGATCGTGGCGCTCGTGTCCGGCCAGGCTGTTATCAATCTCGCGGCCGTCCTCGGGCTCGCTCCGCTGACCGGCATCCCGCTTCCGTTCATCTCCTACGGCGGCTCGAGCTTGGTGGTCGCGCTCCTGGGCGTCGGCATCCTCCTTAACATCGCCGGCAGGCATGGAGCCCAAGCGAGAGTTGCGGTGTCTGATCGCGGCCGGGGGGACGGTCGGTCACGTGGCGCCGTCGCTCGCGGTGGCGGAGGCGCTCGAGAGCCGCGGCGTGCACGTGACGTTCGCCGGGTCGCCAGATCGAATCGAAGCGCAGCTCGTTCCTGAAGCCGGCTACGAGCTCGACACGTTCCCGATCGCGGGTCTGCCGCGGCGGCCGTCGCCGGCGCTCGCGCGCGCGGTCCTGCTCGCGGGACGCGCACCCAGCGCCTGCGCGCGCATCCTTGGCGCACGACATCCCGACGTCGTGCTCGGCGGCGGTGGCTACGTGGCAGGGCCGATGGTGTACGCCGCCTGGCGACGGCACGTTCCGGCCGCGCTGATGGAGGCCGACGCTCACTTCGGCCTCGCGAATCGTCTTGCGGCGCCGTTCTCGCGGCGCGTCTTCCTGTCGTTTCCGATCGACGGTCGCGACGGGTCGAAGTACCGGGTAACAGGACGACCGATTCCGGCGCGCTCACGACCGGTGCCGCGTGACGAAGCGCGTCGCCTGTTCGGTCTGCCAGGGTCAGGACCTGTGCTGCTCGTGTTCGGAGGATCACTCGGAGCGCGGGTGCTGAACGAGCTGGCCCTCGAGGCCTTCGGCGCCGCGGGTCCGGCCGTCCTGCATCTGTGCGGAACGCGGGACTACGACGAGCTGCGCGGCCGCGTCATGCGTCCGGACTACCGGCTCTTCGCCTTCACCGAGGAATTCGGCGCCGCACTTGGGGCGAGCGACCTCGTCCTCGCGCGTGCGGGCGGCTCCGTCTGGGAGCTCGCCGCCGCGGGGAAGCCTGCCGTCCTCGTACCGGGGCTCTTCGCCACCGGCGACCACCAGACGAAGAACGCGCGCTTCTTCGAGCACGCAGGCGGCGCCGTCGTTGTCCCAGAGAGCGAGCTCGGGCGTGCCCCGGAGCTGATCCGCTCGTTGCTCGACGATCCCAAGCGGCTGGGCGAGATGTCGGAGGCGATGCTGGGGCTCGCCCGACCCAAGGCCGCGGAGGAGATCGCGGAGGAGCTCATTGCCCTCGCCGCTTGAGGGACGGAAGCTGTGGCTCGCCGGGATCGGCGGGGCGGGGATGAGCGCATACGCCGCACTCGCTCGCGCCTGGGGCGCCGAGGTGCGCGGCTGGGATCGCGTGCGGACCCCGTACCTCGACCAGCTCGACGGCGTCGACGTCGAGGTCTCGGACGATCCGCCGCTGCCACCGGACGGCTACGAGGTGTTCGTCTCCACCGCGTTTGCGGCCCGCGTGCCCGGGAGGAGTCGCGCGGAGCTCCTGGCCGAGCTCGTCTCGCTCCGTGACGCGATCGTCGTCGCGGGCGCGCACGGTAAGACGACCACGAGCGCGATGATCGCCTTCTGCCTCGAGCGTCTCGGCCGCGATCCGGCGTGGCTGATCGGCGCCGACATCCCGCAGCTCGGTGGTAATGCGGGGACCGGCACCGGGTGGCTCGTTGTGGAAGGCGACGAATCCGATCGGACGATCGCAGCGCTCGAGCCGCGCATCGCCGTCGTCACGAACATCGACCTCGATCATCACACGACGTTCGCGTCACGGGCCGAAGTCTTCGGCTTCTTCGCGAGTTGGCTGGAGCACGTGCCGCTCCGCGTCCGCGGCGAAGAGCTCGCACCTTACGACGGGCCGCTGACCGTCGCCGGCGAGCACAACCGTCGAAACGCAGCGTGCGCTCTCGCGGTGCTCGAGCTCACCGGTCTCACCCGCGAAGAGGTCGCGCCTGCGCTTGCCGAGTTCAGCGGCGCAGGGAGACGGCTCGAGCATCGCGGCAAGGAAGACGGCGTCGACGTCTACGACGACTACGCGCATCATCCCGCGGAGATCGACGCAACCCTGGCCGCACTGCGGAACGGAGGCCGTCTGGTCGTTCTCTTCCAGCCGCACCTTTACTCGCGCACCCGGCATCTCGCGCGCGAGCTCGGCGCTGCACTCGCCGGCGCGGACGCGGTCGCGGTGACCGACGTCTATCCCGCTCGCGAAGCGCCGATCGAGAACGTCACCGGCAAGCTCGTCGTGGACGCCCTGACCGAGCTCCGGCCGGGAATGACGGTCGGCTGGACACCCTCGGTCGAGGACGGCGCGGCATTCCTCATGAGCATCGTGCGTCCCGGCGATCGCGCGGTGACGATGGGGGCCGGGGACGTCGATCGGGCGGCCGGCCTGCTCCTCGAAGCACTCCGATGAAGATCGAGGAGAACGTCACCCT
>JBKOWS010000128.1:0-4188 GCA_046724565.1 Actinomycetota bacterium | reverse complement strand
GCACATCCGCGGCAGGACGATCGCCGAGCTCGGCTACGGGAACACGCCCGCGGACATGATCTCCTACTCGAAGACCGCGGAGGGCAAGACGGAGGACTTTCTCCTGCTCGTCAACTTCGAACGGGGAGCCAACGTCATCCCGGTGTCCGAAGTGGAAGCTGCAAGCAGCCGCCCCGGCATGGACAAGATCGTACCGTACGGCCAGATCGCCGGCATGGATGTGACCTCCGCGCCTCTGGCCGGTGTGATGCGCGTGGACAACCTGGACGCGAAGTCGTTCATCGTCGTGCGCCGTCAACTCGAGAAGGACGCCTTGCAGCTCGTCACCATCGGCAAGGAGCTGAGCTTCCGGCTGAGCGATCACCTGTCGGAGTACGCCTTCCAGGAGTTCAGCTACAAGGGTGATGCGTTCCAGCTGAAATACGTCAAGCCAAGGCTGGACATGATTTTGAAGGACGAGGGCTTTGCCGACCACATCAAGCCTTCGGAATGACTCTGAATTTCCGCCGGTGGCTTGGCGCAGCCGCTCTTGCGGGTGCGCTCGGTTGCGCTCACGCTCAGCCGTCGACCCCCCGAGTTGCCCTCGTTCAGCCGTCAGGTCCGGAGGTCCCTGCCAACCTGCTCCGGTTTTCCATCCGATTCGAAACGCAGGTCGTGGGCTCGGTGCTTCGCAGGCTCGCGTTGTTGCGTTCCGGTGGAATGCAGATCCAGGAGCCGTTTCTCGAGCAGGAGCTCTGGTCCCCAGACGGCAAGCTGCTGACGGTCCTGATGCATCCTGGCCGCGTCAAGACCGGGTTGATCGCGCACGACGAGCGCGGGCCAATCCTGTCGCCAGGGGAAGACGTGACTTTGGCGCTGGATGGACAGCCCATCAAGCAGTGGCGCGTGGGGCCGGCGAACGCGGTCGGCCCCGCAGTTTCTGGATGGAAGATCTCGGCTGTGCGTGTCGGTTCGAGACAACCCATTATGGTGACGCTTGATGAGCCGATCGATGGCCGCGACGCGGACTACTTGGCGATTGCAGATGAACGCGACCGCCGAATGGCTGGACGCGCCCGGCTGACGAACGGCGAAAGCACCTGGACGTTTACGCCTAGCGAGCCATGGCGTCCAGGTGCATACAAGCTTGTAGTCCGTGGCACGTTGGAAGACTCGGTTGGGAATCGTCTAGGCGGCCACTTCGAGACTTCAATCAATTCGCCGCCTGGACCTCCGGTCGACGCGGTAGTGCCCTTCGCGGTCGGTTCATCACGACGTCGGCCCTATCAATGACTCAACGATTGCGGTAAGCCGGACGATTGTCTCCGTGGCCGAGATTCGAGAAAGGAGGTTGCCAATGACACTGGAACTGCCAGATCTGCCCTACCCATACGAAGCACTTGAGCCTCTGATCTCTGCGGCGACGCTGCGGACCCATCATGGCAAACACCATCGTGCTTACGTTGACAAGGTGAACACTCTCGTTAGCGACACCGATCTCGCGGGTGCCGCGCTTGAAACGATCGTGGCAGAGTCGGCGCAGCGTGTCATAAGCGACCCCGCAATGACGCCATTGTTCAACAATGCTGCGCAGGCATGGAACCACGCTTTTTACTGGAGATCCCTTCGGCCGAAGGACGGAAGGGGTGCGCAAGGCGCGCTCGCCGAACTCATCAAATCCACATTCGGGGATGAAGGCCACTTCTCTAAGGCTCTAAAGGCAGCCGCCACCGGTCATTTCGGCAGCGGATGGGCGTGGCTCGTCCTCGACGCGGGGGCGCTGAAGATTGTTACGACATCGAACGCAGATACACCCATTGTCCATGGGCAGGTGCCGCTCCTCGCGATCGATGTCTGGGAGCATGCCTACTACCTCGATCACCAAGAGCGCCGTGCAGTGTATGTCGCTGGGGTCGTTGACTTCCTGATTGACTGGGAGTTCGCCAGGCGCAATTTGGAGCAGGCGAGTGGCGGTTTGGGCGATGCAATTTACGTACGCGCGAGTCAAGGCTGACGCGCCGGAGTATGAGAGGGGAGGACAGCGGTCGATCATCTGTTTATGGTGCTGGCTGCTTTCGGACTTCCCGGGTTTTCCGAACGGGTCGGCTGAACATGCCCGCCGCATGTCCAACGCACTGTCACAGAGCGAGTTCCTCAGCCGTCTTGAGCTCATATGACTCTCTCGACGCGCATCCTGGCGGGAGTTCCCGGTCCCGATAGTCCGCTCGTTTCACGCACCACGATGATGGAGCATCCCTTGTCTCGACGCCCACGCGCTGCTCGCGCTGACACGGCGCCGAGCACCTCACTCTTCGCCCACAAGGAACAAACATGCCGACGCCAATGACACCGCGCGCCTCAGAGCGCTCTCCCGATACGATCGTGTTGGTCCACGGCTTCTGGGTGACACCGCGCAGCTGGGAGCATTGGATCCCGCACTACGAGGCGAAGGGCTACCGCGTCCTCGCCCCCGCATACCCCGGTTTCGAGGTCGAGGTCGAGGCGCTCAACGCCGACCCAACGCCGGTCGAGCGGCTCACGGTCCCAGCAATCATCGCGCATCTGGAGTCGATCGTCGCGGCTCTCGACGCCCCTCCAATCCTCATGGGCCACTCGGCGGGCGGCACGTTTGTGCAGATCCTCCTCGACCACGGCTTCGGCGCTGCGGGAGTGACGTTCAACTCCGCGCCGACCGAGGGCGTCCTCGTCACGCCGTGGTCGCAGATTCGGGCAACGTTCCCGGTGCTCAAGAGCCCGGCGAACCGGCACCGAGCGGTCGGCCTCACATACGAGCAATGGCGCTACACCTTCACCAACACTTTTCCCGAGGCCGAGGCGCGTGCCCTGTACAAGCGATATCACGTGCCCGCGTCGGGCGGCATTCTATGGGACAGCGTGCTCGCGAATCTCGAGCCCGGGCCGCAGGAGACCTGGGTCAACTACCGCAACGCAGCGCGGCCCCCGCTGCTGTTCGTCTCCGGCGGTGAGGACCACCTGATGCCGCCGGTCGTGCAGCACTCGAACGCGGCGCACTACACGGCGGAGACGCTCACCGAGGTGACGGTGTTCGAGGGGCGCTCTCACCTGCTCCCCGCGCAGCGGGGCTGGGAGGAGATCGCCGACTACGCGCTCTCGTGGGCCGAGCGGCACGTGGTCTCGCTCGCCGAAGGCGCCGCCTAATCAAAGGAGGAACCGCACAATGAGCCCGCTCAATTCGGTCCCCGCCGCGATCATCAGCGGCCGCGTCCTCGCGATCATCGTCTTCGTCATCGTCCTGGGCTCGGGCTTCAATGAGTTGTCGCTCGCGCGCTGGCTTCACATCGTGTCCGGCACCATGTGGATCGGCGTTCTTTACTACGTCAACGTCGCGCAGATCCCAGCGCTCGCCGCCGCCGCCAACCGCTCGAAAAGGATCGGCTAGCTTGACCCTGCTGCTCGATCCGGCCGTGTACGTCAATCCTCTCAGGCGGGGCGCGTGACATGGCGTTCGACGTCGTTATCGCGGCTGTCGCCATCCTCGCTGGCAGCATCGCTGCAGTGGCGGGCTTCGGCATCGGAAGCCTACTCACGCCAACGCTCGCGATCCAGGCGGGGACCAAGGTCGCGGTGGCGGCGGTGGCAATCCCGCACTTCGTCGGCACGCTGCAGCGCTATTGGCTTCTCCGCCACCACGTCGACCGCCGCGTGCTCCTCGGTTTCGGGCTCGCGAGCGCCGGCGGTGGGCTTGTCGGCGCGCTCGCCCACGTTTGGCTGTCGAGCCGCGTTCTTTCGATCGTCTTCGGCGCTCTGCTCATCGTCGCAGCGATCGCGGCGCGATCCAGTCAGCGGATCACCTACTCCTTGAAGGGGGAATTGAGCAGATAGTCAACTGTCGATGTTGGTTTGTAGCCTGGCACGAAGCGCTCGCCGAAATCGCGTGCGAAGTTGTCGTACGTCGTGGCGGGGCGTGTCTCTACAATGCAGCAGACGGCGCGGGCGAATCGTTGCTTCATTTCCAAACGAGGAAAGGCGTCGACGATCGCTGCCACCTGAGCCTCGTTCAGCTTGTCGTAGCCCCATCCTCCCCAGTCGAGCCCGATGCCTGCTGTGCACAAAGCGACCTCTGTCTCCTTGTAGAGGCTAATGGAGGGTGTCGAGTTGAGCGCGACCCCATCCCAGATCAACTGACTCCGACGATCATCGATGCCTTCGTTGCGCGCGAATGCGCGC
>JBKOWS010000174.1:0-13899 GCA_046724565.1 Actinomycetota bacterium | reverse complement strand
TTTCTCGCCGAGCTCGCAGCGCGTGAGGGCGCTCCGCTCGGCGTGCTCGATCGCGGCCGACATGCAATCGCCTATGCCAAGGGGCTGGAGACGATCGCAGACGTGCTTGCCCTTGCAGGCGCGAACCAGACCGTCTTGCTTTTCGAGGAACGTGCGGTGATGAGCGCGACCCGCTCGCGGGCAAACCGGCTGGCGAACGCCGACCATGCGAACCTCGTTCGCACGAGCCGCGCGGCACACGAGCAACTGCGCGCGGTGCAGCGACTGCGTCGAAGCGGACAGCTGTCGAAGCTCCCATCCACGCTCCAGGAAATCGCGGAGCTCCGTGAGAACCATCCGACACTGCCACTCAGAGAGCTGGCCTCGAAGTGTCGCCCACCGTCCACAAAAGCGACGGCCCATAGGCGTCTCCGGAAGCTGCAGGAACTGGCCTCCTCTTAGCCGACTGAAGAATCCGTCAAAGCGGCGGGCCGCCGAGGCAGCGCTCTGCGCTGCCGACCATAAAAGAGGGCGCGGCTTTGCCGCGCCCTCGTATCCCGCCCAATCTGCCCGCCGCTCTTGCTTCGCACGAGCGGCGGGCCGGAGGGGAAGCTCCGAGGACGACCTCCCCCTCCGGTTGAACCACGCTCAGGACCGTGGCGTCGGACGGGGTCTGAATCCGGCGCCGGACGAGCGCGGACCCGCCGCACTTCTGAGTATGACGAAACGACCCAACACTGAAAACCGGCGCGAAAGCGACAGAGTTTTGTTGGGTCGAACTTCGTCGGTTGACATTTGCGCGACGCCGGAGGGTGTCATTTAGACTCGAGCCATGGCCAAGACACGGGTGGGGATCAACGGATTTGGACGGATCGGGCGTAACTTCTTCCGTGCTCAGCTCGAGCGCGGGGGCGATTTCGAGATCGTGGCGATCAACGACCTCGGCGACGCGAAGACGATGGGGCACCTCCTGAAGTACGACTCCGTCCTCGGGCAGCTCGACGAGGACGTCGAGATCGGCGATGGTGTGATCAAAGCGGGAAAACACGAGCTGCAGGTTCTCTCGGAACGCGATCCCGCTGCACTTCCGTGGGGAGATCTCGACGTCGAGCTCGTGATCGAGTCGACCGGGTTTTTCACCGACCGTGAAGGCGCGCAGAAGCATCTCGACGCCGGCGCCAAGAAGGTCGTCATCTCCGCGCCCGCGACCGACCCGGACGTGACGATCGTCCTCGGCGTGAATGACGACACCTACGACCCGGAGCAGCACCACATCGTCTCGAATGCTTCCTGCACGACGAACTGCGTGGCGCCGTTGGCCAAGGTCCTCCATGACAACTTCACGGTCGAGCGCGGGTTCATGACCACGATCCACGCGTACACGAACGACCAGCAGATCCTCGATTTGCCTCACAAGGACCTGCGTCGTGCGCGTGCGGCGGCCATCAATCTCATCCCGACCTCGACGGGAGCGGCCAGGGCGATCGGGCTCGTGCTGCCGGACCTCAAGGGCAAGGTGGACGGAATCTCGGTTCGCGCCCCGGTTCCGACCGGCTCCATCACCGACCTGGTCGTGCAGCTCGGGCGGGAGGTGACGATCGACGAGGTGAACTCCGCCTACCGCGAAGCGGCCTCGACCGGGCGGTTGGAAGGGATTCTTCGCTACGCCGACGATCCGCTCGTCTCGACGGACATCATCCACTCGCCGTACTCGTGCATCGTCGACAGCGAGCTCACGATGGCGAACGGCAACCACGTGAAGGTCTTCGGCTGGTACGACAACGAGTGGGGCTACAGCTGCAGGCTCGTGGACGTGGTGGCGAAGATCGCTGCCGACATCCCGGCCGCAGTCTCGGCCTAGGTGCGGAGGCCGCGCTCGGTACGCGACGCCGACCTCGGCGACAAGCGCGTGCTCGTGCGCTCGGACCTGAACGTCCCGCTCGAGGACGGGCGCGTCGCGGACGACACGCGCATCCGGGCATCGCTGCCGACCCTCGAGTTCATCCTTGACGCCAGCCCCTGTGAAGTCACGGTCTGCTCGCATCTCGGACGACCGCAGGGGCCGGACCCGGCCTTCTCGATGAAGCCCGTCGAGCGCCGGCTCCGAGACCTTCTGCCCGACGACCGGCTTTGCGTGCTCGAGAACACACGCTTCAACCCAGGCGAGACGAAGAACGATCCTTCGTTCGCGAAGGCGCTCGCCGACGAGCACGACCTCTTCGTGCAGGACGCGTTCGGCTCCGTGCACCGTGCGCATGCGTCGACGGTCGGGGTGGCCCAGCTTCTGTCGGCCTACGCCGGACTCCTGCTCGAGCGCGAGCTGGTCGAGCTCGGCAAGCTCCTCGGCGACGTGGAGCGGCCCTTCGTCCTGATCTCCGGAGGAGCGAAAGTCGAGGACAAGCTGGGCGTACTGCAGAACCTCGGCGGGAAGGCAGACGTCGTGCTGGTCGGGGGCAAGATGGCGGAAGAGATCCGAGCGGAGAATCCGCTGCCGTTCGACGTCGTCCTGCCGATCGACGTCGTCGCGGCCCGCGAGTTCACGGAGGACGCGGAGACGAAGGTCGTTCCCTATGACGAGCTGCCCGATGGCTGGCTCGGGCTCGACATCGGTCCGCAAACGCGGAGCCTCTTCGCAAACCACATCACTCGGGCGCGCACGATCTTCTGGAACGGACCGATGGGCGTCTTCGAATGGCCTCACTTTGCAGAAGGGACGAAGGCCGTCGCGGAAGCGGTCGCCTCCGCTCAGGCGTACTCGATCGTCGGAGGAGCGGACTCCGCTCGCGCCCTTGCGCAGCTCGGTCTCGCGGACAAAGTCTCATGGCTCTCGACGGGCGGAGGCGCGGCGCTCGAGCTCCTCGAAGGCAAGGATCTTCCCGGCGTGACGGTGATCCCGGAGGCGCCGTGATGCTGATCGCCGCCAACTGGAAGATGCACAAGGGCCCAGCCGAGGCCGCGGACTTCTGCCTCGGATTGCGTGAGCGGCAGTTGGGCGGAGTAAACGTCGTCGTTTGCCCTCCGTACGTCTCGCTCGCCGTGGCCGTCCAGCTCCTCGCCGGAACGGAGATCGGAGTGGCGGCACAGAACGTGCACTGGGCGCCGGAGGGCGCATACACGGGGGAGATCTCGCCGCCGATGCTGCGGGAGCTCGGCGTCTACGGTGTCATCGTCGGGCATTCGGAGCGGCGCCAGTACTTCGGAGAGAGCGACGAGCTCGTCGGCAGACGGGCGAACGGTGCGCTCGCGGCCGGGCTCTTCGTGATCGCGTGCGTCGGCGAGACGGAGGCGGAACGCGATCAGGGCATGACGGAGGACGTCTTACGCCGCCAGCTCTCGGTGCTCGAGCCCGACGACAACCTCGTCGTCGCGTACGAGCCGGTCTGGGCGATCGGTACGGGAAGAACGGCCACTCCGGAGATCGCCCATGAGGCCCACTCGTTTGTGAAGTCGCTGCTCGACGTCCCCGTGCTCTATGGCGGCTCGGTCAAGCCCGACAACGCCGAGTCGCTCCTGGCGCAGTCGACTGTGGACGGAGCGTTGGTCGGCGGCGCCTCCCTCGACCTCGAATCGTTCACCGACATTTGCCGGGCCGCCGCACGTATCCGCTCGTAGCGCTCGTCGTCCTCGACGGGTGGGGGTGTGCTGCTCCGGGGCCGGGCAACGCCGTCGACCTCGCCGACACGCCGACCTTCGACCGGCTGTGGCAGTCGTTTCCGCACACGACGCTGACAGCGTCCGGGGAGGCGGTCGGCCTCCCACCAGGCCAGATGGGAAACAGCGAGGTCGGGCACCTCACGATCGGCGCGGGCCGCATCCTTTTCCAGGATCTCATGCGGGTGAACAAGTCGATCGAGGACGGCTCGTTCTTCGAGAACCCGGCACTCGTCTCGGCCTTCGAGCGAGGCGAACAGGTCCATCTCCTCGGGCTCGTCTCGACGGGAGGCGTCCACTCGCACCTCGACCACCTGCGAGCGCTGCTCCGCTTCGCCCCGGAGAAGACCTGGATCCACGCCTTCACGGACGGGCGCGACGTCTCGCCGCACTCGGCGGTCGACGACCTCGCCCAGTTGCCCCTCGACCGAATCTCGACCGTGTCGGGCCGCTACTACGCGATGGACCGCGACGGGCGGTCGGAGCGCACGAAGCGGGCGTTTGACGCGATCGTCCACGGGAAAGGCGATTACGCATCCGATCCGATCGAGGCAGTTCGGCGTAGCTACGAACGAGGCGTCACGGATGAATTCATCGAGCCGGTTGTCGTCGAGGCACGCCCCCGGTTGTGGCCGGGCCCCGATACGGCAATCTTCTTCAACTTCCGCCCGGACCGCGCCCGCCAACTCACCCTTTCGCTCATTGACGCTCATGTCGATATCACCACCATGACGAGGTATCGCGCCGACCTCGAGGTGCCGGTTGCCTTCTCCGAACAGGACGTGGGGGAGACGCTGGCCGAGGTCCTGGCCGAGCACCACGTCCATCAGCTCCACGTCGCCGAGACGGAGAAGTACGCCCACGTGACGTACTTCTTCAACGGCGGCCGCGAGGCGGAGTGGCCCGGGGAGACGCGTGTTCTCGTGCCCTCGCCGCGTGACGTTCCGAGCTACGACCACAAGCCGGAGATGTCGGCGGAGGAGGTGGCGGACAGGTTCGTGGAGCAGATCGGCAGCGGCGACTACGGCTTCGCCGTCATCAATCTGGCAAATCCGGACATGGTCGGCCACACAGGATCGATCCCCGCCGCGGTGAAAGCAGTGGAGACTGTGGATGCCTCTCTGGCCCGGATCGTCGAAGCAGTCGACCGCCAAGGCGGGATCTGTCTGGTCACGGCCGACCATGGCAATGCCGAGCAGATGCTCGAGGCCGACGGCCGAAGCCCGCATACGGCCCACACGACGAATCCTGTCCCGCTCGTCGTGACAGACACCGAGGTGACCCTAACAGGCCCGGGCGAGCTGGCTGATCTTGCCCCCACAGTGCTGGGTTTGAAGGGACTCACGCATCCTTTACAGATGACTGGAAGATCGCTAACGACCCCGGCCTGAGGCCGGGCTATACTCCGGAACCTTTTGTCACTTCAGCAACCTGATTTTGGTGTTCTGCGGAAGGCACAAAAAGGCGATGAGCGGGCGTTTTCCCTCATCGTCCGTGCCTATCAGGTGCCTGTCTACAACTATGTGCTCCGGCTCGTCGGAGACCGCTCCCAGGCCGAAGATCTGACCCAGGAGGTCTTCCTGCGGGTCTTCCAGGGCCTCCCGCGCTTCTCGCTCCGCTCGAAGTTCACGACCTGGCTGTTCCAGGTGACCAAGAACCGCGTCCTCGACGAGCTCCGCGCCTCCGAGCGGCGACCGCGTGCAGTGGTGGCGCTCGACGACGTGCCTCCGCTCGAGGTCGTCGATGCGCCGATGGAGCGGCTCGAGGCGATCGACGCCGTGTGGCGCGCTGTCGAAGCGCTGAACGTCGACCTGAAGATGGCGCTCCTCCTTCGCGACGTCGTCGGACTGTCGTACACGGAGATCGCCGATTCGCTGGAGATCACGCTCGCCACCGTGAAGTGGCGCATCTACAAGGCGCGCGAGGACGTCCAGCTCGCGCTTGCCCGTGAGGGCATCACGTTCGGCGAGGACGAGGAAGCGCCCGCCGAGCTCGTCGGTCACGGTTAGCGCGAGTGCGCTCGTAGCCAGGCGCCGACGTTCCGTGCTTCGTCCGCGGGCGTAGCGCCACGCGCAGGCGCCGAGATCGGGGCAGGGCGCGGTGGTGGCGACGAGCGCCTGTTATCAGTGCTCTGGACGATCGCAACCACCACCGCGACGACGGCAATCGCAGCCACGACGGCCACCGCGATCCACCGCCGCCTGCGCGATGCGCTCCGATGGCGCCCGGCACGCAGGGCCTCCGTCCGCGCCTCTTGTTCTGTCGCGGCGGCTAGCTCTTGCGCGAATTCCGCGGCGGACGAGGGCCGGAAGTCGGGGTCGCGCGCGAGCGCCCGCATGACCACGGCTTCGAGTTCCCGGGGGATCGATGTCTCGAGGTCTCGGGGAGGTGTGATCACCCCTCCCCGCTGCAGTTCGCCGAGCTCTGCAAGCGAGTCGAAGTGGTGGGGAGGCCGACCCGTCAGGAGCTCGTACAGCACCGCGCCGACCGCGTAGATGTCGGCTGCCGGGCCGACCCTCTCGCCGGCGGCCTGCTCCGGCGCGAGATACGCGGCGGTGCCGAGGATCGTGCCGTGCTGCGTGAGCTGCGTCGTGTCCGCCGCGCGGGCGATACCGAAATCAGTGACCTTCAAGACGCCGTCCTCTCGCAACAGGAGGTTCGCGGGCTTCACATCCCGGTGCACGAGCCCGGCATCGTGCGCGTGCTGGAGTCCGGCGCACGCCTGGAGGACGAGCCCGACCGCCTCCTCGTGCGGCAGCTTCGCGCAGTCGGCGAGGGTCGAGCCCGGCACGTGCTCCATCACGATGAAGAGCCGCTCGGCGGTCGCATTCGCGTCGTACACCTGAACGATGTTTGGGTGGGAGAGCCGGCTCGCGAGCCTCGCCTCCCGAAGGAACCGTGTCCGAATGTCTTCGTCGGTTCCGAACTGCTCCGCCAGGATCTTGATTGCGACCAGACGCTGCAGCTCCTCGTCACGCGCGAGGTAGACCACTGCCATCGCGCCCCGGCCGAGGATGCGCTCGATCCGATACCGGCCTTCGGCGACGGTCTCGGTCAATCGTTGCCCTCGTGCTTGTGTTTGCCCTTGGCCTTCCCTTTGCCTTGCCGACCCGGCCCACGCTCCTCGACCGGGGGCGGCGTGCAGCGGATCCGGCTCACGAGGTCCGTCACGGTGCTCGCGAGCGGCTCCTGAAGCGGGCCTGGCACGTGTCGCGCGTTGATCGCCGCGATGGTGTTCGCCTGCAGGACGCGGGCGAGGCTCGACGCTCGGCAGGAGTCTTGCGCGTCGAGCGCCTGTGCGATCGCCTCGCTCTGCGAAGCGAGCGCGATGGCGACCGCTCGCGGCAACTTCGGAGGAGGGCGAGCGGCGCGTTGCTTCGTGCTACTCCCACAGCCGGCCAGGCACAACGCGGCCACGAGCGTCGCCGTCGCTACGTGCCGACCTCTCAGGCGCTCACTCACCGCGTGCCAGTCGAGCCGCGAGCGTCTTGGGGAGGCCGCGCTCACGGATCTCCTCCTGTGTCCGCTGAACCGGATAGGGGACTCGACGGTAGGCGGCAACCGCTCGGTCCAGGTCGAGCAGCAACCACGCCGCCCGCGGATCGCCGTCGCGGGGCTGTCCGACCGAGCCTGGATTGAGAAGCCAGTGTCCGTCGAACTCCACCTCGGTCCCGGCAGGCGCAAGCCCGCCTACGACCTCGGCGGTCTGCTGCGCGATGGCCAGCGCGACGTGGCTGTGACCGACGAGGATCAGAGGCGCCGATGCGAGCTCGAGCGTGGCCCGCGCTGCTTCCTCCGTCAGGACGTACTCCCAGACGGGATCCCGCGCGCTGGCGTGAAAGAGATCGACCCCGTGCAGGTGACCGAAGGGCTCGAGCGGCTGCAGGAAGTCGCGCGACTCGTCGGTGAGAACGTCGGTCGTCCACCGTGCTGCCGCCGCGGCCTCGTCGTTGAAATCTCCGAGGTCGAGCTCGCCGAGGACGACCAGGTCGTGGTTGCCCACCAGGCAGTAGTCGCTCCGGTCCTTGACGAGGTCGCAGCATTCGTTCGGACGCGGCCCGTAGCCGACTGTGTCTCCGAGACACCAGACGGCGTCTACGCCGTCCGAATCGACGTCTCTCAGCACGGCCTCGAGAGCGTGATAGTTAGCGTGAACGTCGGAGATGACCGCGACCCGCATCGGCAGAGTCGCGACCTTAGCCGCCGCAGCTGCGGTGTGGGCGCTTGCCGCCGCCGCGCTCTGGAGGACCAAGGTGCCGGCCGACCTGCCTCTGCCCTCGCTCGACCCGAGCTCGGTGTTCGGCGTTCACGCGACCCGCGCGGGCGTGCGTTACGAGCGCTTCTTCGATTACGACTGGCTGCTCGGCACGCTCGCGGAGATTTCGGCGCTCGTCGTGCTCGTGCGACGCGGCCCGCGACTCGCACGGTCGCTGGGACTCGGACCTGTCAATGCCGGAATCATCACCGGCGTGATCGCGACGACCGTTCTCTGGGCGGTCTCGCTCCCGTTCGACATCGCTGCCGCGTGGTGGTCACGACGGCACGGCATCTCGAGGGACAGCTGGGCCTCGATCGTCTTCTCCCCCTGGGAAGGCCTCCTCGGGAGGACCTTCGCCGTGGTGATCGTTCTCGCAGTGGTGCTGCTACTCGCGCAGCGCTTCGGGCAGTCCTGGTGGATTCCCGCAGCCGCGAGCGTGTTCGCGCTCGCCGTCCTCCTGCAATTCGTCATCCCCTACGTGAATCGGATCGGAACGCATCCGGTTCGCTCGCCGTCTCTGAGAGCTGCGATCGACCGGCTGGAGAGGCGCGAGCATGCCGGCGATCCCGTGGTTCGCGTCCAGCCTGTGCATGACAGCACCACGGCAGCGAACGCCTATGCAGTCGGGATCGGCCCGAGCCAGAGCGTGTTTCTGTGGGACACGCTCCTCGACGGGCGCTTCACAAGGAGGGAGGTGCGATTCGTCACCGGCCACGAGCTGGCGCACCTCGCTCGCCGTCACATCTGGAAGGGCCTCGCCTGGGGTGTGTTGTTCGGGGTTCCGATCCTGGCGGCGGTCGCCCTCGCGACCGGGCGGCGCGGCGGGCTGCGCAATCCCGGCACGGTGCCGCTCGCCTTGCTCACGCTTGCCCTGCTTCAGCTCGCGCTCACGCCTTTCGAAAACCTGATCTCGCGCCGCTACGAGGCGGAGGCCGACTGGGTTGGACTGGAAGGCACGCACGATCCGGCGGCCGCGCGTGGCCTCTTCAAGGGGTTCGTCAGGACCGATTTGCAAGATCCCGACCCGCCCGGGTGGGCGCACGTGTTCCTCGACAACCATCCAACGCCGCTCCACCGCGTCGAGCAGGCCGACGCCTGGGAGGTCCTACACCGCTAGCTGTCCGACCTCGGGGGCGCTTCGGGCAGGTTGCGGATTCCCTCCTGCGTCGACCACTTGGAGAAGGAGTCCTGCATCGCCGCCAGCAGCTCCTGGAAGAACTGGGCCGACATGTTCACGCGTGACACGACGACTCCGGGAACGTCACCTTCCTCGATCTCGTGATCGATGCGCGCGAACGTCAGCGTGAATTCGTACGGAGAGAACGTGACGTTGGCGAAATTCGCGTACACGCCCGCCATCTGCTCGGGGTCCAGATGGATGTTGAGCTGGCGCTCCTGAGACTCGTCGTCCACGACCCAACGATACTACGGAGATGGACCGCGACCTCAGCTTCCGCCACTTCGCCTACGCCGTGTCGGCATTGCTGCTGTTCCTCTGCATCGGGACGATCGGCTTTCACTGGGCCCTCGACGAGCCGTGGCTCCAATCGTTCTACCGCTCCGTCGTCTCGAGCACGCTGACCGGGCTTGACACGGTCCCGAGAAACGATGGAGCTCGCATCATCACGATCTTTCTCGTCCTGGCGGGCATCAGTATCTTTGCCTACATCGGCTCGCTCATCGTCGAGGCGATCGCGCGCGGTGTGGTCGGCGGAGTCTGGGCGGAGCGAAGGAGGCGGAAGGCGATCGAGGCGCTGCGGGAGCACTACATCATCTGCGGGTTCGGCCGGGTTGGGCGGCGCGTTGCGGAGGAGCTTCGCCATGAGGGCGCCCCTTTCGTCGTTCTCGATCACAGCCACGAGGCCAAGGAGGCCGCAGAGGAAGAGGGAGTGCTGTTCATGGAGGGAAACGGCGCCGACGACGACGATCTCCGCAGTGCGGGTCTCGAGCGCGCACGGGGGCTCGTCGTGGCTTCGGATGACGACTCCGACAATCTCTACATCGCCCTCTCGGCGCGAAACTCGAATCCCGAGCTGCTCATCGTCGCGCGCGCTTCGAGCGAGGAGGCCGCGAGAAAACTCCGTCTCGCGGGAGCCGATCGGATCGTGCAGCCGTACCAGGCGGCCGGGCGGATGATGGCGAACTACATGCTGCGCCCGCAGGTCACGGCCTTCGTCGACGTCGTGACGACGGCCGCCGGCAGCGATCTTCGCTTCGAGGAGATCGAGGTCGGCGACGCGTCCGGGCAAGGCGGCCGGACGATCCGCGACCTCGACGTCCGCAGGCAGACGGGCGCGCTCATCGTCGCGCTGCGCAAAGGGGACGGCAGCTTCGACACCACGCCAACGCCTGAGGCAGTGCTCGAAGTCGGTGACGTACTGATCGCGGCAGGTACCGAGGAGGAGCTCCGCGCCCTCGAGCAGCTTTTCGCTCCGCGCGAGACAGTTGCCAGCTAGCGCCCTGGCACGTCTAGAGACCCGGCTCTCCCACCTCGCGGAGGCTCCTGTCGTGCTCGAGCGGCCGAGCGACCCTGCGCACGGCGACTACGCCACCAACGTCGCTCTGCAGACCGCGCCGCAGCATCGGCGTCCCCCGAGGGAGCTCGCGGCCGAGCTGGCCGAGCGGGCTGCCGCGCTCGAGGAAGTGGAGCGCGCCGAAGTGGCCGGCCCGGGCTTCGTGAACCTGTGGGTCACTGCCGCCTGGCTGGCCGAGGCTCTCGGCGAGGTCGGCCCGAACTTCGGCGCCGGTACACACGAGCAGCGGCAGAAGATCCAGGTCGAGTTGATCTCCGCGAATCCAGCCGGCCCGCTCACGGTCGGCTCCGCGCGAAACGGCGCCTATGGCGACTCGGTCGCGCGGCTCCTCGCGTACGCCGGGCACGCGGTCGAGCGCGAGTACTACTTCAATGACGCCGGCCGGCAGGTGGAGCTCTTCCGTGCTTCCGTTGAGGCGCGCCGCCGCGGGGAGGAGCCACCCGAGGGCGGCTACCAGGGCGAGTACATCAACGAGCTGGCGGCACTCGACGTCGATCCGGTCGAGTACATGCTCGCTGAGATTCGCAGGGAGGTCGCAGAGTTCCGGATCCCTATCGACAGCTGGCGACACCAGGGCGAGATCGAGAAAGAGATCCCGGAGGTCTTGCCGAAGCTCGATACGTACGAGGCGGAGGGAACGCTCTGGGCGCGAACGAGCGCGTACGGCGACGACAAGGATCGCCCTCTGGTCCGCTCGGAGGACGGCTCGTACCTCTACTTCGCTGCGGACGTCGCCTACGTTCGGGACAAGCTCGAACGAGGCTTCGACCGCGCGATCTACGTGCTCGGCGCCGACCATCACGGCTACGTGGGCCGGCTGAAGGCCGCCGCCGCCATGCTCGGCTACGACCCCAACCGCATCGAAGTCCTCATCTACCAGCTCGTTCACATCGTCGAAGGCGGACAGACAAAGAAGATCTCGAAGCGGCGCGGCGACGTCGTCTTCCTCCGCGAGCTGATCGACATGATCGGCGTCGATGCGACCCGGTGGTATCTCGTCTCGCGCGGGCACGACCAGCCGATCGACATCGACGTCGACCTGGCCGCCGAGCGCACGCAGAAGAATCCCGTGTACTACGTCCAGTACGCGCACGCCCGCACCGCTGGGATCTTGCGCAACGCCGAGAGCCAGCGCGGCGACACTCCGAAGGAACTCGAGAAGGAGGAGCGCGACCTGATCAAGCGGCTACTCGAGTTTCCCGGCGTTGCCGCCGAGGCTGCAGAGCGCCGAGCTCCGCATGCGATCCCGATCTACGCCATCCGTGTCGCGGACGACTTCCACCGCTTCTACCACGAGCATCGCGTCGTCGGGTCCGAGACAGAGGGGTTCCGGCTGGGGCTCGTTCGCGCCACGCAGCGCGTGATTGGCCGTTGCCTCGACCTGATCGGGGTCGAGGCGCCCGAACGGATGTAGGGTCTCACCGTGGAGATGAGGCCGGACCGCAACCTGGCCCTCGAAATGGTCCGCGTGACCGAAGCCGCGGCACTCGGAGCCGCACGATGGATCGGTCGCGGCGAGAAAGAGAGCGCTGATCAGGCTGCCGTCGACGGGATGCGACTGATGCTCGACACGGTGTCGATGGACGGCGTGGTCGTGATCGGCGAGGGAGAAAAGGACGAGGCCCCGATGCTCTTCAACGGCGAGGAGGTCGGGAGCGGCGACGGCTCGCAGGTCGACGTCGCGGTCGATCCACTGGAGGGCACGCGGCTGACGGCTCTCGGCCAGCCGAACGCAATCGCAGTTATCGCGGTGGCGGAGCGAGGCACGATGTTCTTCCCGGGCGTTGCGGTCTACATGGACAAGATCGCCTGCGGGCCCGAGGCGGTTGACGCGATCGACATCAACGCCTCTCCGACGGACAACGTCCAGTCCGTCGCCGAGGCGAAGGGCGTCGAGCCGACCGACATCTCCGTCGTGGTCCTCGAGCGTGACCGCCACGAACGGTTGATCGCCGAGCTGCGCGAAGCGGGAGCAAAGGTGAATCTCATCCGCGACGGAGACGTCGCTCCGGCGATCGCGGCCGCACGCGGCGGGACCGGGGTGGACCTGCTGATGGGAATCGGAGGGACGCCGGAGGGCGTGATCTCAGCCGCGGCGATCAAGTGCCTGGGCGGAGCGCTGCAGGGCCGGCTCTGGCCGCGGGACGACGACGAGCGCCGGCAACTGAAGGAGGCCGGCTTCGACCTCGACAAGGTGCTCACAACAGACGATCTCGTCGCGGGCGAGGACGTGTTCGTCGCGGCGACCGGAGTGACGAGCGGCGCGCTGCTGCGGGGAGTCCAGTACACGGCCGACGGGGCGGTCACGGATTCGATCGTGATGCGCTCGCGAAGCGGCACGGTGCGCCGGATCGAGGCGCAGCACAGGTTTGCGAAGGTTGCGCGGCTCGTCGGCTCAGTTCACTAGTTTAGGGGCGTAACGTTTCGGCGTGATGCCGGACTAGCGGGGATGCGAATCCTCACCATCCTCGGCCTGGCGGCGTCGGCACTGATCCTCGCCTCGACGACGACTGCCGCCGCACGTGCACCCGTGATCAAGTACCGGGACGACCAGTTCGGGTCGATTCTGGCCACGCCGACGAAGCAGGCGCTCTACTACTGGAGGGTCGAGAAGCGGGCCGGCGGGAAGATCCGCTGCACCGGCTCGTGCGCGAAGGCCTGGCCGCCGCTCTATGCGAAGGGCGCAGTGCCGCGAAAGATCAATGGGATCAACGGCACGTTCGGAACCGTCCGGCGGCCCGATGGCCGACGCCAGGTGACCTTCGACGGCCTCGCGGTCTACACGTATGCGCATGAAGGACCGACGCAGGTCCTCTGCAACAACGTGAACGGCTGGTTCGTCGTGCGCTTGCGTTAAGCAGTAACTGCTTCGCGCTCCATCTCGGGCGCGTACAAACCTGTCTGCGCGGCGCTGTTCATCTTGGCACGGTGATAGAAGGCGCGTTGCGCCGCCTCGACGTTCTCCTCCTTGCCGCCCCAGGCCTTGAGCGCGGCCGCCTGGAGCGCGCGCCCGTAGGAAAAGGACAGTGTCCAGGGGTACGGCCCGATCGCGTTCATGGCGTTGAGCCTGCGGGTCGCCTCTTCCTCGCTCTGCCCGCCTGACAGGAACACGATCCCGGGCACAGCCGCGGGCACATGGCGACGGAAGCAGCGGAGCGTCTCGTGTGCGATCTCCTCGTCCGACGCCTGCTCCGGCGACTCGTAGCCCGAGAGCACCATGTTGGGCTTGAGCAGGATCCCCTCGGGCTGCACACGCTGGTCGCGCAATTCGGTGAAGACTGCGTGCAGCGTCCGCGAGGTCTCGTGGAAGCTTCGCTCGATTGTGTGGTCGCCGTCCATGAGCACCTCCGGCTCCACGATGGGGACTATCTGCGCTTCCTGAACGAGCGCTGCGTAACGGGCAAGTGCGTGTGCGTTCACCCAGATGGCGTACTCACTCGGGATGTGCTCGCCGATCGAGATCACGGCACGCCACTT
>JBKOWS010000027.1:0-11184 GCA_046724565.1 Actinomycetota bacterium | reverse complement strand
ACCGCGAGGCCGGCAATGATCAGCCTCCGCCGTCGGAGCTTTCGGCGTACGAAGCTCTTCCCTCGTGACGCTGCCGTTGCAGCGGCGATCAGTTCGCTGCACTTGGAGTACCGTTCGTCCGGTTTCTTCGCCAGCGCGGTTGCAAAGACATTGTCGAAGGCATCCGAGAGCTCCGGCCGGAGATCCGTGAGGCGCGGAGGTGGCTCGTTCAGGTGTGCGAAGACAATCGAGAGCTCGCTCTCCCGATCGAACGGCCGCTCCCCCGCCAGGCACTCGAAGAGAACGCACCCGAGCGAGTACACGTCGGCGCGGCCATCGATCGTGCCACCCTCGATCTGCTCAGGCGGAACGTAGTCAATCGTTCCGACGAAGCCACGCTCGCCGGTCAAACTGCTGACCGACGAAACGTGGCGCGCAAGCCCGAAGTCGCAGACGTAAGCGCGTTCTTCGTCGGGCCCTGTTGCGACCAGGATGTTTCCCGGCTTTACGTCCCGGTGGACAAGGCCCGCGGTGTGCGCCGCGTCAAGTGCCGACGCGACCTGGGCCAGAAGAGCCAGTGTCCGCTCCGGTTGAAGCTTTCCCTCGCGCCGCAGAAGCCCGCGCAGATCGACTCCGTCCACGTACTCCATCGCGAGATAGAGAACGCCGTGTTCCTCGCCCGACGACACACCGGGGACGATGTTCGGATGGTCGAGGCCGGCCGCAAGCTGCGACTCGCGCAGGAACCGCTGTCGGAACCGCTCATCGCGCGCAAGTTCCGGACCAAGGATCTTCAGTGCTACGCGTCGCTTCCCCGCGAGATCCTCGGCGAGGTAAACGGCGCCCATCGCTCCCTCGCCGATCAGCGATCGAACGCGAAAACCGGCGAGTACAGTCCCAGTTACGACAGGCGGCCGCATCGCTGGCAATAAGCTTGACGAGCCGCGAAGCCGATCTCAAGGTCGCCACGCGAGCCGGCGCACGACCGCTTCGTTAGAAATGTGAGGTCAGACCCGCACCTGTGGCGCCGCCGTCGACCGCCGCTTCCGCGCCGGCGACGTCAGGGGCGTTCTCGTACCACGAGTAGGCGTACTTGCCGTCGTCGAGCCCTTCGCGAACTTCGACAGCTTCAGCGGATGAAGGTGTCGCACATGACCGCGAGTCCTCGGACTCCAGTGGCGCTTTGCTGGCCCCAGGGCTACGGCTGGGCGCGGCAGCGCCCACCGGGAGATATGCCCGGCGCGATCGTCCTCCTTGCGGGTGGCAACGCCCAAAGGCGGCGGGAGCGGCGGAAACGAAGGCCTCGACGCCGGCAACACCGTCGGCGGCAGAGTTCGCCGCCGAGTTCATCGGCGTGACGAACCAGTACGCGAAGGAGCACAGCGACACGGGGCGGGCCGGGCACGCCCACTGTGTCCAGGCCGCCCCCGGCCGCTACATGTGCGCGTATCGGGTGACACGGAATGGAACGTCGACGTGCCACCTGATGCAGACCCGATGGACACCCGACCAGGCATCGACGATCACCGTCACCCTGGCCGGCAGAACGGCGAGGTGCACAACGCTCAAAGAAGCCATCCGCAGCCTCGGCTGATCGCGAGCGTGCCCGGCGAGGGCGGTGCCTCCGGGACCCCTCGCCGCCGGCGGATGATCACGCGGACCAGGATCCCGGCATGCGAAAGGCCGCTTAAAGACGCGCGTTGCGGCGCCGGAGGCGCGCGAACAGGTAGGTCGGAACGAGCCAGACGAGGGCGATCGCGAGGAACGCCGACGTCGAGACGCCGTGCAGCAGGACCGTCAACCCGAGCACGAGCGCAAGCACGAGACTGAACACGACGTAGGCGCCGCTAACGACGACGAGAACAAGGTCGCGCACCGCGCTATGCGCCGAGTCCACCAACGAGGGGCGCGAGAGGCCGAAGAGCGCGCGACGCACCTGGCCGCGCGACCGGGCGGACAGGACACGTCCAGTGCGGCGGGAGAACTCGTCAAGCGTCAAGTACCCACCGGCGTAATGCTCGCGCAGACTTGCCGCAGCCCGCTCGCGATCGAGATCGCCGGCCAGCGCCACGCGCCGCTGCACGAGAGCGAAGACGAGCCATGTGATCAGGCGCCAGGCCACAGGGCTCCTAGAAGTGCGACGTGAGGCCGGCGCCGCTGGCGTCGCCCTCACCATCAGCTGACGCCGCGTCCGCCAGGGCCCCCTCCTCGGCGTTCTCGTACCACGAGTACGCGTACTTGCCATCGTCCAGATCCTTCGCGAACTTCGTCAGCTTCAACGGATAGAACGTGTCGCACATCACCGCGAGCTCATGCGTCTCGTGCATGCCGATCGACTTCTCTGCGAGCCCGGGCTGAGGCCCGTGCGGCAGGCCCGACGGATGCAACGTGATCGAGCCGACATCCACCCCGCGCCGTGAGCCGAACTTGCCCGAGACGTAATAGATCATCTCCTCGGACTGCAGGTTCGAATGGTGATACGGGATCGGGACTGCAAGCGGGTCGAAGTCGAGCTTGCGCGGACAGAACGAGCAGATGACGAAGTTGCGTCCCTGGAACGTCTGATGTGACGGCGGCGGCTGGTGGATGCGGCCCGTGATCGGCTCGAAGTCGTGCACGGAGAACGTCCACGGGTAGAGGTAGCCGTCCCAGCCGACGACGTCGAACGGGTGGTAGTCGAGCACGTAGGTCTGGTAGCCGTGCCGCACCCGCACCTTGACCGGGAACTCGCCCTTGTTGCGATGCGTGTTCAGCTCGGTCGGAGGATGGATGTCGCGGTGGTAGTACGGCGCGCCCTCCAGCATCTGGCCGTATTGGTTGCGGTAGCGCTTCGGGATCTCGATCAGCCCCGGTGTCTCGAAGACGAGGTAGCGCTGCTCTCCCTCCGGGCGGAAGCGATACGTCGTTCCACGCGGAATGACGATGTAGTCGCCTTCCTTGTAGGGAACGTTGCCGAAGATCGTCTCTAGCGTCCCCGAACCTTCGTGGACGAAGACGACCTCGTCGCCCTCGCCGTTGCGGAAGAAGTAGTCCATCTGCTCCTTCGGCCGGCAGAGGGAGATCTCGACATCGTTGTTCCACATCAGCACGCGTCGCCCGGTGATCTCGTCTCCCTTGGCGTCGATGCCATAGGTCTTGAAGTGCCGGTGCGCGTGTGCGTCGGGGACCCACTCATCACGCTTGATCTCCTCGAAGCCGCCGACCTTCATGACGCGGCACGGCGACTGAAGGTGGTACAGGATCGACTCCATCCCGACGAAGCCCTCCATCCCCATCACCTCTTCGGTGAGGAGCGTGCCGTTGTCGCGGAACTGGGTGTGGCGCTTTCTCGGGACGTCCCCGAGACGCTGGTAGAACGGCATAGCCGAAACTCTAGCCCGTGGCGAGCGCGGCCAGCCGCTTGCCGATCGCGGGGGCGAACTTGAAGCCGTGGCCCGAGCAGGCCGAGCCGATCACGACCCGGCCCCGGCGCTCGAGGATGAAGTGCTCGTCGGGTGTGGTCGTGTACATGCACGTCTCCGCGGCGACCGGCTCTGGTTCTGCATCCGGATAAGTGCGTGCGACCCATGCGGCAACGCGCTCGACGAGCACGGGATCGGGCCCGCCGGGACCGTCGGGATCCGCCTCCGCCCCGGCGTGGTGGTCGCCTGCCTTGAGGCCGTGCAGCGGATCGTGGAGCGAGTACAGCGCGTGGCCTCGCGTCTCGGGATCGAGCTGGACGATCGAAGGCAGCGGGTCGCCCGTGCGACGGAAGTACGCCACGGTCTCGCGCGTCGTGCGCACGGGCACGTCGGGAAGCAGCTTCGTGACCCACGGGCCGGCCGTGACGACCACAACGTCGGCGGCGACCTCGTCGAGTGAGCGAACAGGTGCCTCCTCCTCGAGCTGCGCTCCGTGTGCGAGGGCACTGTCCACGAAGGCCCGGTGCGCCAGGTCGGCGCGCACGATTCCGGCCTCCGGTTGGAAGAGCGCCGTCCAGTTGTCTAGCACTCCCACGGGCCAGCGCGCGCCGGCGTCCCGAGCGGAGAGCAGCTCGTACTCGGCCCCGGCTGCATCGAGCGCGTCCCGCGAGGTCTGGTCAGCGTCCTCGACGAGCTCGAGGAGACCGTTGAGCTCGAGCAGCTCGAGCCCGGACTCCTGTTCGAGCTCGTGCCATCCGTCGTACGACTCTTTCGCCAGCTCGACGAACTCGAGCTCCGGATACGCGAGCCGGACGATCCGTGATCGCCCGTGACTCGAGCCGCGATCGTGCCCCACGCGAAACTGCTCGTAGAGCGAGACCTCGTGCCCGCGGCGCGCGAGCTCACGCGCGGCCGCGGAGCCCATGATCCCGGCGCCGACGACTGCGACGATCATGCGATCCGATTCCGCAGGACGCCGATTCCCTCGACCTCGAGCTCGACCACGTCGCCCGGTTGCAGCCAGCGCCCGTCGCCTAGCTCGAGGATGCAGCCCGTCCCGACCGTGCCCGAGCCGAGCACGTCGCCGGCACGTAGGCGGGAATTGCGCGCCGCATGGGCGACGATCGCGTCCCACGAGTAGTACAGGTCGCCGAGCTCGCCGCGCGAGCGCTCTTCACCGTTCACGCGGGCGATCATCGTCCCGCTCGATCCGTCGAACTCGTCCGGTGTCACGACCACGGGACCCAGGCTCGTCGCGAAGTCCTTTCCCTTCGCCGGACCCAGGCCAACCTTCATCTCGGCGCGCTGGAGGTCGCGGGCGGACCAGTCGTTCATGACGGTGAACCCGCCAATCCTGCCTTCCGCCCCGATAACAGCCGCCACCTCGAGCTCGTAGTCGAGCTCAGCCGTGTCCGTCGGGCGGCGGATCTCGTCATCCGGCCCGTAGATCGCCGCCGGGTTGGAGAAGTAGAAGACCGGGATCTCGTACCACTCCGGTGGGACCTCGAGCCCTCGTGAGGCGAGGGCAGTCTTGACGTGCTGCTCGAAGGCATAGAAGTCCCGCACGGACGGCGGATGCAGGACCGGTGGGCGCAGGTCGATCTCGTCGAGGCGGTATTCGGCATGTCGCCGAGCCGCACCTCCGCCGGTAAAGAAAGCCTGCAGCGTCTGAGCCGCGAGCTGCACGACCGTGTCGCCCTCGATGAGCCCCGGCCAGCCGCGCTCGAGCTGCAGCTCGCGCGGCGTGAACATGCAGAGGCGCAAGCTAAGGCTCCGTGTGGACGATGACGTCGGCGATGTCAGGACGTGCGCGGCGGAGCTGCTCCTCGATCTCACTGGCGCGGGCGTGCGCATCCGCGAGCGGGCTCGACGGATCGAGACCGAGCGTGACGTAGGCGAGCAGCCCCTCGTCGGTGCGAAGGAAGCGGAGCGCGCGCGGCTCCTGTCCCGTGAGCTCGCGGACGATCCGCAGGACGACGTCGCGCTCGGCGCTGTCGTCCTCCATGCGCGTTCCCTCTCCGACCTCGGCGAGCGGCTCGATGTGCGTCTGGACCGAGTCGACCTCGGGAACGGCGTCCGCGATCGCGTTCTCGACCTGGTTCGCGACCTCGTGCGCGTCCTCGAGCGTCATCCCGCCGGGCAGCTTGAGGTGAAGCGAGACCTCGGTCCGGTCCCCGACGTCGAGGACGCTGACATTGTGCACCTCGCGTACGCCCGGAACTCCGAGGGCCGCCGCGTGAGCACGCTCCCGAATCGCCGCCTCGTCTCCCTCCGGCTCGACGTGAACGACGACGTCACTGCCCGGCAGCGCGTCGTTGAGGGCTTCCTCCACCTGGTCGGCGGCCGCGTGGCCCTGACCGACGGCGGCGCCGGGCGGCACCGTGATCACCACGTCCATGAACTGACGGGGTCCGGCCTGACGCATGCGCAGGCGCTGCAACTGGACCGGCGGGTCGATCGCGGCAATGGCGGCGCGCGCCGCGTCTTCCGCGTCCGCAGGAGCCCGGTCCATCAAGACGTCGACGTTGCGCTTCATCAGTCGCGCCGCTGCAACGAGGACGAGCACCGCCACGAAGAGCGCCGCCACGGAGTCCGCGCGCGGGTAACCGGCACGAACGAGCACGAGCCCGAGCAGCACCGCGAGCGACCCACCCAGGTCACTGGCGAAATGCAACGCGTTCGACGCCAGGGCGGCGCTGCGGTAGCGGCGCGACGCGCGCCGGAGCGCGATCGTGCGACTCACGTCGACGAGGACGACGATGCCAATCACCACGAACGCGTACCAGGTCGCCTCGACCGAGGTGCTGCGCTCGCCGACGAGATGCAGGATCGCGCGCCAGGCGATGAAGACGCTGGCGACGACGAGGATGGCAGCCTCTGCGAGCGCCGAGAGGTGCTCGGCCTTGCCGTGGCCGTACTGGTGCGACACGTCCGCGGGCCGCACGGCGACGCCGACCGCGAAGAAGGTCAGGAGCGCAGCCACGAGGTCCGTGCCGGAGTGCAAGGCTTCGGAGATCAGCCCGAGACTGTGCGAGGCCAAACCCGCGCCGAGCTTCAGCGCGATCAGCGCAACGGCTGCGCCGACCGAGATGAGAGCTGCGCGCCTCTGGGGATTCACACGGCAAGTAAACAGAAGAGAGAAGAGCCCGCCGAAGCGGGCTCTTCAGTCCGCGCGATTCTGAAGCTAGGAGCTGGCGATGTCGCCGTGGAAGTGCTCCTGCAGCGTCGTGCCAGAGCCTTTACCGCGGTCTTGCCAGTGGCGCACTATCAGCCGCGGACGATTCGCCGCGCGGCCCGGTGCTGTGTAGTTGAAGTTGAACTTGCAGTCGGTGCTGTTCGTCGCTCCGTCACACGTGAACACGGCGCTCGCGCCGAAGAACGCCTTCACGAAGTCGTCCGTGAAGCATGCAGCGGCGCACGTCGCGTTCTTGTTGAACGTCCCGCCGGTGATCGTGCCCTGGAGATAGCCGCCGAAGCGGCCGGTCACGCCGGCGCGGACGAGGTGTCCGTGCTTGCTCTTGTTCGCCGTGCAGTTCCCAGGGCTCGTGCCGGCGATGGTGGTGAACGTCCCTCGGCTAACTCGGCGAAGCGTGAACGTCCCGTTACCGTTGTCATGGACCACGTACGTCCGCTTCTCGTTGAGGTTCGCCCACGCGCCGCTGCCGTCACATCGATTGTCCGTGTTCGCCAACGTGAAGGTGAACTTGTTCTTCCCCTGTTTCTTCCCCTTGCCCTTGTCGCCCGGATCGGCGAGGCTCGACGCGGCCAGCGCTAGAGCCCCGGCGAACAGGACGAACGCGATCAGCATCCGACGCATACGTCTTTTCACTCCTTCTTCCGCAGTTTGATGTCTGCGGAATAGATGCCGCCGGACGCGGAGCCTTGCGGCCTGCACGCGGCGACCTCGGTCGCCCAAGGCGTCACTCAGAGATTGCCGCGGAGGGCCTGCTCGCGCTCGATCGCCTCGAAGAGGGCCTTGAAGTTCCCTTCGCCGAAGCCGCGGGCGCCGTGTCGCTCGATCACCTCGAAGAAGAGGGTCGGCCGGTCCTGCGCGGTCTTCGTGAAGATCTGTAGCAGATAGCCGTCCTCGTCGCGGTCGACGAGGATCCGCAGGCGCTGCAGATCGTCCCAATCCTCGCCGATCTCGCCCACACGATCGGCGGCGTCGGAGTAATAGGCGTCCGGCGTGTTGAGGAAGACGACGCCTCGGTCCTGCAGCGTCTCGACCGTGCGCACGATGTCCTCGGACTGCAGCGCGATGTGCTGGACGCCCGGGCCGCCGAAGAACTCGAGGTACTCGTCGATCTGGCTCTTCCGCTTCCCTTCGGCCGGTTCGTTGATCGGAAACTTGATCTTCCCCTCACCGTCCGCCATGACCTTCGACATCAAGGCCGAGTACTCAGTGTGGATCTGCTCGTCTGCGAAGTGGATGATGTTCGTGAACCCCATCGTGCGCTCGTAGAACTCGACCCAGTAGTCCATCCGACCGAGCTCGACGTTCCCCACGACGTGGTCGATCGTCTTCAGGCCCACACCCGTCGCGGGCTGGCCGTTCGTGCGCGCGATCTCCTGGTAGCCCGGCAGGAACGCGCCCTCGTATTCACGCCGCCCGACGAAGGTGTGCACGTTCTCGCCGTAGGTGGCGATGGTCGCCAGCTGGACCCGGCCGAAGTCGTCCTCGGCCCAGTGCGGCTCGACGGTGCCGCGCGCGCCGCGGCTCACGGCCTGGTGGTAGGCCTCGGCGGCGTCCGGGACGGTGAGCGCCGTGTCCTTCACGCCGTCGCCGTGCGCGCACGCGAAGCGGGCGATCTCGGAGTCGCGGCGGAGTCCGCTCGTCAGAACGAGTCGGATGTCGCCCTGTTCGACAACATAGGAGGCCCGGTCGCGAACCCCCGTCTCGGGACCTGCGTAGGCGGTCGGCGTGAAGCCGAACGCATGCTCGTAGTAGAAGGCCGCCTGCTTCGCATTGCCGACGTAGAGCTCGAGATGGTCCCAGCCGTCGATCGGCATGAAGTCGGCGTTCTGCCCCACAGACGAAGCTTACTCAGCAGGCGGCTCGAGGGCTGGTTGCTGCCGGGGGGCGAGCACAATCCCTCCGGCGATCGCGAGGCCGCCGGCGATCTGCACCACCGCGATGTGCTCGTGGAGCACGACCAGGGCGACAACCGCCGCGAGAAAGGGCTCCAGGTTCGCGAAGAGCGAGGCGCGTGACGGGCCGACCCGGTCGATCGCGGTGAACCACAGCAGATTGGTGAGCACGAGTGGGCCGAGCACCGCAAAAGCAAAGCCGAGCCACACGAGGCCGCGGAACCCGAAATTCTGATGCGCGAGTTGGGTCGAGCCCGCCGCGAACAGGGCCACTGTCACGGCGAGCAGGAAGATCGCGCTGAGGCGGAACGGGGAATAGCGACGCATCAGCGGGCTGATCGCCACGGAGTACGCCGCCCACGTCGCAGCGGCGAGAACGGCGAGCGCGTCGCCCTTCAGGTCGGCGGAGAGGTTCCCGCCCGAGCCGAGCGCGACCAGTGCCACACCTGCGAACGAGACACACGCAGCAAGCCAAAACTGCACGTTGTGCTGCTCGACTCCGCTGCCGCGCGCGATCAGTCCCGTCCAGATTGGGAGCGTCCCGAAGAGGAGAGCCACGGTCGATGCGGTGGTGAAGTCCAGGGCGTACACGAACGCCAACTGGTTCGCGAAGAGCACGACCGTGCAGATCACGATCAGAAGCAGATCGCCACGGCCGACGCGAAGCGTCCCCTCCAAAGCGAGCGTGATCCCGGCGAAGATCAACGCCGCGCAGGCGTAACGCACGGCCGAGTAGGCGAGCGGATGGAACCCTTCGTCGAGGATGTACTTCGAGACCGTGAAGTTGAGCGCCCAGAGACTGACCGTCGCGAACAGCATCAGATCGGCGGTCGAATGGCGCACGGGGGTCGGAGCGTAAAGGCTCATATCACTCGTTCGAGTGAGAGGAGCGGCCGCCGAACGCCGACTCCTATCTGGTGCCCCTGCGCGCCACCCTTTGGCTGCTGCTTGCCGTCGTTGCCGGCTCCGCGATCGGCTTCAAGCTCGGCCTGCCTGGATCGGGGTCGTCGGCGTCGGTCCGGGCCGTGGCGGCCCCGGCGGTGTCCAATCCGCCGCTGAGATTCGCGCCCCCGGGCGGCCGACCGGTTCGACCGGTCGGTCTCGACACGAGAGGGGCGTCGGAACCGGGCCTCACACCCCTTGGGCACGTCAACGCTGAGACGGTCACCCGCACCGCGGCAACGTCCACCGCTGCGTCGTCCGCCGACATCGCGTTCAGCTCCCCGTATGTGAGCGACCTGAGGTTCCTGGCTCTACCCGGCTCTGTCTCGACACCGCCCCCGCCGACCGGGACGACGACCACGACACCTACGGCGCCGACAGTGCCTGCCCCGACAATCGAGGACGTCCACACCGTCGCCCTGACCCCCTTCTCCGCCACGATCGCCTGGCAGACGAGCGTCCCCGCGACCTCGCGGGTCGCCTACGGCCTCGACGCGCCCGTCGTGTGGACCGCACCGAGCACTGAGTCGGCGAGCCACCAGGCGACCGTTGTCGGACTGACCTTCTCGAGCTCCTACAAGCTCGCCGTCACGGCCGAGAACGCGGGCGGGCAAGCGCCGATCGCCGAATTCCTGTTGACGACCCCCGCGCTGTCCGGCCCGGTCGAGATGACGACGGCCGACGGGGCAATCCTCCTCAACGGCCAACCGTCCTTCCCCAGGATGGTCTGGGGCCAATGCCCCGATGCGGTCGCCGGCAACCTCGCGGTCGGGATCGACCTCTTCATGGGCAACAACTGCGGGACGGGGGCGACGCTGGCGAGCTGGCTGAGCGGCCGCGCCTTCGTTCTCGGCAACGCGCAGGCGCCCGCAGCTGCGCGGGAGGGCTCGGTCGGCGTGCACCTGCCCGACGAGTGGGACACGTTCCTTCCGAACGACCTGACGCTCTCGGACGTGCAGCGCATGGCGCCGCCCACACCGGGCTCCGGACCCCGCTTCCTCACCCTGACGAACCACTTCTACAGCGGCGCCGCGCCGCTTCCTCAGGGAAGAGGCATGTATCCGGCTCTCGCGGCCGCCTCCGACGTGCTCGGCTTCGACCTCTACCCCCTCCAGAACTGGTGCCGCTACGACAGCTTCGGCGACGTCTTCGACTCGCAGGTCGACCTCGTCGCCCTTGCACGCGGCAAGCCGACGTACCAGTGGATCGAGGCACGGCGGATGGACTGCCGGGGCGCACAGCTCGACCCGACGCCCGACACCGTGCGGGCGGAGACCTGGCTGGCGATCGCCGGCGGCGCCCACGCCATCGGCTACTTCCCGAACGATTGGGCGCCTGAGATCGGCGCCGAGATCGCGCGCTCGAGCCGCGAGATCCAGTCGCTCGTCCCGGCTCTCGTCGAGCCCGCAACGGCGGCCAGCATCTCGCTTGGAAGCAGCGTCAGGGTGGGAGCGCGCGAGCACAACGGCGCGGTCTACGTCATCGCCGTCAACGCGAGCCGCACTCCGGCAAGCGCGACGATCACCGTGCCGGCCCTCGGCAACCGCTCGCTCCGAAGTCTCGACGGCGCTCATACGGTGACGGCCAACGGTGGCTCGTTCACCGACTCGTTCGGGCCGCTCGAGGTTCGCGTCTACGTCGCCTCCCCGCAGCCGTAAGGCTCGTTAGGCTTTCGCCGATGCGAGAGCCGACACGGGAAGAGATCGATGCGCTCGTCGGCCCGGCGACGCCGCAGTTTGCGCCCCAGCTCCGCGCGCGGATCGAAGAGCTGGTG
>JBKOWS010000176.1:0-6726 GCA_046724565.1 Actinomycetota bacterium | reverse complement strand
CCACGTTCGGCGTCCGTGCGGCCCACGCCTTGCGGACGAGCATGCATACACGCACGGTCGAACTGGAGCTCGAGCGAACGCGCGCGCTGCTCGCGGTGGTTGGGCAGGCGATCTCGCAGCTCTCGTTGGCGCACACCCTCGAGACCGCTGTGGCCCGGGTCGGCGAGCTGCTCGGCGCGGATCGACTCGCCGTCTACCTACGCGAGGAGGATCGCCTCTTTCCAGCGGCGGACCTCGGGCTCGCAGGTCCGCACGAACGACTGGCCGAGCGGCTGCTCGAGCTGACGCTCGGACCCTTCCGGTCTCGCGGGATGCTCGTCGTCGAGGATGTCGCCTCCGATCCTCGCCTGAGCGGAGTCGCCGACGCCGCGGCGGAGGCCGGGATCGAAGCGGTGATCGCCCTGCCTCTGTTCGCACATGACGATGTCATCGGACTGCTCGGGGTCTTCCCGGCGAGGGGACGTGTGCTGACCGAGAACGAGTCGTCACTCCTGTCGGCCCTCGCGGCACAGCTCGCCGTCGCCGTACAGAACGCACAGCTGCACGAGCGCGCGAAGCTGCTCGGTGACGAGCGCGAGCAGGCACTTCAGGCCGAGCGTGCAGCCTCGAAGCAGGTGCGCGCGCTCTACGAGATCTCGCGCTCCTTCGCGCAGAGTCTTTCGCTTGACGCGACGCTCGAGGCTCTTGTGAGCACCGTCGTCGAGGTGCTCGACGTCGACGTGGCACTGATCGGTTTGCCGGACGACCGGCGCGAGTGGCTCGTTCCTCGCGCGCTGAAGGTCGCGGAGCCGCATGTGGAGGAGTCGGCGCGTGCAATCCTCGCGCGTCCCTGGCCGTTCGGCGCGCATGCGTTGCAGCGCCTGTTCCGGCGGGGGGAACCGTTCGTCTTCACGCCGAGAGCGCTCGAGGAGATCAGTCTTCCCGCGTCGGCACTGGTCCCGTTCCTCGAGCGCGGCTGGACGGGCGCGGCCGTACCGATTGCGACGACTGCGGAAGTGCTCGCATCTTTGACAATCCTCTCGATGCGCCCCGGCATGCCGGTGACGCGTGAGGTCGTCGAGCAGGCCACTGCGATCGCGGGTCAGGCGGCGCTCGCTATCGACAACGCGCGTCTCTACCAGCAGCAGAAACAGTTCGCGGACATGATGCAGCGGTCGCTGCTGCCAGACAGGCTCCCGGAGCTCCATGGCCTGGAGCTCGGCGACGCGTATGAGTCCTCGGCGCGCGTCGAGGTGGGCGGGGACGTCTACGACTTCTTGGAGCTCGCCGATGGCCGTCTGGCCGTGGCGCTCGGCGACGTGACGGGGCACGGGATCGAAGCCGCTGCGGACATGGCGATGGCCAAGTTCGTGTTCCGGTCGCTGGCCCGCGAACATCCGGAGCCGGCGGATTTCCTGCAGTCCGCGAACGAGGTGGTGGTCGGCGAGATCGCTCCGGGGAAGTTCATCACGCTCGCGTATCTCGTCATCGACGGAGAAGCCGGCGAGGTCGCCGCCGCGGGGGCGGGACACCCCGCTCCGCGGATCGTCGCGACGGACGGGACGGTGATGGGGCTCGACGTGCGTGGCCTCGTGCTCGGAATCGAGCCGGACCAGCACTACGACGAGGTGCGGACGAGGCTCGGCGTCGGCGACGCCGTGGTGCTCTACACGGACGGCGTCATCGAGGCACGCCGCGACAAGGAGCTGTACGGAGTCGAACGTCTCGACCGCGTGCTCTCGGAGCAGCGAGAGCTGCCGCCGGGCAAGCTCGCGCAGGGCGTGCTCGACGACTGTCGCTCTTTCGCGCGCGGCGAGCTTGCGGATGACTGCGCCGTCGTGGTCGTCAAGCGGACCGTTTGATCCAACTCCGGCGACAGCATGGTTACTTCGCCCGCGTCGGCCATCGCGGCGCGTCCGCGCTCGCACCGGAGAACACACTGCGCGCGCTGGAGCTCGCCGTCGAGCTCGGTTGCGACATGTTGGAGTTCGACGTCCTCGACCTTCACGACGGGACGCTCGTGCTCGCGCACTCGAATGATCTGCACGAGGTGAGTCACGGCGCCGCGCGCGGCGCGGTTCGGAGGCGCTCGCTCGAGGCTCTGCGCAGAGTTGCGCCCGAGCTGCCGACGCTCGACGAGGCGCTCGCGTTCTGCGCCGAGCGACTTCCGGGCATCGGCCTGCAGATCGACCTCAAGCGGCGCGGAGTGGAGCGGGGTGTCGTCGAGGCCCTGCACCGTCACGACCTCCTCGACCGTTCCTGGGTGAGCGGCTTCGATGCGCAGTCCCTACGCCACCTCGCGGACCTCGAGCCGAAGCTGCCACGCTCATTCACCCTCCCGCGCGACCGCTTCGGCATCTCGAAGCGGGGACCGCTGGCGCCGGTCGTCCGCGCAGCTCTCGCGTCGATCGGGGCTTCACTGCCTCGTCGACTTCCCGTACTCCTCTCCCGCGCGCGCGCCGTCGCCGCAACCCTCCACTATTCAGTCGCCTCGAAGGCAGCGATCGACCGAGCGCACGAGCTCGACGCCGCGGTCTACGTGTGGACCGTGGACGACCCGAAACTCGCCGATCGGCTCGTCCGCGACGGAGCCGATGGCATCATCACCAATGATCCGCGGATCTTTACGATGTTGAAGGCGTGAAGCGGCTCTCGATTGTGGTTCTCTGCTCTGCCGGGCTGGTCGCGCTCGGAGGGGTTGGATCCGGTCCGGCAGCGGCTGACGAGCCGGCCGCGATCCCGCTCGGAGTCACGATCGGCGGCCTCGACGTCGGCGGCCTGACGACGGAGGCTGCGACCGCAGCCGTCCAGCAGGCCTTCCAGGCGCCGCTCATGCTGCACCTCGGTGCCACGGAGATCACCGTGACCCCCGACGTGCTCGGCGCGGTTCCCGTCATCGACAGGGCGGTCGAGCGGGCGCTTGCCGCTGCGCCCGGCACCGCGGTCTCGCTCGGCGTGACGGTGAGCGGCGGCACGGCGGGCTTCGTCGCGAAGCTCGCGCAGCGATTCGATCGACCCGCCGTCGACGCGAAGCTCTCTCTGCGTCAGCTGCGCCCCTGGCTCTCTCCAGAACGGGCCGGCTGGAAGCTCGAGCAGCGCAAGGCCGTGCACGACATCAACGTCCAGCTCACCTCCGTCGTGCGAGAGCCCATCGCGCTCGTTCAGGACCGAGTCCGTGCGAAGGTCACGCGGCGCAACTTCGGCCTGGTGATCGTCATACGGCGGCAGTCAAACCGGTTGTTCCTCTACGACGGGACGCGGTACCGGCGCTTCTTCGCGGTCGCGACCGGACAGAGTCAGTATCCGACGCCGCTCGGCCGCTTCAAGATCGTCGTCAAGTGGAAGAACCCCTGGTGGTATCCCCCCAACTCACCCTGGGCGCAGGGCCAGAAGCCGATTCCTCCCGGACCGGAGAATCCGCTCGGAACGAGGTGGATGGGGCTGTCGGCGCCCGGTGTCGGCATTCACGGCACGCCCTCCGATGCGTCGATCGGCTACTCCGTCTCCCACGGCTGCATTCGCATGCACATCCCTGAGGCCGAGTGGCTGTTCAACCACGTGGACGTCGGCACGACCGTGTTCATCGTCGCGGCCTGATGGCGCGTCCTGCGAGGCTCGCGGCGCAGGGCCTGGCGCTGGCCCTCGTTCTCGGGCTGCTCGGCTTGCTCATCTGGCGCGTCGCCCATGGCAGCAAGAGCGTGTCGCAGGCTCTCAAGGACGGTCAGCATCCGGCCGCCCCGTCGTTCGACCTTCGTCGGCTCGACGGCCGCGGACGCATCGATCTCGCGTCGGTGCGCGGCAAGAAGCCGATTGTGCTGGACTTCTGGGCATCGTGGTGCGTTCCGTGCATCCACGAGTCGAAGCGGCTCGAGGCGGCACGTAAGCGTTACGGCGACCGCGTCGACTTCATCGGCGTCGACACCAAGGACTTCTCGGGCGACGCGCGTCGCTGGCAGCGCGAGCACGGAATCACGTATCCGAGCGTTCACGACGGCAGCGGCAGCGTGTTAGCGAAATGGGGAGGGCTTCCGATTCCGCGGATCTTCTTCGTCGCACGAACCGGGAAGGTCGTTGGCGAGCTGATCGTCGAAGAGGATCTGCCCCGTTACCTGCAGGAGATCGCGGCGTCGTGAGACGAGTCGCGCTTTTGGTCGTCGCGGCGCTCCTCGTTGTTCCGGTCGCACGTGCGGACGAGCGGCATCCGACGTTGTCCGAGCTTGAAGGCGAGGTCATGTGTCCGGTGTGCGGAACGACTCTCGATCAGTCGGAGTCGCCGGCGGCTCAGCAGATCAAGCGGCTGATCGCCGCCCGCATCGCAGCAGGGGACACGAAGAGTCAGATCAAGGCTCGTCTCGTCTCCGAGTACGGGCAGGCCATCCTCGCCGCGCCACGGCACAAGGGATTCGGGCTGCTCGCTTGGTGGCTGCCGATCGTGGGCATCACTGCGGCCGCAGCCTTGATCGGGGTTGGTGCCTGGCGCTGGTCGCGTGCCCGGGAGCGGGAACCGGACGGCCCGCAACTCGATCCGGCCCTCGAGCGCCGGCTCGACGACGAGCTCGCGCGTTGGGACACCTAATCGCCAAGATTCCTGTCGCCTTCGCGGCGGGACTCCTCTCGGTGGTCACGCCGTGCGTGCTGCCGCTCGTTCCCGGTTACCTCTCCGCGGTCTCGGCCGTCGACCCGAGTCGGTTCGGCGAACCTCGCGCGGCCCGACGTGTCGTCCTTGCGAGCCTGCCGTTCATCCTCGGCTTCACGATCGTGTTCGTCGTGCTTGGCGCCGCCGCAGCGGCGATCGGCGGCGCCGTCAGTCCCGACCGCCAGCTCGAGATCGCGGGATTCGTCCTCGTCGTGCTCGGGCTCGCCTTCATGGGACTGCTGCCGTGGCCCGACCGGGTCGTCGCGCCGGGGCTTCTGACCGGAGCGCGGCGCCACGGCTCGAGCATGTTGCTGGGCGGCGCCTTTGCGGTCTGCGCGGCGCCGTGTATCGGCACGGTGCTGGCGGGCATCCTCGTCCTGGCCGCGGACTCGCGAACCGTGGTGCGCGGGTCGCTGTTGCTGGTTGCCTATTCCGCGGGGCTCGGGTTCGCGTTCCTGCTCGCGGGGGTCGCGTTCGCGCGCGCGATGGCGGTCTTTCGTTGGGTGCGCGATCACTACGTCATCATCCAGCGCGTCAGCGGCGTCATCCTCGTCGCGCTGGGGCTGCTGCTCTTCTTCCACCGCGACTGGTGGCTGCGCGTGGCGCTGAACCACGTCCTCGACGCGATCGGGCTCGGCAGCTTCTAGAGCAGCGGCGGCGGAAGGTCGAGCGTGCCCTGCGCGTGCAGGTCGCGGAGCTGTGCGAGCAGCGGCCTGAGCTCCAGGTCGCGGTGCGCGGGAGCGTACGGCGTCAGGCGGCGGATGGCCTTCGCGAGCTGGCGCTCGGTGCCGATCGGCCGTCCACGTTCTGCCTGGTACCAGGCGACCGCGACGTGGACGAGGCCCTGGTAGAAGTCGCGCTCCTCGGCGGGAGCGGCGCGCCAGGCGTCCTCCAGCTCTTCGTGCGCAGCGAAGTACTCGCCGGCACGGATGAGCGCGACGCCCGCTTCAAACGCGGACTCGAACTTCTCCGTTTTCGACCTGGACGTCGTAGGTCTGCAATTGGATGGCGAGGTCGAACTCGTTCTGGCCGGTGCGCACGTCGTACTGCCAGCCGTGCCAGGGGCAGGTGAGGACGCACCCGTCGAGGCGGCCGTGGCCGAGTGGCCCTTGGAGATGGAGGCAGTGCCCCTGCAGGGCGTAGAAGCCGTCGTCCCAGTGTGCGAGCGCGATCTCCACGTCGCCGACCTTCAAGGGGCGGATCATTCCGGGCGGAACGTCGTCGACCCGCGCGACGGTGACGAAGCCGTCTTCTTCCACTCGCGCCGACACTAGCAGGGGACTTGAGCAGGCACGTCCGAGCGCGATACCCTCATGCCGTGGCGACGATCCTGCTGTGTGGGGTCGATGTCTACTTTCGGGGCAAGCTCGAGGCGTTGTTGCCTGCCCATCATTTCGTCGCAACGGACAGCGCAGACTGGCCTGATCTCGTGATCGCGGACATCAGCCGCGTCGATCCGATGGACGTCGCCGACTCGTATCCGGAGATACCGATCCTCGGGTTCGGAGGCCACGCCGACACCGCTGGACTGCGCCGGGCCCTCGAGGCGGGTTTCGATCAGGTGCTGGTGAAGAACGCGTTGCAGGACCGTGCGGCTCAGGTCGTCGAGGAGCTGACCGCCTGAGTAGAGTTTGCGGCCGTGACCTACATCATCGCCGAGCCCTGCATCGACATCAAAGACCTGTCCTGCGTCGACGTCTGCCCTGTGGATTGCATCCACCAGGCGGAGCGCATTCTCGTGATCGACCCGGAGGAGTGCATCGACTGCTTCGCGCCGACCGAGCAGTTCGTCACCAGCTTTGGCCTCCGGACCTTCGTCGAGATGGAGAACAAATCGTGCCGAGTTCTGACCGACGACGGCTTCAAGCCGGCGTATGTGCGGCGCTTCCGGCGCAAGCCGCTCGTGAACGTGACGCTTGCGCCCGCCTTCGAGGAACGCGATCCGTACGGTGGCATGCGGCTGACGACGCGCAACATCTCGAGGTTCCGGCGCAACGTTCTGGCGACGCCAACGCATTCCTGGGTTCTCGCGGACGGTGACCGGACCGATTCGCTCGAGGTCGGGCAGTTCGTGCCTGCGACCCGCGCGGAGCCGAAGCGTGACTGCGAGA
>JBKOWS010000085.1:0-13426 GCA_046724565.1 Actinomycetota bacterium | reverse complement strand
TCGTAGCGGACGCCGCACATCAGGACCGATCGGGACGCCCCGCGCCGCGAGGACAGCCTTCGCCGCCGCCTGGAACGGGAAGCGCTCCAGCGCTGCCCGGACCGGACCGAGATCGACGCTTCCCGGATCGCGAACCGCAGCGACGACAAGCTCTGGGAAGACTGATGCCAGCGCCGAGACCGCCCCGGCTGCCCCTGCGGCGAGACCTCGGGCCAACAGCGCCTCCGGACCGACGAACACGTCCAGTCCTTCGATGAGGTAAGGCGCGAAGGCGGACCAGGGTGTGTCGGACACCTTCAGCCCGCGCAAGTTGGGAGCAGTTTCTCGCAGCCGCTCGAGCACGATCAGGGGAACCGCGTAGCCGCTTCGAGCGGCAAACTCGTAGACGTAGAACGGCGTCGGGGCACAGGCTCGCGCCGCCGCCGCGAAGTGGGCCAGCAAGGACTCCGCGTCGAGCGTGAAGTAGGGCGGCGCCATCACGGCGATCCCGTCCGCGCCGAGGTCGGCCGCGTGCGCGGCGAGCTCGACCGTGTCCCACGTCGACTGCGCGCCGCAGTGGACCGCGACGAGAATCCGCACGCCGGCCGCCTCGACGAAGAGCTGCGCGGCTCGCATCCGCTGCTCAAGCGGCAACAGGAAGCCCTCACCCGTCGTCCCGAGACAAAGCAGACCGTCGACCCCACCCTCGACGAGGAAGTCGACGTAGGGGCCGAACGCGCCCTCGTCGAGCGCCTCACCCGTGTCCCGCAACGGGGTCACCGCCGCCGCTAGTGCGCCTTTCAGCATCGACCCAACTTTAAGCTGGATCCCATGGGCGGGCTGCTCCGCGAACGCGAGGGACCGGTGCTGCGGGTGACGCTCGCCCGCCCGGAACGCCGCAATGCCTTCGACGCCGAGCTGATCGCCGACCTCACCGAGGCCTTCGCCGACGTCGGCGACGCACGCGCAGTCGTGCTCGCCGGCGAGGGACCGAGCTTCTGCGCCGGCGCCGACGTCGAGTGGCAGCGCTCGGCGATCGACCTCTCCTTCGACGAGAACGTCGAGGACGCAATGCGGCTGTACCGGATGTGCGAGACGATCGATCGCTGTCCCGCGCCCGTGATTGCGCGGGTGCACGGTTACGCCCTCGGCGGGGGCTCGGGACTCGTCGCGTGCGCTGACGTCGCCGTCGCAGCACCGGACGCGACCTTCGGCTTCTCGGAAGTCAAGCTCGGGATCATTGCCGCCGTCATCTCGCCGTTCGTGCTCTCGCGGATCGGCGCGCACGCGCGCCGTTACTTCCTCACCGGTGAGCGCTTCGGTGCCCATACGGCGTTGCGGATCGGCCTGATCGAGGAGGTCGCGGAGGATCCCGATGCCGCCATCGATCGCGTGCTCGCAGAGCTGCTGACATCGGGGCCGAATGCCGTTCGCGAGGCGAAGCAGCTGATCCGCGAGCGACCCGACGGCGAGGAGGCGGCGCGCATCGCCGCACGTCTGAGGACCGGCGAGGAGGGACAGGAAGGCCTGCGCGCATTTCTCGAACGCCGAGCGCCGAGCTGGCGCGACTGACGCCGTGCGTCGGCTCCTCCTGCTCGTCGGCGCGATCGTTTTCGTCGACACGATGTTCTTCGCGGCGCTGACGCCGCTGCTGCCGCACTACGTCCACGAGCTCGATCTCGGCAAGGCCGGCGCGGGCGTGCTGCAGGCGATGTACCCGGCCGGCGCTCTGCTCGCCGGGATCCCGAGCGGGATGGCGGCCGCCCGCTTCGGCGTCAAGCCGACCGTTCTGACCGGACTGACCTTGCTCGCGGCGACGACCGTGGCCTTCGGCCTGGCGGAGTCGATGTGGACGCTGGATCTGGCACGGTTCCTGCAAGGGGTCTCGAGCGCGTTCTCCTGGACGGGCGCGCTGGCATGGCTCGTTGCAGCCGCGCCTGCACGTCGCCGCGGCAGCCTCATCGGCTCTGCGTTCGGCGCCGCAATCGCGGGTGCTCTCTTCGGGCCCATCCTGGGAGCGGTCGCATCGTTCACCGGCACCGGGCCGGCGTTCGGCACCGTTGCCGGGCTCGCGGTCGTGCTCGCCGTCGCCGCGGCGCTCACGCCTGCGGCCGTGCCGGAACGCCCGCAGCCGATCGGGAGACTCTTCGAGGCGATTGCTCGCGACCGGAGGATCCAGGTCGGTGTCTGGCTCTGTCTGGTCCCGGCCCTCCTCTTCGGCGCGCTCTCCGTCCTGGCTCCGCTGCGGCTTTCGGCCCTCGGCTGGGGAGCCGCGGCAGTGGGCGCCACCTATCTCGTCTCGGCTGCGCTCGAGGCGGGCTGGGCGCCTGTGCTAGGACGTCTCTCGGACCGGTACGGCCGCGTCCGTCCTCTCCGAGCAGCACTCGCCTCCTCCGCGCTCGTCGCGATCCTGTTGCCCTGGCCCTCGAATCCGTGGGTCCTCGCGCTGCTCGTCGTCGCCGGCGGCTTCGCCTTCGGCAGCTTCTGGACGCCCGCGATGAGCATGGTCACCGATGCAGCTGAGCACCGCGGACTCGACTACGGCTACGCCTTCGCGCTTGTCAACATCGCCTGGGCACCCGGCCAGGCCGGGGGCTCCGCAATCGGCGGCGCGCTCGCGTCCATCACCAGCGACGCGGTCCCTTACTTCCTGCTCGCGGGACTGTGTCTGCTCTCGCTGACCGCGCTGTCGCGTTACAGAGAGACAGCCGCCCCACTCGCTGCCGAGCGGTAGAGCGCGCCGATGGCGCGCGCCTGACCAACGGCATCCTCGCGTCCCAAAACCGGATCCGCGGCGCCCCGGATAGCGTCGCTGAGGTTCTCGAGCTCGAGCCGATACGAGTCGGCCGGCTCGACCTCGATCCGCTCGATCCCGGCGTCGCGGCGAAGCTCGATTACCGGCTCGACGCAGTGCCAAGGATCGTCGAGGAACACGGACCCATCGCCTCCGATCACCTCGAGCTCGTCACGCTCGGGAAGGGCCGTCCCGCAGTCGAACTGAGCGAAGACGTCGTGCGGGAAGCGCATCGTGCCGGTGAAGACCCAGTCGGTGCCGCTCGGGCCGACGAACTGCTGCCCGTACACCTGCTCGGGCTCACCGGCGAGCAAGCGGGATCCGCTCACGCAGTAGCAGCCAACATCCATCAGACTGCCGCCCTCCACGTCCGTCCGCAGGCGGATGTTCTCCGCGTCATACAGCGAAAAGCTGAAGCAGGCGCGGACGAGCCGGACCACCCCGATCGCGCCCTCGTCCACGAGCTGACGGAGCCGTCTGGTCTGAGGGTTGTGGCGGTACATAAAGGCCTCCATCACGATTCGCCCGTTCTCCTCAGCAGCGTTGAATGCGGCCTCGACGTCGCCGACGTGCCTGCTCATCGGCTTCTCGCAGAGCACGTGCTTTCCCGCCTCGACGGCGCGGATCGACCACTCGCAGTGCAGCGAGTTCGGCAGCGAGATGTACACGGCCTCGACCTCGGCGTCCTCGAGCAGCGCTTCGTACGAGCCGTATGCGCGGTGGATCTCCCACTCGCGCGCGTACTCCTCCGCACGTCTGAGATCGCGGCTCGCCACCGCTATGAGCTCGACCTTCTCCGAGGCGTGGGCGCCGGGAACGACCTTACGGTTGATATGGGCGGTCGAGAGGATCCCCCACTTGACGGGTCCGCCTAGCCCCATGACGCCTCCGTCATCGGGCGGAACGCGGTTTCGAGGATGCGGTGGTTGCGCGGCCTCGTGAGCACGAAGAGGACGACGTCCGCGACGTCGTCCGCGCTCATCATCCCGGCGAGCGCCTCTTGTGACCGCCCTCGTCCCGGTTCGAGTGCGAAGTCCGTGGCCACACCGCCTGGGCAGACATTCGTGCACCGAGTGCCGCGTTCACGCAGCTCATGGTCGAGCGAGCGCGTGAACCCGACCTGCGCGAACCTCGAGGAGCAATAGACCGCCTCGAGAGGGAGACCGCGGCGTCCGGCTTCTGACGCGAGCGTCACGATGTCTCCCTCGCCGCTCACGAGCAGGTGCGGGAGCGCGGCCCGCACGGCGTAAAGCGTCCCCTTCACGTTCACGTCGATCATCTCCTCGAGGAAGTCGGGCGCGAGCTCGAGGAATGGGCCAAAAGCACCAACGCCGGCGTTTGAGACCAGAATGTCCAGCCGGCCGAAGGCGTTCGCGGTCGCGGACACGATCTCCTCCACTTGAGCGGCATCGCGAACGTCGCAGGGCTGCGCGACCGCGCCTGCGATGCCAAGGTCGTCCCCGCTGCGCGACGCAAGTCCCAGCTTGACCCCCTCCCCGCCAGCCGTCGTGCGACCGCGGCTCCGATGCCGCGGCTTGCCCCGGTGACGAGGGCAACCTTTCCATCGAGCGTCGTCATGCGTCCTCCAAGGGTCGAAGGGCCGGATAGAGCAGTCGGAAGCGACGGTAACCGCGCTCGTACGCATCAGACCACTGAGGATCTGGCTCGACCGGGTCGAGCAGGCGGACGCAGCTGGCGACGGCGTCGTGGACGTCGCGAAAAACTCCGGCGGCCACGCCGCCGAGGAGCGCTGCTCCGTATGCGGAGCCCTCGTCGGTCGCCATCCGCTGGATGGGCAGGCCGAGGACCGAGGCGACGATGCGAGGCCAGAGCTCGCTGCGAGCTCCCCCACCGGAGACGTGACCGGCGCGCGGCTCGACTCCGAGCTCGCGCAGCAGCTCGAGCGAGTCGCGCAACCCATAGGCGACGCCCTCCAGGACGGCGCGCACGAGGGCGCCGCGGTCGTGGCGGATCGTGAGCCCGGCGAAAGCGGCGCGGGCCTGGGGGTCCGCGTGCGGGGTCCGCTCACCGGTGAGGTAGGGAAGGAAGGTCAGCCCCTCGGTCGCCGGCGGCCATTCCTCGGCCGCGGCAGTCAGCTCGTCATACCCGCTCCTGCTGCCGAGAGCGTCACGCAGCCAGCGCAGCGAGCCTCCCGCGGACAGCATCACTCCCATCGCGTGCCAGGCGCCCGGAACGGCATGGCAGAAGGCATGCACGCGCGCCTGCGGGTCGGCGGCGAAGGCCGGCAGTGCCGCAAACACGACACCTGACGTACCGAGGACCACCGAGACCGGTCCCGGCCGGTCGACGCCGACGCCGAGTGCCGCCGCCGCCTGATCGCCGGCACCCGCGGCGACCGGAATGCCGGCGGCCGTCTCGCCCGACACCTCCGGCGACTCCAGCGCTCGTGGAAGCCAGGCCGGGTCTAGCTCGAGAGCCTCGAGCATCTCCTGACTCCAGCGCCTGCCCGCGACGTCGAAGAGGAGGGTGCCCGACGCGTCCGCGACGTCGATCGCGTGCTCGCCGTCCGTGAGGCGTAGGCGGACGTAGTCCTTCGGCAGCAATACGCGTGCGATCCGCGCGTACGTGGTCGGCTCGTGGTGGCGCAGCCAGAGCAGCTTCGGAGCAGTGAAGCCCGTCAGCGCCCGGTTCCCCGTCAGCTGGATCAGACGTGTGAGCCCAATCCGCTGCTCGATCTCGACGCACTCCGCACCGGTCCGCTGGTCGTTCCACAGGATCGCGGGCCGAACCACGCGATCTTGATCGTCGAGAACGACGAGACCGTGCATTTGACCGGAGAGGCCGATCGCGGTCGGTTGCCCCCCGAGAGCGGCCAGCGCCTGCTCGGCTGCCCGCCACCAGTCTTCCGGATCCTGTTCGGCCCACCCGGGCTGCGGTGTCGAGAGGTCGTAGCTCACCTCGGCTCGGGCGAGGACGTCACCATCCGGCGAAAGCGCCAGCGCCTTGACACCGGTCGTGCCGACGTCGAGGCCGACGAGCTGCGTCACCCGCCGAGCGCCGCGTAGACGAGCTCGTAGGCGGCGACGGCATCCTTTTGACGCTGCGCCGCTCGCAGCGCCACGTCGTCGATCCGCGACGCGGCCGCGTCGATGAAGCGCCACTGCAGCACGCTACGTGTGACGGCCGCTACTGCATCCTCCGTGTAGGGGTACAGATCGAAGCCAAGCCGTTCGCCGTTCTCGCCGTAGCCGGCACGGCGGAGCTCGACGGCGAGCTCGAGCGTCTCCATGAATGCGAGCGCTCCGACCATGTTGTCGTCGTCGAACGTCCCCCAGCCCGAGTTCGCGTGCTGATGGCCGAGCACTCCCTCCGCCGCGAGCATGGCCGCGTACTCGGCAAGGTTCTCGCCGTTCATCAACAAGTGCTGCCAGTCCATATTGACCTTGATGTTGTCGAGGCCCTGGGCTCGGAGCTTGTGGATCACGTGCAGGGTCATACCGACGTTGCGCATGAGGATCTTCATCGCAGGCTCCGAGTTCTTGTGCTCGAGGAAAAGCAGGATCCCACGCTCTCGGCAACGCTCGGCCGCCTGGCCGACTCCCTCGATCAGCCAGGCCCAGCTCTCACGGTAGGGCGTCTGAAACGGATAGTTGTAGCCCTCGATCCCGGGCCAGATGATGAAGTGGGCGCCGAGCTCCCCGGCGAAATCGATCGCCGCCAGCGTCAGGCGCAGCGCCTCCTCCCGGGTCGCTTGGTCGGGCGACACGAGGCCACCACGGCCGAAGCGGGGATCGAGGTGCAGCCCGGTCGCGAGGCAATAGACGTCGTGTCCGTCGAGTGCGTCGCGGACCTGATCCAGGTTCTCCTCCGACAGCTCCTGCGGGTAGTGAAACTCGTAGCCGTCGATCAGGTCTCCGAGACCCTCGACGGCGCGGCGGACGCGCTCGACGGTCGGCTCGTTCGCGAGGTCGGGCTTGTAGCCGGCCGGGACGAACCTCGTAACCATTGAACCGAACGCCCAGATTCCCAGCGAAGTCTTCATGTCGCGCCCTCCTGAGACATTGAGGCTCGCAGCCTAATATCCGGGCATGTGCCGCGGACGAGTCGTGACGCAGGACGAGTCGGCGACGAGCGCAAGTCCTGGGACGCCGTGACCGATGCCGAGGCTCGCGAGCGCGCAGCGGCCATGCTCGACGAGGCCGGCATCGTCCTGACGCCGAATGAGCGCGAGCAGATCGAGATCGCAGACTTCGGTCTGGGCCGGCTCGACGAAGTCGGCCTGCAGATCGTCGTCTACGTGAACACCGAGCGCGTGTGTGCGAAAGAGCTCGTCCTGTTCCCGCAGCAGCGCTGTCCCGAGCACCGGCATCCGCCGGTGGGAGGCCAGCCGGGCAAGGAGGAGACGTTCCGCGTCCGCCGCGGTGCCGTGCACCTGCACGTCGATGGCGCGGGCGACATTGCGCTCGGGCCCGGCGAGCAATACACAATCCCGCCGAACACGCTGCACTCGTTCGAAGCGGGGGACGAGGGCGCGATCATCTCCGAGTTCTCGACGAGGAGCCGCGATGCCCTTGACGTCTTCACCGACCCCGGGATCGTGCGTTAGGGCTTAAGCAGCGGCGACTGCGTTGCGCAGCACGCCGATGCGTTCGACCTCGCATTCCACAAGATCGCCGATCTCCAGGGCACGGGGCGGGTCCATGAAGTAACCGCAGCCCCACGGGGTGCCGGTCAGCAGCAGGTCGCCCGGCTCGAGCCTGAAGTTGCGCGAACAGAACGCGAGCAGCTCGGCGACGCCGAAGAGCATTTCCGCAGTCGAAGAGTCCTGCATCACCTCGCCGTTCACGCGTGTGCGGAGCGCGAGCACCTGAGGGTCAGGGATCTCATCGGGTGTCACGACGACTGGGCCGATCGGGCAGAAGGTGTCGAAGCTCTTGCCGCGCGTCCACTGACTCTCGGAGAACTGCACGTCGCGCGCGGAGACGTCGTTTCCGACCGTGTAGCCGAACACGTGGTGGAGCGCCGCGCCAGCCGCAACATTCCGCATCCGGCGGCCGACGATCACGCCGAGCTCCACCTCCCAGTCGACCTGCGTCGTCAGCTCGGCGTCCAGCACGATCGGGTCGCTAGGCCCGGTGACGCTCGACGGAAACTTTGCGAATACGAGCGGCCGCACCGGTTGCGACAGCCTCGACTCGCGGATGTGGTCGAGGTAGTTCAGCCCGACGGCCACGATCTTCCCTGGCTGGAGCGGCGCTGCCAGCTCGCCAGCGACCGCATCCCCGACCGCGAGGTCGCGCGGGTCGACGCCGGCTTGAACGAGCGAGAGGAGGTCGAGGCCACACTCGAGGCGTCGATAGTCGCCGTCCACGTCGACGACAAGCTTCGGCCCGTCGTCCGTCTGAATGGTCGCGATGCGCATCGACCGATCCTGCCACGTGCATTACAGTCGGCGGCGTGACTGAGGCGCCGGTCGACGCCCTACGCCGGCGGGCGCGCACTGGGCTGCTCGAGCGCGCCGAGCGTGCGCCTGCACGCGCCCACTTCCGGGCGATGGGCGTCGACCCGGCGCGGCTCGGCGGACCGATCATCGGCGTTGCGTCGACGTGGACGGGAACAATGCCCTGCAACCTCAACCAGCGCGAGCTCGCCGACCACGTGAGCGAGGGCGTGTCCGCCGCGGGCGGCCTCGCGCTTGGCTTCAACACGATCGCCGTTTCCGACAACCAGGCGCAGGGAACTCCGGGTATGCGGGCGTCGCTGATCTCGCGCGAGGTGATCGCCGACTCGATCGAGCTGATGGTCCACGCGCATGACTTCGACGGGCTCGTGTGTGTTGTCGGTTGCGACAAGACGGTGCCTGCCGCGCTGATGGCGCTCGCACGGGTGGACAAGCCCGCGGTCCTCGTCTACAGCGGCCCGATGCGCGCCGGCCGCTGGCGCAACCGCGAAGTGACGATCCAGGACGTGTGGGAGGCCGTGGGGGCTGAGGAACGCGGGCTCATGTCGCGCCGTCACCTCGACGAGCTCGAGCGCCTTGCTTGCCCAGGCGCCGGCACGTGTGCAGGACACTTCACCGCGAACACGATGGCGGTCGCCATCGACTGCCTGGGAATCGCGTGCGTCGGGGATGCGCTCGTGCCGGCGGACGAGCACGAGCTGAAGGGCGAGGCCTCCGCCCGCGCCGGCGCGCTCGCCGTGCAGCTCGTCGAACAGGGCGTGACGGCACGCCGTTTCCTCGACCGGCGCGCGCTCCTGAACGCGATGGCCGGTATTGCCGCAACCGGCGGTTCGACGAACGGAGTGCTTCACCTACTCGCGATTGCCCACGAAGCGAGAGTCCCGCTGACGCTCGAGGATTTGACCGGCGTCGCGAACCGGACGCCCGTGATCGCGAGCCTCGCGCCCTCGGGCCGCTGGATGGCAGAGGATTTCCACCGCGTGGGCGGCTCACGCGCCGTGATCCGCGAGCTCGTACGCGGCGCGCACGTTGACGGCGAGGCACCGACCGTCGACGGGAGGACGCTCGCGGATGCGACCGTGGACGCACCGCAGCCGGACGGCGAAGTCATCTACACACTCGAGGAGCCGTTCAAGCCGACAGGCGAATTGCACGCCCTGCGCGGCAACCTTGCGCCCGAGGGCAGCCTGGTCAAGACATCCGGGACGGCTCGGCGCTCTCATCGCGGTCCTGCGCGGGTGTTCGAGAGTGAGGAGGCATGCAGCAACGCCGTGCGCGCGGGCTCAGTCGCGGAGGGCGACGTGCTCGTCGTCCGCTACGAGGGCCCAGCCGGGGGACCAGGTATGCGCGAGATGCTGAGCGTCACGGCCTCCGTGATCGGAGCCGGCATCGGCGAGTCCGTCGTGCTCGTCACCGACGGCCGCTTTTCCGGCGCGACTCGCGGGCTGATGGTCGGCCATGTCGCCCCCGAGGCAGCACGCGGCGGACCGCTTGCCGTTGTGCACGACGGTGATGTGATCGCAATCGATGTTGATGAGGGCACGCTCGTCCTGGAGCTCGACGACCGCGAGCTCGCCGAGCGCCTCGCCGGATGGCAGCCCCCTGGTCCGCGCTATGACGTTGGTGTGTTCGCGCGCTACCGGGCACTCGTGTCGTCCGCGTCTGACGGCGCCGTTCTCATCCCGCCCGCGTGAAAGACGTGTGCGGGCGGGCCACTCACTCCGGGCTGCGTGACGTAGACGTTCCCGTCAGGCGCCGCTGTCGTCACGAAGAGCGAGCGCCCGTCGTCGCCGCCGAAGCAGCACGAGGTGACGTTCTCGGCCGGCACGTCGAGCACGGCGTCGAGGCGGCCCCGTTCGTCGTAGCGATGGACGCAGCTTCCGCCGTAGAGCGCCACCCAGACGCCCTCGTCGTCGACGGTGAGCCCGTCGGGGATGCCACCACTCTCGTCGATGGAGACGAACGACCGCCGGTCGTTGACACCTCCCGACGCAAGCTCGAAGTCGAAGACATCGACGCGTTTCGAAGCCGAGTCGATGTAGTACATACGGTGTCGTCCCGCGCCCACCCGATTCCGTTCGAAAGCGTCACCCCGTCCAGCACTCGCCGGAGGCTGCCATCGAAGCGGTAGAGCGCACCCGCGCGGGGCGTCTCATCGAGGCCCATCGTTCCGATCCAGAAGCGGCCGGCGGCGTCGCAGGCGCCGTCGTTCGACCGCACCTCCGGTCCGTGCGGGAGACGGACGAGCGCATGCAGCGACTCGTCGGCGAGATCGACCAGTACCAAGCGATCGGCGTGCTCGACGAGCACCGTACCGCCGGTCGCGGGCGCCGCCGCGCTCACCATGGACTTGAAGGCAATCGCACGGTCCTCCCCGCTCTGGAGAACGTGCAACTCGCAGCCTTCGATGTCCACCCACAGCAGGCGCCCGGCTGCGGCATCCCAACGCGGTCCTTCCGCGAGCTTCGCATTCGCGTGTACGGCGACCTCCACCGCGTAGAGGTTCGCATGCGCGTGGGAAGATCGGGATGATGCGCTTCGCCGGCAAGCGAGCGCTCATCACCGGAGCGGGGTCGGGCATCGGCGCCGCCGTTGCACGCCTACTCGAGGCCGAAGGCGCGGAGGTAGTCGCCGCGGACCTCACTGGGACCGACGTCCACTTGGACGTCCGCGACGAGGCGCAGGTTGCTGCAGTCGCGCATGACGTCGACGTGCTCGTCAACGTCGCAGGCATAGGTTCGACGACCAACGCGCCAGAGACGCTGCTCGCCGTTTGGGAGGACGTCTTCGCGGTGAATGCACGCGGGACGTTCCTCTGCTGCAAGCACGCGATTCCGGCGATGGTCGCGCGCGGCGGCGGGTCGATCGTCAACATCGCGTCCGTCGCAGCGCTGGTGGGCCTTCGCAACCGGGCGGCGTATTGCGCGTCGAAGGGGGCGGTGGTCGCGTTGACGCGTGCGCTCGCAGTCGACCATGTGAACGATGGCATCCGGGTCAACGCCGTCTGCCCGGGAACCGTCGACTCCCCCTGGGTACGGAGACTGGTCGAGGAGGCCGGCGAGTCGCTCGACGAGCTGAGCGCACGACAGCCTCTAGGCCGGCTGGGGACACCTCAGGAGATCGCGGAGGCAGTCGCCTACCTCGCCTCGGATGCAGCGAGCTTCGTCACCGGTAGCGTCTTCGTGATCGACGGCGGACTCACGGCGGCCTAGGTGCCCCTTCCAGCAATACGGAACGGTTGTGCCGGCAAAGCCGGCGCAACCTCCTACGGCCGGCGTCGTAAGCGACGCCTTAGTGCCGGCCTCTGGCTTGGTGCTCACGACCCAGAAACTCGGCGGCATTTCTGGAAGGGGCACTAGGTGCTCGCGCTCGTAACGCAACCAGGTCACGCGCACACAACGCGCGTCGAAGACGTTCCGGCCGTGGCGGCACGCGAGGGCGAAGTCCTCGTCCGGACGCTCGAAGTGGGCGTGTGCGGCACGGACCGCGAGATTTCGGAAGGTTTGTTCGGGATCCCTCCTGAGGGCGAGCCGCTGCTCGTGCTCGGACACGAGGCGCTGGCCGTCGTCGAGCGAGATGGCTACGGCTTCGCGCGCGGTCAGCTCGTCACCGCGACCGTCCGCCGTTCGTGCGGCCATTGCACCGCCTGCGCCGAGGACTCGCCGGACTCGTGTCTAACCGGCGACTACAGCGAGCGCGGAATCACACGGCTCGACGGCTACGCCCGTGAGCTCGTCGCGGAGGATCCGGAGCAACTGGTCGCAATTCCGAAGTCGGTCGGCCGACTCGGCGTGCTTGCGGAGCCGACGTCGATCTGCGAGCGCGCGCTCCGACATGCTCGGACGATCGGCGACCGGCAGCCGTGGCAGCTCGGGCGGGCCCTCGTCATAGGCGCAGGCGCGATCGGCCTGCTGATGACCTATCTCTTGCGCCTCGCGGACGTGGAGGTGTGGACGGCGTCGCTCGAGCCTGAGAACGAGCTCGTCGAACAGTCCGGCGCGTTCTACGTCTCGACGCGCGACAACCAGCTGTCGGACCTCGGGAAGTTCGACCTCGTGATCGAAGCGGCCGGCAACGCGCAGTTGATGGCGCGGACGCTGGGCCAGCTCCGCCGGAGCGGAGTCGCCTGCCTGCTTGGGATCGACCCGCGCGACCAGACGGTCGAGCTCAACGGCGAGGTACTGGGCGTGGACACAATCCTCGAGAACCACGTTCTCTTTGGAAGCGTCAACGCGCAGCGCCAGGACTGGCTGTCCGCGGTGGATGATCTCGATCGAGCGCGGGAGCGTTGGCCAGAAGCGCTAGAGCAATTCGTCACGCTCCGTGTCCCGCTCGACCGCTTCCCGGAGGCACTCGAGCGTCGCGGGGGGAAGGCGACGCTCGTCCTCTCGGACTAGTACCCGATCAGGGGGAAAGGCCCGCGGCCTCGAGTGCCTGCCGCGCGAGGGCTTCGTCGGACTCGCCGGCGAGAAGGCGTGAGCCGCTCACGCAATAGCAACCCACGTCCATCAAGGCCCCTCCCGCGAGATCCGGACGCAGCCGGACGTTCTCGGGCTCCGTCAGCATGAAGCTGAAAACAGCGCGAATCTGACGCAGCTCGCCGATGCCGCCCGAGGCTACGAGCTCTCGCAGGGCTTGTGTCTGCCGGTGGTGGCGGTACATGAACGCCTCCATGACGACCAGGCCCTGGCGTGCCGCCACATCGAACAGGCGCTCGACCTCTGCGGGACTCCGGTCCAACGGTTTCTCGCAGAGAACGTGCTTACCCGCCTCGAGCGTGCGGATCGACCACTCGACGTGGAGAGCATTCGGGAGCGAGTTGTAGATCGCGTCGACGTCAGGGTCGGCGGGAAGGTCCTCGTAGCTGCCGTGCGCCCGTGGGATCCCGTGATCGCGCGCGTACTCCTTGGCCCGCGCCGAATCCCGGCGTCCGACGGCGACCACTCGACGGCGTCCGTCAGGCTCGCGCCCCTGAGGATGGCGTCGTTGATGCGCGCGGTTGAGAGCAGGCCGAGCTTCACCTGCGCGGCAGTTTAGGAGCGAGTCAGTGCCCGGTGGCTTCGAGCCGGCGACGCGAAAGCGTGTCGAGCGTGACCGCGAGCAGAAGGATGACGCCGGTCGTGATGAGCTTCGTCGCCGGGCTGTAGCCGACGAGATCGATGCCGTTCGAGATCATCGAGATGATCAGGCCGCCGAGAAGTGCGCTGCGCACATACCCGCGCCCGCCGAAC
>JBKOWS010000161.1:0-22720 GCA_046724565.1 Actinomycetota bacterium | reverse complement strand
TGGCAGGGGCCGACGCTCGTCGCCCCGAGCGTGCTGTCGCCCACCTACAGGAACACGACCTTCACCGAAGGGATCGTCAACTCGTTCGGGCTCGGCACGACGCCGGTGAACGGACATTGGCCGCTCTACGTGACCTACGAGAACGAGGACAGCGACGGCTTCTCGCGCGTGTACGTAACCGGCTCGCTCGACGGCGGCTCCACCTGGAGCGCCCCGATCCGGGTCAACGACGGACCCGATGATGCCGAGGCGCTGCAGCCGCGGGTCGAGGTCGCGCCCAACGGGACGGTCGCGGTCGTGTTCTACGATCGGCGGCTTGCCTGCCCGAGCAACGCGGCATCGGGTGTGCAGTTCGACCCGTTCGCACCCGCCGGCGCGACGAACTTCTGCATCAACAGCGCGATCCAGTTCTACACGCCGCAGCTCACGCCCCTCGGTCACAACATCCGGCTCTCGAGGTTCACCTGGGATCCGCAGCTGAACGCGCCCAAACGGTTTTGCGTCTGCGGGTCGGCCACGTTCATCGGCGACTACTTCGGGCTCGATTTCGGCGGCCGCTACGCGTATACGACCTCGGTTTCGACTTATGACTACGGGCAGAACCCGAGCAACTACCAACAGCAGATCGTCGCGAGCGTGCCGTTGCCGTAAGTAACGGCTGGCACCGCAGCGGTGGCTTTCGGACGGAGGCGCAGGACGACCTCGTCGACGTCGCCTGCAGTGCGTCACTCACAAGCGGGCGTGCCGCCCAGAGGCTTCATCGCCGCGAGTCGCTCTGGTGGGGTTGGGTGGGTGAAGAGGAGCAGGTAGAGCAGCTGCGGCGGGTCGAGGTCGCTGAGGTTGGTGCGGGCGAGGCGGCGGAAGGCACTCTCATAGGCAGCGCGGTCGCCGGTTAGCTCGAGCGAGTAGCGGTCGGCGACGCGCTCCCAGCGGCGCGAGACGAAGGTCAGCGCCGGTAACGAAACAAGGCTGAGACCGAGCCCGAGGAGCAGGACGAGCGGCACTCGGTGCGGATCGGCGACTTGCGTGCCCAGAACCGCCCAGACAACGAGCGTTGCGGCGACCGCGCCGCACATCGCGAGCACGGTCCCACGCAGCACGTGCTGCTCACGCCTGTGGCCGAGCTCATGGGCGACAACGAGCCGCACCTCCGCCGGCGAAGCCTGCTCGAGCAGGGTGTCGGACACCACGACCCGCCTCGTTCGCGCGAGCCCGGAGACGTACGCGTTCGCCTTCCGAGTGCGACGGCTCGCGTCCTGCACGAGCACATCTCGTACGGGAACGCCGGCCTGCTCCGCGAGGTCGCGCAGCTCCGCCGCCAGCACCGCGTCGTGGAGCGGGGAATACCGGTTGAACAGCGGTTCGAGAACGATGGGCGCCAGAAACGAAAGGAGGAGGGTCGCGAATGCGAACGCCGCCGCGGCGGGCGCTGCCCACCAGCCCGGCAGCGCACGGGCGAGCGCGACAACCCCAAGCAGCGCCGCGGCCGTCAGGATGATGTCGACGCCGACCGCCTTGGCCCGGTCGGCGGCCCACGACGACAACCGCTGCGTCGAGAAGCCCCACTGCCGCTCGCGGATGAAGCCGCTCCACAGGGCAAGCGGCGTTCGCGTGACTGCCGAGACGGCGACCACGATTGCGGCGTATGCCGGCGTCCGCCCCCACCACGGCAGCGAGCCTGGATCGAGCGCCGCGCCAACGTCGCTCCAGACGAACGCGGCCAGCACGCTCGCGTCGATCGCAACGCCGGCAGCTCCCGCCCAGTACAAAGGACGGTGGTAGGCCCGTGCCCGCGCCACCTCCTCAGCGGAGAAGAAGCTCAGCGCCTCTGTCCGCACCGATTTCGGTGGCGAGGAAACCCCATTCTTCCTCGACGCTAGCGGGGATCTACCACGACGTCACCAGTGCTTTACCCCGGGGTAACCAAGGTTTTAGGATCGCTCTGTCTAACTGGGCCCGCCAAAGTCGGAGCCCGATGAAGGGGAGAGTGAGACAATGCAAGCGAGCGCACTACGCGGCCTCGTCGCAATTCTGGCGGCGGGGCTCACAGCCACGACAATCTTCGTCGTCGCCGGGGCGGCGTCGTCACCGGACCTGACCACCTTCACGCACGTTGCGGCGGCGAATCCAAAGGCGCCCGGTTTCGCCGCGCCGAACATCCTCTCACCAGAGCTCACCGAGGCGGCAGTCGCGCAGGGCTCGATGCGGCTCGAGAACGGGACGGCGGCCGTCCCGTTCTACGGTTACGACGGAGACGGCACGCTCGTGCCACTCCCGGGGACGAACGCCGAGGCGACGAAGACCGAGCCGGACAAGAACACGTACCTGGTGATGAACGGCCTCAAGGGCGCAGATCCGGGCTACAACTACGGCACGCACTTCCTCTTTCAGGGCCACGAAAGTGGCTCACCCGGCTACATCACCCGGGTCAACCTGGATGCCGACGGCGCTCACCGGGTGACATTGCTCGCGACAGCCGATGCGAGCGGGCCCCTGCCGAGCTTCGACGGGTCGACGTGGGATCCGTGGGCGAAGCGCCTCCTCTTCACCTCCGAGTTCGGTGCGAAGACCGGCGTCTGGCAGGCAACGCTCGACGTGCCCGCGACGGTCGAGGATATTTCCGGCGCGCTCGGGCGCGGCGGCTACGAGGCGATCCAAAACGACTCCGACGGCAACATCTGGCTCGTCGAGGACATCGGCGGCGCGAACGGAACGGGTGCGAACAACCGCGCGCGGCAACCGAACAGCTTCATCTACCGCTTCGTTCCGGGGAGCCCGAGCGACCTGACGACGGGAAAGCTCCAGGCGTTGCAGGTGATCTCGCTCCGTACCGGGCAGCCGATCGTCTTCCACGCCGGCCAGGCGGACGCCGACATCCTGTCGGACGACATGAGGGACCTGCACACGTACGGCAAGGTCTTCCAGACCCACTGGGTGACAGTCCACGACACGGCGACCGACGGAACGACACCGTTCAACTCGAACGCGCTCGCCAAGACGAGGGGCGCGACGCCCTTCAAGCGGCCCGAGAACGGGCAGTTCCGGCCCGGCTCGCACTTCACCGAGTTCTACTTCGACGAGACCGGCGACACGAACGCGCTGAGTTCCGCCAACGCCGACTTCGGTGGTTGGGGCGCGATCCTCAAGCTGACGCAGGCGAGCCCGTCGGCCGACACCGGAACGTTGACGATGTTCTTCAAGTGCAACCAGGCGCACTCGGGCTTTGACAACACCGCGTTCTTTACGCGCGACCAAGTGGCCTTCGTCGAGGACGCCGGCGACACGCTGCACACGCAAAGGAATGCGCTCGACTCCGCCTACCTGTTCGACGTGACCACGGACTACTCGAATCCGGCCAACCAGCCGGTTCGCTTCCTCGCCCAGGGCCGCGATGCATCGGCGACGATCGACTCCGGCCTGCTCGGCTCGCCCGGCTTCCAGAACGAGGGCGACAACGAGATCACCGGCATCCACGTCTCGGACGGCGATCCGGGCCCGCACGGCATACTCGGGGACAGGATCCCGATGCCGTTCAACCCGGACGGCCACTGGCGGGTCTTCTACACCCAGCAGCACGGCGACAACGTGACGTACGAGCTTCGGCGGGGCTAGACCTCCCTGCCCAGGCCATAGCGGACGGTCCGCCTCGCGCGGGCCGTCCGCGCATCGAAGGACTCCTTAAGACTCGAGGCGGCGAAGGGCCTCGCGCCGCCAGCGTTCCGTCGTCGCCAGTTCGTTGAACGTGTAGATGTGGAAGCCTCCGATTGCGGATGCAGGGTCGGCGAGTTTCGCCGTCAAGCGCTCGATCAGCGATCCGGGACCGTAGCGTCCGCTCAGGAACAGGCGCGCGAGCAGGCCGCCGTGTCCGCGCGCGAATCGCGTCGACTCGCCGACTCCGATCCTCGTCGCGATACGAAGAAGCTTCCTGCTCGCAATAGGCCCGGGAATTCCGATGTGGATGGGCAGCTGGACCCCGCGGGCCCGGACGGCTCCGATCCACCACACGATCACGCCTGCGTCGAGGCAGAGCTGGCTGACGATGTACGTCGCGTAAGGCTCCTTGTCGAACATCACCTGAATAGTGGTCTCGTCGCTGATGAAGGGGTGGCTCTCCGGGTAGCCGGAGATGCCTATCTCCTCGATGCCGTATCCGAGCTCGGCGATCGCTGCGAGCAGCGCCGTCGCTCCGCTGAACTTCCCTGCCGGCTGATCCGCATCGCCGGCGATCGCGAAGACGTCGTGGACTCCGATCGCGACGAGCCGATCGAGGATCTCCCGCAGGTGCTCTTCGTCCCTGACGAGCCGAGCTGCGAGATGCGGCGAAACCTGAAACCGTCCCGATGCGAGCTCCTCGCAGAGTTGCAGCGTCGCCTCGATGCCCCGCGTCGGCGACGAGGTGACCGCCACCTTGATCTCGGTCGGGACGTGGGTGACCACCTCATCGGCGATCCCCTCGACCGGGAACACCTCGTAGCGAGGGCGGGTGAGCAGCCGAGCGAGCACGCCCCGACCGGCGCTCGTGTCGTCAGCGCCCCTATGTGCTCGACTCGTCCCGGGCCCCCGTGGTCGCGAGGTCCTGCCTCGGAATCTCCTTCTCGGGATCGATGAACGGCCTGCGGACGACGACTGCCGACGTTCGCTCCACCGGCGTCTCCACCTCGAGCTCCGTCCCCAGCTCGGTGTACTCGATCGGCACCATCGCGTAGCCGATGTTCTTTTCGAGGCGCGGCGAGTAGCAGGCCGACGTCACGTTGCCGATGTGCTCCCCGTCTGCGTACACCGGGAAGAAGTCGATCATCGAGCCGTCGTTGTAGGAGCCGAGGCCGGCGCCACCGATCTCGACGCCCACGAGCTTGCGCGAGATGCCTTGCTCCTTGATCCGCCGCAACGTCTCCTTGCCGACGAAGTCCGCCTCTTGCTCGAGGTCGACCATCCACTCGTAGCCTAGGTCCACCTCGTAGGGGTTCGTGTCCAGCCACATGTCTGCGCCGTACGCGAGGATGCCGCCCTCGATGCGGCGGATGTGGCAAGGTCCGATGACGGCCAGGCCATGAGGCTTGCCCGCCTCGAGCACGAGGTCCCACAGCTTCAAGGCGTTGTGGCTCGCATCGCGGCAGTAGATCTCGAAGCCGATCTCCGACGTGTAGCCCGTGCGCGAGACCATCACGTCCATGCCCTCGAGGTCGTAGTCGTGGCAGAAGTAGTACGGGATCTCGAGAACGCTCTCTCCGAACAGGTTGACGAGGACGTCTTTCGACTTCGGGCCCTGGATTTGCATTGGACCGACATCCGGCTCACCGATCTTCACGTCGAGACCCGAGTTGTAGGCGACACCCATTGCCCACAGGAGCACGTCGCTATCGGCGACCGAGATCCAGAAGTGGTTCTCGCCGAGCCGAAGCAAGATCGGGTCGTTGATGATGCCGCCGTCGGGGGCGGTGATGAAGACGTACTTACACTGTCCGACGGCGCACTTGTTCAAGTCACGCGGAACGAGCATGTTCGCCAGTGTGAACGCGTCGGGACCCGTGATCTCCACCTGCCGCTCGACGCCGACATCCCAGAGCGTGACACCATTCAGAAGCTCCCAGTACTCCGCGACGGGATCGCCGTAGTGCCGAGGGTGATACATGTGGTTGTAGAAGCTGTACATCTCCACGCCGTGGCGGCGCGAGGCGTAGAAGTACGGTGACTTTCGGATCCGCGTGTACAGCAAGACCTCAGGGTGCTCGACGATCTGCGCCACTGCTCGCTCCCTCCTCTTCCTCTACCCCAGATTCACGACCACGGTCTTGAGCTCGGTGAACGTCTCCATCGAGAAGCGTCCACCGACACGGCCGATCCCGCTCTGCGACCCGGCCCGCCCTCCAAACGGGAGGTGGCTCTCCCAGTAGTTCGTCGACTCGTTGATGTTCACCCAGCCGGCCCGCGCGGCCTCCGCGAACCGCAGACCCCGGCGAAGGTCCCGCGTAAACACCCCGGTCAGGAGCCCGTAGGTTGACGCGTCGATGATCGCTAGCGCTTCGTCCTCGCTCCCGATCGTGGTGATTGGGACGACCGGCCCGAATGTCTCTTCTCTGGCGACCTCCATCTCGTCGTTCACGCGGTCGACAATGGTCGCCTCGTAATACAGGTCTGTTGGAAAACCGCCCGCGCGGGTGCCGCCCGCAACGAGGACCGCGCCGCGCTCGACCGCATCGGCGACGTGGCTATCCATCTTCGCGGCGGTGCCCTCGTTGTTGAGCGGCCCCATCGTCGTCTCCTCCGCGAAGGGGTCACCTAGCCGGATCGCGCTCGAGACTGCAGCCGCCAGCTTCTCGAGGAACTCATCATGAACGTCCTCGTGGACGAGGAAGCGCTCGCCGGCGGTGCAGCTCTGCCCCGCGCACAGGAACGCCGCCGCGAGCGTGGCCTCAACGGCCGCGTCGAGGTCAGCGTCGTCGAGGACGACCAGCGGGCCGTTCCCGCCCATCTCGAGCAAGAGCGGCTTGCCGGCCGCGCGCTCGGCGACGCGGTACCCGGTGGCGACCGAGCCGACGAAGCCGATCGCGTGCGTGCCCGGATTCACTGCGATCTCGTCTCCAACAACCGGGCCTGGGCCGGTTACGAGGTTGAAGACACCGTGGGGAAGCTCGGCGTCCGCGACGCACTGCGCCAGCTTGATCGAGCAGACAGCGGTCGTGGTCGCAGGCGCCCAGACGACGGTGTTCCCCGAGGCGAGTGCAGGCGCGACCACCTCCGCCGCCATCGTGTACGGCCAGTTCCACGGCGTGATCACACCGACGACGCCGCGCGGAACGCGGTACGCGAGCACGCGCTTGGACGCGTCAACGGAGGGCGGCATGAGACCCTCCAGCCGCCGCCCATCACCGGCGGCCATTCGCCAGTACTCGACGAGCTCCTCGACCTCGGCGTACGACTCGGAGCGCAGCGGCTTGCCCTGGTCGAGCGTGAGCGTGTGTGCAAGCTCATCACGACGCTCCTCGATGATCTCTGCTACCCGTTCCATCGCCGCCGCGCGCTCGAACGCCGAGCGGGCGGCCCACTCGCGAGCGGCCGCGTTCGCGCCGGCGATTGCCCGCCTGGTGTCGTCTCGCGTCCCCTCCGGGACGGTTCCGATCGTCTCGCCCGTCGCCGGACTCGTCGCCTCGATCCGGGCACCGGAGTCACTCTCGATCCATTCCCCCGCCACGTACATCGAGTAGTCGGTCGCCGTCCGCGTGGTCACCGTTTTCCTCTCTCGAAGGCGTTCCGGTAGATCTCTTCGTAGCCGGCGACATCGACCTCGCGCGGGTTCCCGATCGTCTGCGGGTCCTCGAAGGCGATCCGTGCAAGCATCGGAATCTCCTCCTCGGAGAAGCCGAGCTGCTCCATCGTCGGGATTCCGACGTCATCGGTGAGGCGGTACACCTCCTCGACTCCGAGCAGCGCGGCGTCCAGGGTCGAAACCCCCGCTAGCTCGATCCCGAGCCCTTGCGCGATGCGGGCGTAGCGTTCCGGGGCCGCGGGCGCGTTGTACTCGCAGACGGGTCCGAGCACTCGCGCGGTCAGCGCACCATGCGGACACTCGTGGACGCCGCCGGCCGACTGGCTCATGGCATGGGCCGCGCCGGCGCTCTCCGTTCCGTAGGCGAGCCCGCCGAGCGTTGCGGCGTGCGCCATATTCGTACGCGCCTCGAGGTCGCTTCCGTCCTCGTACGCGACTCGCAGCCAGCGGCCGACCAGCTCGATCGCCAGGAGCGCGACCGCGTCGTTGAAGGGCTGGTGGTAATCGCACGTATAGCACTCGATCGCGTGCGAGAGCGCGTCCATTCCGGTCGCCGCGGTGATCGCCGGAGGGAGCCCGACCATCAGCTCCGGGTCGATGAGCGCAACGTGTGCCCCGATCAGCGGCGTTCCGCCGACGTTGAACTTGATCTTCCGCTCGGGATCCGTGATCACGGCCCAGAGGGTGGCCTCACTCCCGGTTCCGGCCGTCGTCGGCACGGCGACGAGCGGCGGAATGCGAGTACTGATCGGCGTCCCCCCGTACTCGTACTCGACAATCGAGCCGCCGTGGACGACCTCCACGCCGACCGACTTCGCCGTGTCCATCGAGCTCCCCCCACCGAGAGCGACGAGGCCGTCACAGCCTGACTCGCGATACACCGCACTGGCATCCCCGACGAGCTCGATATCGGGGTTCGCGCGCACGTCGTCGAAAACGACGGCGTTGTCGAGGTGCGCGAGCGTCACATCGACGAGGCCGGCTGCCACGACTCCCTTGTCCGTCACGAGCAGCGGCCGGGTGACTCCAAGCTCGCTGACAAGCTCGCCTACGCGCGCGATCGCGCCGGCACCGTGGACGATCCGGGTCGGCACCTCGACACTTCGGACGGTCTCGACTTCAACGCTCACCGGCCGGCGAGCCTATCGCAACGGGGCGGCAACGGATCGAGCGGTGTCAGCGTTCTGGGATCTTGAGCTCGCGACCGGTGTAGAAGCCCGCACGCTCCTCGACTACGAAGGGCGCCATCGCTCGTCGTCTTTCCGCCTCGACCTCGGAGAGACGGAAGCGCTCGCGCGACTCGGGCGAGTCCCAGATCGAGATGCCGACAACCTCGTTGCCGTCGGCGGAGTAGCACTCGTAGGCCCGCAGCATGCCTTCGGGGAACGTGCTCGGTCGCCAGGCTCGAGAAAACTCGTCTCGAGTGCCGGGCTTCAATCTTCTCGTCGTGATCCAGACGAATGTTTCGTCGAGCTCCATCGATTCACCCCCGCGGGCGACACCGGCGGAGCGCCTCAGCGTGGACTGCGATGAGACGCTCCGTCGAATGCTCCTCCTACTTACCGAGCCATTTGTTGACCTTCGCCTGGTTCGCGGCGATCCACTTCTGTGCCGCCTTGTCCGGGTTGATGTGCTGACCGGCGATGTACCTCGCTACCGTCTCCTGATCCGTGTTCGTCCACGTGAACCGCTTGAGGATGGGATACGCGGGCGAGCCGCTCTTCGCGAACTTCGAGCTGAAGACCTTGTTGAGGACGATGTGGTCGTATGCGCACTTGTACTGCGCGACGCTTCCGCCGGACTTGGCGTCGTCCTTGCAACCCTTGAACCGCTTCGGCAGCTTCACCTCGGAGAGCTTGTACTGGAGGTTCAGATACTGCGGCGTGTACCAGTAGAACAGCACCGGCTTGTGCTGCTTGTACAGCTGGCTCCACCGTGCGACCTGCGCCGGCTCCGCGCCGACCGAGACGAACTTGAAGTTCAGGCCGAGCGCCTTGATCAGCTGTTGGTCCTTCTGCACATAAGAAGGGTCGCCGCCGAGAAACATTCCCTGCGAGCCGGACTCTGGGCTCTTGAAGATCGACTCTTTGCCCTTCAGGCCTTTCCACGACTTGAACTGCGGGTATTGCTTCATCAGGTAGGTCGGGATGTACCAGCCGATGTGCCCGGTGACGCCGTTCGGACCGCCCATCACGACGGTGTGCTGCTTGGTGATGTACTGCTTGTACTGGTCGACGTGCTGCCAATCCTCGAGCACCGCATCGGTCTTGCCGTTGGCCATGGCCTGGTAGACCGGGATCTCGGTGATCTGCGTGATCTTGATCTTGCAGCCCGCTTTCTCGAGCACGTTCTTGGCCACGTACGTGTTGGCCGTCGAGCCCGCCCACGCCTGCTCGTTGAGGGTGACCGTGCCGCAGCTCTTTGCCGTCTTGGCGGTTGCCGATTGGGCCGCTGCGAGCCCGGCGACGGCGACGAGAGCCAGCGCGGTCGCGACGATGGTGCGGCCCCGCCGTACTCTGAATCGATCCGACATTCGATCCTCCTTTGCCTGCTCTCGATGAGCCCCTCTCTTGTAAGACGTCAAAGCGCCCCCTCCTGTCGGGCGCGTGCGCGTCCCCGGGTCGTCCTGTCGAGCGCGATCCCGAGCGCGAGGATCGCGATTGACGCGATCACGCCCAGCCCGAACTCGTTGCGCTGCAGCCCCTGTGCAACCTCGTAGCCAAGCCCGCCGGACCCGACCAGCCCACCGATCACGACGACGGCGAGCACCATGATGATGCCCTGGTTGACGCCGAGCATGATGGCGTCGCGGGCCAGCGGGATCTTGACCTTCAGCAGCACCTGCCGCCGCGTGGCGCCGAACGCGCCCGCCGCCTCGACCGCCTCGGGCGAGACGCCGCGCAGACCGCTCGAGACGAGCCGAATCACGACCGGCACCGCATAGAGCACCGCAGCGACGACCCCCGGCACCTGCGACACGGGCATCAGGTAGATGAACGGGATGATGTAGACGAGCTGGGGCAGGGTCTGTAGGACGTCGTTGATCGGGCGCAGGATCCGGTCGACAACCCGGCTCTCTGCCGCCCACACGCCGAGTGCGACCCCGAAGACGACTGTCATCAGTGTCGCGACGAGCACTTGCGCGAGCGTGGTCATGGAGGACGCCCACTCGCCGAGCACGCCGATCGTCCCGAACATCACCGCCGTGATCGCCGCCGGCCGCCGCCCGCTGACGAGGAACGCGATCGTGACGAGGCCGAGCAACATCACCGGCCAGGGTGTCTCGACGAAAAAGTTGGTCAAGGGCTGGAGGCCGTGCTGGACGATGAAGTTCCCGGTCGGCTCGGTGATGTGGAAGATCCATGTGGCCGGGTTCTGCACGTAGTCGAGCGCCTTCTGGACATAGCGCAGCAGCCAATCCTGGGCCGTCCGCCCCGAGTAGATCCCACTTGCGCCGAAGGCGTAGCCGAGCCCGACTGCGAGCCCGACGCCGCCAACCGACGCGAGCGTGAAGAGGTGCAGTCGCCGCTTCTTCTCGTCGGTCAGGTGCCGCCTTGCGGGGTCGGTGCGGTTGGCCATCGATTCGGTCGAGCGGTCGAGCGCGATTGCCATGATCACGATCGCGAGGCCACCGAGGATCGCGAGAGCGGGGTTCGAGTAGAGCCCGTTCGTGACGACGTCGCCGAGCCCCGCGCCGCCGATCAATCCCGCGATCACGACCATCGAGAGAGCGAACAGGATCGTCTGGTTGACCGCCAGCAGCATCATCCGCCGCGCGAGCGGGAGCTGCACCTTTGTGATCGTCTGCCAGCGCGTCGACCCCATCGCCGAGGCCGCCTCGATCGTGTTCGTGGGAACGCCGCGGATTCCGAGTGCAGTGATGCGGATGGCCGGCGGGATCGCATAGATCATCGTCGTGACGACGGCCGCGCCCGGTCCGACCGAGAACAGGATCACGACCGGCATCAGGTACGCGAACGCCGGCACGATCTGCGCCGCGTCGAGCAGCGGGGTCAGAAAGCGGAGGAAACGGTCGGAGCGGCCGGCGATCACGCCGAGCGGCATCCCGATGAGCAACGACAGCCCGACCGCGGCAAAGATCAGCGCGAACGTCTGCACGCTCTCCTCCCACAACCCCATCAGCGCGAACGATGCGAACGCCGCAAGGACACCCAAGGCCTGCTGCCAGCGCCCGAAGCGCAGCACCACCAGCGTGCCGAGCGCGACCGTGCCGACCCAGGTCAGCTTCTCGAAGAAGGTCGTGAACCAGGAAACGAGGTTGTCGAGAAAAGTCGCGAAGCCGTTGAAGATTGCGAAGACGAAGCTCGGATTGGGCGTGTTGCGGCTGTCGCTCAGCCACGTCTGGAAGCGATCGAGGTAGCCCGTCAGGGAATTCCAGACGAGCCGGTTCGGCCAGGGAAGCGTGCTCTTCCAGCCGAGGTACCCGACCAGCATGGCCAGGACAACGCCGACAACGAGACCCGCGCGGCCGCGCCACCACGGGCGTGGTGCCGGGATCGCGCCTGCTCGTGCGGCGTACTCTGTCGCCGTCGCCACGTCAGTCGCCCTCGCCGGCGATCGCGTTCAGGACCGCGATGCGGTCGACGACTCCCACGACCTTGCCGTCGTCGATAGCCCGGACCGGCTGCTCGCTGCCGGCGATGATCGGCACCGCGTCCCGCACAGTCGTGCCGACGGGCAGCGCGGGGCCTTCCGTCTCGCCCGGTCCCGGGTCCCTCATGATCCAGCGCAACGTCAGCACGTGGCTGCGAGGAATATCGCGGATGAAGTTCTGCACGTAGTCGTCCGCCGGCGAGCCGACGAGCTCCTCCGGCGTCCCGAGCTGGACGATCTTGCCGTCGCGCATGATCGCGATCCGGTCGCCGAGCCGTAGCGCCTCCGGCAGGTCGTGCGTGATGAAGAACATCGTCTTTCCCGTCTCTATCTGGAGCCGGCAGACCTCGTCCTGCATGTCGCGGCGGATCAGAGGGTCGAGCGCGCTGAACGGCTCGTCGTAGAGCATGACCTTCGGGTCGACGGCAAAGGCCCGAGCGAGGCCGACACGCTGCTGCATGCCGCCGGAGAGCTGGTCCGGGAACTGATTCGCGCAGTCCTCGAGCCCTACGAGCTCCAGGACCTTGGCGGCGCGCGCCAGCCGCGCCGCCTTCGGCACACCCTGCACCTCGAGCCCGAACGCAACGTTGTCGATGACGCGCCGATGTGCAAGCAGGCCGAAATGCTGAAAGACCATCGACGACGTGTGGCGCCGGAGGTGCCGCAGCTCGCCGCCGCTCAGGGCCATGACGTCCTTGCCTTCGATCTCGATCTCGCCGGCGCTCGGCTCGATCAGCCGGATCAGCGTGCGCACGAGCGTCGACTTGCCGGAGCCGGACAGCCCCATGACGACGAACACCTCTCCCGGCCAGACCTCGAACGAGACGTCGCGGACAGCGGCGACGCAGTCATGCTTCGCGCGTAGCTCCGCGCGCGGTAGGTCGGCGTCGGGCGTTCCGATCACGCGATCTGCATTCCGCCCGAAGATCTTCCAGACTCCGTTGGCACGGATGAGTGGTACGCCGCTCCGGTCGATCTCGTGGCCGGGGGAGTCGGCGGTATCCACCACCACGGTCACGGCCTAACCGTACTCTGAAGGACGGGGCCGGCCAAGATCAGAAGAGGCCAACCGTCCTTCCCTCGTCGTCGATGTCGACGTTTACCGCCGCAGGCGTAACGCCGAGGCCGGGCATCGTCTGCATGTCGCCGCAGAGCGCGACGATCCACCCCGCTCCGGTGTACGCACGCAGGTCGCGCACGACGACCGTGAAGCCGGTCGGCGCATTCGTCAGCGCCGGGTCGTGCGACAGCGATAGATGGGTTTTCGCCATACAGATCGGCAGGGTCTCGAGCCCCTGCTTGGTGAACTGCTCAATTCTTGCGCGTGCCGCAGGCAAAAGAAAGATCCCGTCCGCGCCGTAGACGCGCTTGGCGATCGCTTCGATCTTCGCCTCGATCGAGGCATCGAGCGGATAGACGTAGTCGAAGGAATTTGACTCGTCCGCTGCGGCGACCACGGCTTCGGCGAGCGCGGCCGCGCCTGCTCCGCCCTCCTCGAAGGCGTTGTTCACCTCGGCGGCGAACGCCCCGTGCTCGAGAGCGAGTGCGCGTACCCGCTCGATCTCCTCCTCCACGTCGCCGGGGAATCGATTGACGGCAACGACCGCGTTCAGCCCGAAATCGCGGACGATTCCGAGGTGGCGGGCGAGGTTGGCCGCACCCAGCTCGACCGCCTCGATCCCGCCGTCGGGGTCGCCCCCGTGGTGCTTGAGCGCCTTCACGGTGGCGACGAGTACGACTGCGCTCGGTCGGAGGTCCCCGGCACGACAGACGATGTCGAAGAACTTTTCCATCCCCATGTCGGCGCCGAAGCCGCTCTCGGTCACGACGTAGTCGCCGAGCTTGAGCGCAACGCGGTCGGCGACGAGCGAGTTGTTGCCGTGGGCGATGTTCGCGAACGGGCCGCAGTGGACGAGCGCTGGCTGCCCCTCGAGCGTCTGCACCAAATTCGGCTTGATCGTCTCCTTTAGAAGCACGGTCATTGCTCCTGCGGCACGCAGTTGCTCAGCCGTCACCGGCTCGCCGTCGAAGGTCTGCGCAACCGTGATGGCGCCGAGCCTCCGGCGGAGATCCTCCAGATCCGACGCGACGGCCACGATCGCCATCACCTCCGAGGCCGCCGTGATGTCGAAGCCAGACTGGCGCACGTACCCGTTTGGACGCCCGCCGAGGCCGATCACGATGTCGCGCAGCGCGCGGTCGTTGATGTCGACACAGCGGCGCCAGCTGATCGCAAGCGGGTCGATCCCGAGCTTGTTGCCGTGGAGGATGTGCGCCTCGACCATCGCCGCAAGCAGATTGTTCGCCGCACCGATCGCGTGGATGTCACCGGTGAAGTGAAGGTTCATGTCCTCCATCGGCACGATCTGGGCATAACCGCCGCCGGCCGCGCCGCCCTTGATCCCGAAAACGGGCCCGAGTGAGGCCTCCCGCAGGCAGAGCACAGGATCCTTGCCGATGTGCCCGAGCCCCTGCGTGAGCGAGACGGACGTCGTCGTCTTCCCTTCGCCGGCTTTCGTCGGCGTGATCGCAGTGACGTCGATCAGTTTTGCGTCCGGGTTCGCCACCAGCCGGTCGAGGACGGAGAGATCGATCTTGGCCTTGAACCGTCCGTAGAGGTCAACCTCTTCGGGCAGGAGGCCGAGCTCGGCCGCTAGCTCGTCGATCGGACGCAATACCGCGCTCTGCGCGATCTCGAGGGACGAGGGCATCTGTTGCGCCGTCACGAGCGTCCTCTACGTCCCGACCTGGTGCGGATGGGAACGAGCTGGGATATGAGTAATGTATCTCCGTGGCAGAGGCGAAGGGGCAGGTCGGCGTCCTCCAGGCCCCGCGCTTGGAAGCGGCCTCGCTGGCCGACCGGGCGTACCACGCGATTCGGGACATGATCGTTTCGGTCGAACTGCGGCCCGGGGCGGTCATCGACGAGCGCGGCTTGATGGAACGACTTGGGATCGGGCGCACGCCGACCCGCGAAGCGCTTCGTCGCCTCGCGCAGGAGCGATTGGTGGAGGTTTACCCCCGCCGGGGCATGTTCGTAACGAGCGTGGAGATCAGTGATTTGGCCAGCCTCGCAGAAGTGCGATCGGTGCTGGAGAGCCACGTCGCGCGCCTCGCCGCCGAGCGAGCAACCCACGAAGACCGCAGCGGGTTTGACACGCTCCTCGACGAGCTCGGACACCGGACGGACCTCGACGCGCGCGAGCTGATGGCCCTGGACGAGCGGATCCACCGGCAGGTCTACCGAGCGGCGCACAACCCGTTCCTCGAGTCGACCCTCGAGGAGTACTACGTCCTGGCCCTGAGAATCTGGTACCTCGCGCTCGACCAGGCCAAAGGGCTGGAGCAGGCCGTGCTCGGCCATCGCGAGCTCTTGGAGGCGATCCGTGATGGTGATGCTGACCGCGCCGAAGAGACGATGCGCCGCCACGTCTTGGAGTTCGAAGAGTCCATGCGACGCCTCCTGACCGGCGTGTGAGCGAGGGCAGCCTCCCCGCCGGCGCGCAGGCGGTCGTCATCGGCGCCGGCATCGTCGGCAACAGCATGGCGTACCACCTGTCGCGGCTCGGCTGGACCGACCTCGTGCTCCTGGAGCAGGGCCCACTCCCGAACCCGGGCGGCTCGACGGGCCACGCGTCGAACTTCATCTTTCCTGTCGACCATTCGAAGGAGATGACGACGCTCACAAAGGAGAGCGCCCGCCAGTACGAGGAGCTCGGGCTGGCGACGATCAGCGGCGGCGTAGAAGTCGCGCGGACGAAAACGCGGCTGGAGGAGCTGAACCGGCGCATGTCGTCGGCAACCTCCTGGGGTGAAGACGAGTGCGAGCTGCTGACGCCCGAGCAGGTGCTCGAGAAGGTTCCGTTCGTCAACGCGGACGTCATCCTCGGCGGCTTCTACACGCCTGGAGTCTCGGTCGTGGACCCACTGCGCGCGGGAACGCTGATGCGCGAGTATGCGCAGGAACGCGGCGCAAGCGTGTTCGCGAGCACCGAGGTGACGGGGATCGACGTCGAGGACGGCCGCGTACGCCGCGTCCACACCGACGCGGGCTCGATCGACACCGAGTGCGTGTTCGTCGCGTGCGGGATCTGGAGCCCGCGCATCGCGGCCATGGCCGGCGCGACCATCCCGCTGACGCCGGCAGTGCACCAGATGATCAGCGTCGGCCCGATCCCGCTCTTCGAGGAGACGCCGGGGGAGATCTCGTTCCCGATCGTGCGCGACGTGGACACCAACATGTACGAGCGCCAGAACGGCAGCGACATGGAGGTCGGCTCGTACGCCCATCGGCCGATCCTCCTCGACCCCGACGAGATCCCGTCAATCGGGGAGGCCGCGCTCTCGCCGACGGAGCTGCCCTTCACGTCCGAGGACTTCGACCCGCAGCTCGAGCATGCGCTCGAGCTGATGCCGGAGATACTCACTGTCGAAGGTGCGGGCATCAGGCACGCGATCAACGGGCTGCTGTCGCTCACTGCGGACGGCATGCCGCTCCTGGGAGAGACAGAGGTCAAGAACCTGTGGTCGGTCGCCGCAATCTGGATCAAGGAGGCGCCCGGGATCGCGAAGGCAGTGGCCGAATGGGCCATTGAGGGCGCACCGGAAACGGATCTGCACACCGCCGACGTCGCGCGCTTCTATCCGCACCAGCGCACGAAGCGGCATATCGACGCGCGCTCCTCGGAGGGCTACAACCGCACGTACGGGATCGTCCACCCGATGGAGCAGTGGCTGTCGAATCGCGAGGTACGTTTGAGCCCGTTCTACGCGCGCGAGCGCGAGCTTGGCGCCGTCTTCTACGAGACAGCCGGCTGGGAGCGGCCGTGGTGGTACACCTCCAACGAGCCGCTGCTCGAGGAGTACGGCGACCGTGTGATGCCGCGCGAGGCGGAATGGGAGTCGCGCTGGTGGTCGGCGACCATCAACGCCGAGCATCTGGCGATGCGCGATCGCGTCGCGATGATCGACATCTCGGCGTTCGCCGTCTTCGACGTCGTCGGCGCAGGCGCGCTCGAGTACCTGCAACGCATGGCGCTGGCGGAGATGGACGTCGCGCTCGGACGCGTCGTCTACACGTCGATCCTCGACCAGAACGGCGGCTTCAAGGCCGACCTGACGATCATGCGGCTCGGCGATGACGTCTTCCGCATCGTCACGGGCGGGCTGGACGGTCCGCGCGACAGGAAGTGGTTCGAAGACCATCTTCCCGAGGACGGCTCCGCCGCGCTCGATGACGTGACCTCCGCCTGGTGCACGATCGGTCTGTGGGGCCCGCGTGCGCGCGACGTGCTCGAATCCACCACGAGCGCCGACGTCTCGCACGAGGGATTCCCATTTGCGCGCTGCCGCTGGATCGACGTCGGACCTGTCCGCGTGCTCGCGTCACGCATCTCCTACGTCGGCGAACTCGGGTGGGAGCTCTATGCGCCGATGGAGCAAGGCGCGGCGCTGTGGGAGACGGTCTGGGAGGCAGGCCGGCCGTTCCGGATCGTGCCCGCGGGCATCGGCGTCTACGGCACTACGGGTCGGATTGAGAAGGGCTACAGGTTGTACGGCGCCGAGCTCGAGACGGAATACAACGTCGTCGAGGCCGATATGCAGCGGCCGAAGGTCAAGGACGCCGACTTCATCGGCAAGGAGGCGCATCTGCGCCACCGCGACGAGGAGCCGGCCGCGATCCTCTGCACGCTCACCGTGGACGACAACACCTCGCCGTCGAATGGCCAGAAGCGCTACATGCTCGGGCGCGAGCCGATCCTCACGAAGGGGGGCGAGCGCATCGCGGACCGAAAGGGCCGCAGCTCGTACGTGACGAGCGCGGGCTCCGGGCCGTCCGTCGGCAAGCACGTGCTGATGGCCTACCTGCCGCCCGAGCACGCTGACGAGGGAAACGAGTTGCTCGTCCAGTACATGGGCGACCGGTACCCCGTGACCGTCGCGGTCAAGGGCAGCCGCTCCCTCTTCGATCCGGAGAACACGCGGGTTCGCAGTTGAACGTCCTCGTCTGCGTCAAGCGAGTTCCTGAGACGGGGGCGCGCATCGCGCTCACGCCCGACGCGCAGGCGATCGACACGAGCCTCCTCGGCTTCACGATCTCGCCGCACGAGGAGTGCGCGGTCGAGGAGGCGCTCCGGATCGCAGAGCGGCACGGCGGCTCGACGACGGTGCTTACGCTCGGGCCGGCCGGCGCGATCGAGCAGCTGCAGAACGCGATGGCGATGGGAGTCGGCACCGCAGTCCTCCTCGAGACCGACGGCCACGACTGGAGCGCGGAGGCGACTGCGGCCGCGCTGGCCGACGCCATCCGGACGCGGCCGGACCCGTTCGACCTGCTCCTGTTCGGCAACGAGGCCGCGGACACCGGCGATTATCAGATCGGCGTTCGCGTCGCACATGCGCTGGGGCTTCCCTGCGTCACCGGCATCAAGGGAATCGCCATCGACGACGGCCGGGTGACGGCGCGCCGCGAGGCCGGCGGCGGCTGGGAGCTTTTCGAGATGCCGCTACCGGCGGTCGTGACCGTGAGGGAGGGCATCAACCTGCCGCGGTACCCCTCGCTGCCCGGCCGGCTACGGGCGAAGAAAGCAACGATCGAGCGGATCGAACCGCGGCCGCACGCGAGCGCGCTCGAGACGATCAGGCTGGTCGTCCCGCCCGAACAGGAGACGCACGTCGAGATCATCGGTGGCGGCGCCGAGGCGGCGCCGCGCGTCGTCGAGGTGCTGCGCGAGTTGGGACTCGTTTCGTGACCCTCTGCCTGGTCGACGACGACCCGGTCTCGCTCGAGGCGCTCACGTTCGCCGGCCGGCTCGGGGACGTCGAGGCAGTCATATTCGGCGATACCGATGTCAACGGCTACGTCGCGCACGCGCGCCGCGTCGTGCACGACCGGCTCGACGAGTACGCGCCCGAGGCCTGGGCGCAGGCGATCGTCGAGCTCCAGCCTGACGTCGTCGTCGCTCCAGGGAACGACCGGGGTCACGAGGTGCTCGCGCATGTCGCGGCACGGGTCGGCGTTCCGTTGGCGGCGAACGTCGTCGAGGCGGCGGTCGTGGGCGACACATTGCGTCTGACGCGGCAGCGCTGGGGCGGCAGCCTGCTCGAGGAGGCGAGTCTCGCCGGCTCCCCAAAGCTCCTCACGATTGCGCCACACGCGGTCGAGGCGAAACCAGCTGGCCTGACGACGACGGTCGACGAATTCAGCCCGAGCCTGAACGACGAGCACCTTCTCGTGCGGGTCACGCGCCGGGAGGAGCCGTCCTCAGGAGCCGTTCGACTCGATACCGCCCGGGTCGTCGTCGGCGGCGGCCGCGGCGTCGGCAGCAAGGAGGGGTTCGAGATCCTCGAGCAGCTCGCGAGCCTCCTCGGCGGCGCGGTCGGCGGCTCCCGCGTGGTCACCAACCTCGGCTGGAGACCGCATTCCGACCAGGTCGGACAGACGGGCGCTCGAATCGCGCCCGACCTCTACATCGCGTGCGGCGTCAGCGGCGCGATCCAGCACATCGTCGGCTGCAAGAGCGCCAAGCGGATCCTTGTGATCAACAAGGACCAGAGCGCACCGATCGTGTCGCGCGCCGACTGGGCCGTGATCGGCGACCTCCACGAGATCGTGCCCGCAATCGTCGCCGAGCTCCGCAAGAACGGCGCCTAGTGCCTTCGTCCGCGGCAATCGGCGAACTCCGCGTCCGCGAGTTCCTTGCCGCCCTCGGCGAGCGCACACCGGCCCCCGCCAGCGGGGCAGCAGCCGCCCTCACCGGAGCACTCGCCGCGTCGCTGGTCGAGCTCGCGGCCCGTTTTGCCGAGGACGGGTCCGCGGTCACGCACGCGCAGGCTCTCTCGACGCGACTGACGCAGCTCGCGGACGAAGATGCCGCTGCCTATACGGCGTTCATGGAGACGAGGAGCAACGAGGCGCGGCGCCGGACGATCGAGGTTCCGGAGGAGATCGCCGAGAAAGCCGACGAGGTGGGGCGGCTCGCCGGACAGCTTCGCCCGCAGCTCACGTCGAGTGTCGCGGGCGACGCGGAGGCCGCCGCGGAACTCGCCCGCGCTGCGGCGCGAGTCGCGCGCCGCCTTGGCGAGTTGAACGCCTGAGACACCCTGACCCTCAGTTCAGCGGCGGTACAGCTGATCCGTCTTGGCGGCCATGATGAAGTCGTTCTGATGCAGGCCCTTGATCTTGTGCGTCCACCAGGTGACCGTCGTCCTGCCCCACTCGGTCAGCAGCGAGGGATGATGATCCTCTTCCTCGGCAAGCGCAGCAACGTCGTTCGTGAATTCCAACGCCTGGGCAAAGTCGTCGACCAAGAAGACGCGTCTCAGCCGCTTGATCCCTTCGAGCTCGACGATGTCCCAATCTGGAACCTGGGGGCGTAGCCCGGCGATCTCGGCATCCGTCACGGTTGGGGCGCCCTTGCGGCAGGCGACGCACCTCATCTGGGTCAGTCTCTCCATCGGGCCGGTTGGACGCGAGCTAACGATCCTTGAAGCGTGCCGCTTCGTCAGAGCCGCCGGTGGCATCGCCTTCGCTGTACGAATGAGCGCCTGCGCCCGCAAGCGCGCCGCGGTCGACGATCAGATACTCCTCGCGAATTGGACGGCCGTCGAACCAGCACTCGAGGACCTCGCGCGTTCCGGCCGCGTAGCGAGCCTGCGCGGACAGTGACGACCCCGAGATATGCGGCGTCATCCCGTGGTGGGGCATCGATCGCCAGGGATGATCCGTGGGAGCCGGCTGCGGGAACCAGACATCTCCGGCATAGCCGGCGAGCTGACCGCTTTCCAGCGCCCGGACGATCGCATCGCGGTCGCAGATCTTGCCCCGGGCCGTGTTGACGATGTAGGCGCCGCGCTTCATCTTGGCGATGAGGGCGTCGTCGAAGAGGTGCTCTGTCTCGGGATGGAGGGGCGCGTTGATCGTGACCACGTCGCAGACGGACACCAACGACTCCGCGTCGGGATGGAACGTCACACCCAATTCGCGCTCGACCTCCTCCGGGAGTCTGTGTCGATCGGTGTAATGCAACCCCACGTCGAACGGCTTCAACCGCCTGAGGACGGCGGAACCGATCCGCCCTGCAGCGAACGTGCCGACCTGCATCCCCTCCAGGTCATATGACCTGGCGACGCAGTCGGCGATGTTCCATCCGCCCCGCACCACCCACTGATACGAAGGGATGTAGTTGCGCACCAGCGACAGGATCATCATCACCACGTGCTCGGACACGCTGATGCTGTTGGAGTAGGTGATCTCGGTGACGGTGACACCGCGCTCGATAGCGGCTGCCAGATCGACGTGGTCCGAGCCGATTCCGGCAGTGATGGCCAGCTTCAGCTCCGGGGCCTTGGCGATCCTCTCGGCCGTCAGGTAGGCGGGCCAGAACGGCTGGGAGATGACGATCTCGCTGTCCGGGAGCTCGCGCTCGAAGACCGAGTCCGGCCCATCCTTGTCCGACGTGACGACGAAGGTGTGGCCGCGCTCCTCGAGGAACGGGCGCAGCCCGAGCTCCCCTGAAACGCTGCCCAGAAGTGCACCGGGCTCGAAATCGATCGCGTCAGGGGTCGGCGTCGTCTGACCGCCGGGGTAGCTCTCGATCGTGGGAATCGAGTCTCGAGCGTAGGACCTCGGATACCCGTCGACAGGATCCTCGTACAGGACACACAGAACCTTTGCCACCTCGCTCTCACCTTCCTTCGCGCTCGCTGGGCCCGCGGATTCTAAACCTCTCCGTTAGTGGCGCTCGCGAGGTTGGACGGCACCAACGAGAGCACGGGTCCAGTTGATCGCCTATGGCGGAAGTGCGACAGCTTCACGGACTGCACTCTCCGCCGTCGCGTTTGAGCTTGAGCGCGCGGCAGCGTTCCTCCAGCGCTAGGCGGGGACCGAGTACGCGTGCGTCCTATGGAAACAAGGTGTCGGCGAGGCCGCGGCGAGGAGTGAAGTGATCGCAGGTTGCGGTGCCTCGGATCGGTCCCCGGACCAATCTGCACCCGCCAACACCAAGCGGGGGAAACATGTATTTGCAACGGGCGCACCTCACCCCGGGCGTGGGAGCGGGTCGGTAGTTCGCCTGTTTCTTTGACAGCCCCCAGATCCTCACGTCATCCGACCTCCTTTGGAAGCCGCGTCGTGGTTGTGGCATAGCTTGCCTGCCTCGCTGCTAGTCGGAAATGGTAGTCGGCGCCGGTTTCGGGCGAGCAGGGCGCGAGCCGCGATCCCGGGCAGCCTACGATGGCCTCGTGGCAGCGGCGACCGCGCGTGGTGAAAGACTCCTGCCGTGGATCGCGGCCGAGCGGACAGCTCGCGGTCTGCTCCTCATCGCCGCTGGGATCTACCTGCTCGCGCACACCGGCTCGAACTTCGGCTCGATCGCCAACCACCTCGCTCGCACCATCGAGCTTGACCCACACCGGCCCTTCATCCGTCACATCGTTGCGCGACTGGGAAGGCTGCGACGGCACGAGATCGCGGTGTTCGGGGCCGCCGCGCTCGCCTACGGAGGGCTGGAACTTGTAGAAGGCGGCGGCCTCTTTCTCAGGAAGCGCTGGGCCGAGTGGTTAACCGTCGTTGCGACGACGCTCCTGATTCCACTCGAACTCTATGAGCTGGTCCGCAAGCCTAGCGCGCTGAAAGGCGCCGGACTGATCGTCAACATCCTGATCGTGCTTTACCTCGTCCGCGTGGTTCGAAGGAGGGAGCAGCGTCAAGCGGACGACCACGACTAGACGACCGCACCGCGCGCCGAAACGACCTAGCTGCCATCCCGCCACGAGTGCATCGCGCCAGCCGTGCCGCCATTCGCCCTCCTCGCCACGAGTATTTCTCGCACCGATGGC
>JBKOWS010000029.1:0-58332 GCA_046724565.1 Actinomycetota bacterium | reverse complement strand
GCTGGTAGCGGATGCGCCAGCGCCCGGGCACGCTGAAGGCATCGCTTTGTATTCCCGAGCGCCTGAAGCGGCGAAGAGTTTCACCCAGCGCAGCGTTCGCGCAACCGTTAGACGTATCTGCGCGCCCTGGTAGACGGTCGTCCCGCCTGCCGGGATCTGCTCCAGCACCTGGCCCGGAGCCGTGGTGTCGGTCAGCCGCCAGACGAGCCGGGCGCGCAGATGGCGCGCCTCGAGCTGCGCCTGTGCCGATGCGAGGTCGGTGTTCCGTACATCCGGCACGACTGAATGCGGGTAGCCGCTCGCAACGACGAGCGTCACCGTCGCGGGGCGGCGTACGCGCGTACCAGCCCGCGGGCGCAGCTGAACCACCGAACCTTTGCGGGTGGTCCAGGAAGGCGCGTATGTGGAACGGCTGTTGAAGCCCTGCCGCGCGAGCGACGCCTGCGCGGCCGCGGCCGGGGAGCCGGCGAGCGCAGGGACCGATGCGAACGGCGTCCCCATGCTGACCACAAGCCGCACCTCGGCGTCACTGGCGAATGTCGTCCGCGGCAAGGGCCGCTGGCGGATGACACGACCGGCGGCGACCCGCGTGCTGTAGATCCGTTGCACGGACACGGTTGCCGCAGGCAGCGAGCGCAGGATTTCGGCCCGCGCGACGTCTTCGCGCAACGCGACAACGTTCGGCACCCGCAGCAGCGGGTGGTGCAACTCACCGGCTAGGAGGAGCGCGGCCACCACCACGGCCGTCGCCGCGCCCGTCGCACCGAGCAACCGCCGACTCGCGCGCCGGCGAAATGTGCCGGGAGCGGAACTGGCCCCGGTTGGTCCTGCAGCAATCGTCGCCGCCTCAGCAGGCAGCTGGGCTGTGGACTTTTCTGACGCAAACGCGATCGTCTGTAAGCCGGGCTCCGAGGCAGCCGAGATACCCACCGCAGGCGTGCTCGAGTCGTCCGCGAGCTCGCCGAGCGAGGCGGCAGCCGTGGACGCGTCCGCCCGCTCGTCGGGCTCGCGCGCGAGCAGCGAATCGACAAGCGCGATCGCTGCCTCGGGCGCGCCAGGTCGCCTCGTCCGTAGCGAGGGTGCGTCCTCGTGCGCCCGTCGGAGCCCGACGTTGAGCCGGTCGTCTCCCTCGAAAGGCAGGTGGCCGCTCAGGAGCAGGAAGAGAATGCAGCCGAGCGCGTACATGTCAGCCGGCGCGGCGGACTCGCGGCCGAGCGCCTGCTCGGGAGACCAGTACTCCGGCGTGCCGAGGAGCGCACCCATCGCGGTCACCGGCAGCGAGCCGGAGCTCCGGGCGATCCGTGCAAGACCGAAGTCGGTTGTGACGACGCGTCCGCCGCTGCGCTCCATCAAGATGTTCGCCGGAGTCAGGTCACGGTGAACGACTCCCTTTTCGTGCGCGTAGGCGAGCGCGGCCGCGACCGGCTGCGCGTAGGCAGCAGCCTCACCGGCTGAGAGCGGTAACCGTCCGCGTGTCGTTTGGGCGAGGTTGCCGCCGTCGACGTACTCCATCACGAGGAACGACTCCTCGCCGTTCGACACATAGTCGTAGACGCGGACGATGTGTTCGTGCGTCAGCGCGGCGAGCGTGCGGGCTTCGCGGTGGAAGCGCCGAGCCTGCTCGGAGTCCTGGGCAACGAACGAGCGGAGCAGCTTGATCGCGACGTCGCGCTCGAGGTCCCGATCGCGAGCGTGCCAGACGACCCCCATCCCCCCTTCGCCGACCTGGTCGAGCAGCTCGTAGCGACCCGCCAGGACCGTCATCAGCGGCCGACCTCCACGCCGCAGCTGTCGGAACCATCAGGCACGGCAACCCCCGGTTCGTGGGTGAACGCACTCTACCGCCCGGGGCGAACCAGTACTACTGCGCCCAAGCTACGCCTGTGTGTGGCTCAGCCGATGCTCCTCGAGCAGTTCTGACTGACCGTGGCTTCGCATCGGAAGCGACGTTGTCACGCCCAAACGATCCGCACATGCGTGTCGGGGATCGGCTTGGGTGAGCCGCCGTCCGCCGCTAGGAGCGATGCGGGGTTGCCGCCCCCGTCGTCGGGTCGTTCTCAACCGTTAAGCGGCTGCCGGGGCCTTGCAAGCCGGAGGTGACCGGTTAGATCCCGGTACCTTCTATTGCACTGAACAAGCCAAATCGGGGGATTAGCAGCGCCTTTTTGCTCTGCGGCGCTCGGGGGCTGAAATAGGGCTGCAAACGCCCTGTCACTCTCGCGACGCATGCGGCGGCCGGGCGGGCACCACAGAAGGCCCGAGCGCGTCAAGCGAAACCTAGAACCTGCCGATGGAAGGCACGTGGATCCCGCCGCCATGCCGCCCCATCCTCTGGGTCAACTGCTCGTTCAGCGTGGGATCCTCACGGCCACGCAACTCGAGCGGGTGCTCGCCGAGCAACAAAGGAATGGAAAGTCGCTCGACGAGATCATCATCGAGCGCGGCCTTGCCGAACCGCACACGCTTGACGCCGCTCTTGCGGCTGAATCGGGCATAGAGGAAAACAACGTGATCGCGTTCGCCGACGCTGCTCGAGGCGGCCGCGGACGCGCCGAGGAAGACGCGGAGTGGCGCCGAGCGCTCTTCGACCTCGCAGACCCGAGCGACACGCCTGCGGCGGCGCCGAGGCCACGCCCCAAGAGATCGCGCGGCATCAGGGGGAGGCTTGCTCGCGACCTGGAGGACTACCTCGCGCGAGCCGCTGCTGAGCTCGACGAGCGCGGCGAGACCCTCCAACGTCGCTCGGTCGCCCTCGAGCAGGAGTTGCAGCGCATCGCCGGCGCCGAGGCAGCGCTCGAGCAGCGGGCGGCGCGGCTTCGTGAGCTCGATCTGGCCGGCGAGGAAACGGCAAGTCGGATCGACGAGTTGCTCGGGCTCATCGGTGAACGTGACGCACAAGTCGAAGCGATTGGGAACGAGCGCGCCAACCTCGGGCAACGCCTCGAGCTCGCGCAGGCCGACCTCGCCCGGGCGCAAGCCGAGCTGGTCGAACGGAATGGTCTGCTCTCGTCACACGGAGAGAGAATCTCCGACCTTACGCACGAGGTTGAAGCCCTAAGAACGAGCTGGCAGCTCGCTGAGCGGAATCTCGCCGAACGCACCGAGACGCTGACAAAGCTCGAGACGGTGAAGGAGGCTCAGATCAGGGATCTCGCAGAAGTACGCCAGGCTCTCGCACTCGCACTTGCCGAGTCCGCTGAGCGGGCCGAACTGCTCAGCACTAGTGAGGAGAAGGAAGCGGCACTTGCAAAAGAGCTCGAGCACGTTCGGGTGCGCTTGCACTCTGCCGAGGAACATCTCGCTGAGCGCGATGAAATGCTGGCCAAGCTCGGGGCGGCGAACGAGGCTCAGATCAGAGATCTTGAGGCAGTCAGGGGTGCGCTCGACGAGAGTCGGACCCGCTTCTCCGAGCTCGAGCGGCAGTTCGAGGGGGCAGAGGCCGCCTTGACCGCGACTCGGCGCAGGCTCCAACACGTTCAATCCGAGAACACGGAGTTCGCCTCTCTACACGACAAACAACAAGCGGAGTTGGCGAGGCGGAGCGCCTCGGCAACAGATTTGCAGGCGAGACTCGACGAGAAGCTACGGCGCAAACATGAATATGAAGACCAGATCGAAAAGCTGAACTCACGCTTGGCCGACCGCGAGCGCCGTATGAGCAAGCTTCTGGAAAGGCTCGGCAACAACGAGAAGGAGCTCCAGAAGGTTCGGAGACGTGAGGAAGAGCGAGACGCTGCTCTCACCCGAGCGGTTGCAGAATCGGCTGAGCGACAAAGCCTGCTCATCGCCAGTGACAGGAGGGCTGCGGCGCTGGCCGAGCAACTCGAAGCCGTTCGCACAACCCTTCGAGCAACCGACCAAGGTACGGGCCACTACGAGACGGCAGCTCAGGAAGAGGACACGCCGTGGCCGCGAGCAACGGTTCATGAAGAGACAACGCATCTGTGTTTCGCACCCCATGCCGGTAGCTACACGCTCGTAGAGCGTTCCGGCCCCCTACCGAAACCCGGGGATGAAATCAGTCACCCCGAATACGGTGGCCATCGCTTCGTCGTCTCGCACGTTGGACGATCACCGCTGCCGCTCGATGAGCGGATGTGCGCATACCTGCAAGCGCTCGACTAGCTCTCCGCGATGCCTCTCGCCCGGATGGCCACTCATCCGGACGAGGGATTCGCGCTGATGTCGGACGGCCGATAGGGAAGGCAAGCCCCACACGCCGCCATTTGTCTATTTCGAGGGAGCCGCCATGAATCGGGTCAGCCGGTTATTCATCATCGTCGCAGCGCTTCTGGTCCTCGGCGCAGCCGCAGCGTTCGCCGCCCACACGCCGGCCGGCGCACTTCGAAGTGCGAAACGATCAACGGTCACTCCGCCGTCCAAGGATCCGATGGTCCCTGGTTGGCTCTGTCGGGCGCAGCGCGATGCGCTAGGCGCAGCCTCGTTCAGCCAACTCTGGGCCGGACGCCCATCAACCCCACGAAGCGCAATGGGTGCCTGCGTAACGTTCATGGCGAAGGCCGCCGCACACGAAAAGGCGTCGCAGGTTGAACGCTCCATTCTGACCGCCTACCAAACATGCACTCGCATGCGTCGCACCGACGTGGCAGCGTTTCGCAATCGGTTTGGCGCCACCACCAGCACCTCGAACGCACTCGGTAAATGCGTCCGTGCGCGGACCGCAGCCGCTCGCGAGGGGGTTTGACCGCTAGCGCCTGACCGATCCGGGCACCGCGTCTTGAAAGCTGTGCCCGGCAACGGCTGGGGGCTGTAGCGGCGCCAGCCTCATGAACCCCCCGCACAGCCTCATAAACGCTCCGCACCAGGACCAACGCGACGCGATGTTGAAGCTGGCCGTTGTTCTCCCTGCGCTGAACGAAGAGTCGACGGTCGGCCACGTCATAGCGGCCGTTCCCCGGCAGCTGCCAGGCGTCCGTGAGGTCGAGGTGATCCTCGTCGACGACGGATCAACCGATGCAACCGTGTCGCGGGCACTCGCGGCCGGTGCCGACCGCATCGCACGCCACGCGCGTAATCGAGGACTCGTTGCCGCCTTCAGTCGGGGCATTACAGAAGCGTTGCACGCGGGAGCCGACATCGTCGTGCATCTCGACAGCGACGGCCAGCATGACCCCGAGCAGATCCCTGAACTCATCGCTCCGATCATTGCGGGCGAGGCCGACATCGTGGTCGGTGTTCGGCCGCTGGCACAGGCGACGAACATGACCCTCGCCAAGCGTATCGGCAACCGAGTCGGCTCCTGGATCTTTCGACGGTTGCTTCGACTGCCCGTCTCCGACTTCACCTCTGGTTATCGCGCGTTGTCGAGAGAAGCACTCTTGCGGCTCAATCTGGTCTCCGACTACACCTACACGCTCGAGAGCCTGATCCAGGCCGCCCGAATGCGGCTGGCCGTCACAGAGGTCGTCGTTCCCGTGCGCGAACGAAGCGTCGGTGACTCACGCATGGCGGGATCGGTCACGAACTACATTGCGCGAGCAGGGGGCCAGGCGCTCCGATGTCTCCTTCACGCGAAGCCACTCTCCGCGTTCGGGCGCGCCGCGGCGCTGATGATGCTCATTGCCCTCTCCTTCACGGCTTGGTTCTTGACGGGATATCAATCGGGAGGACTTCATCTGCCCGCGTTACTCGCGGCTCTGCTTGCATTCGTGATGAGCGTGGGGCTGTTCGTCTCGGGCCTCGTGGCCGACGGCATTGGCTCGAACCGCCGGCTGTTAGAAGACTTGCTCTACCGGATGAAGGCGCTCGAAGCGCACACCCTTGCCGGTCTCGACGATACGGCCGACGATCTACAAGGGACAAAGGCCCGCCTGTCGGAGATCGCATGACCGGGACGCTGCAGCGGGCGCCCCGGGTGACGGTCGTCGCCGCAGTCCAGCCACTGACTGCAGGCGCCGCCCATTTCAACACCGCCATGGTCGCGGCCCTCAAGCGGCGGGCCGCGGTGGACGTGATCAGCTGGCGCCGCATGTATCCACCTCTGCTCTACCAGGGGCCGCAGCGGGACGGCTCAGAGCCGCCGCCGGCCGACGAAGCAGCCTTCATCCTCGACTGGCATGACCCGCGCACCTGGCGCCGAGCGTTGCGACGGATCTTCCGTAACGACCCTGACGGCCTCGTGGTGCCCTGGCTGCACCCGGTTATGGCGGCTCAGTCTCGCTGGCTTCTCCGCCACGCACCGCCGCGGACGTGCCGCGTCGTCGTCTGTCACAACGTCACGCCACACGAGTCCGTTCGGGGCGCAGCCTTCCTGACACGCGCGGCACTTCGCCACGCGGACCTACTCGTGACGCACGCCGGACAGCAGGCACGCGAGTTAGCGGCGCTCGGACTCGGCGGGATTCCCCTGGTCGAGGCGTTCCACCCCCGCTTCGTAGCGAGCGACCTTGCAGCGCCACCGACCGAGGCTGCCATGAGCGCGGAGCGGCGCCGTCTAGGGGACGACGGGACGCTCGTGTTGCTCTGCTTCGGCGCGATTCGCCCCTACAAGGGGCTGGACATCGCGCTGGACGCTGTTGCCCGCGTTGACCCGCACCTTCCGGTCAAGCTCGTCGTGGCCGGCCGATTCTGGACCGGCGAAGTGCCCTACTGGCGACAGGTGGAACGCCTCGGCATTCACGACCGGGTCGAGTTCAGGAATCGCTATGTGTCGAACGAGGAAGCAGCCCGGCTGTTTTCCGTCGCAGATGCGGCGCTCCTTCCCTATCGGTCGGCGAGTCAGTCGGGGGTTGTCCAGTTGGCGTACGCTCACGGTTGTCCCGTGATCGCGACCGCGGTCGGCGGCCTCCCTGACGCCGTCACGGATGGAGAGGACGCGATCCTGTGTGACCGGGACGACGTTGACGCCATCGCTCGCGCCATCGAGAGGATGTGGCGTGAGAGGGAGCAATTCGCTGCTGCGGTCGAACGCCGCAAGGACTCCCACTCCTTCGAGCGTTATACCGAACTGCTCACGGCCGCAATCGGGATGCAGCAGTGAAAGGCGCCGTCACGACGGGTCGCCGCGCGCGCGCTGTCCGAGAGAACGCCGGCTTGGCGTTAGTGGGCGATGTCGCCGCCAAGGCGGCCGCCTTCGGGGTCGTTGCCGCCTGCGCGCGCCTTCTTCCGGTGAATGAATTCGCGCGTCTGGGAGTCGCACTCGCCGCATTGACCGTCTTCACCAGCGTCGTGGATGGCGGGTTCTCGACTCTGATCGTCCGAGACGGCGCACGCTACTCCACCGAATCGATGGCACTACTGCGAGCCTCGATACGAGTCCGTGTGCCGTTGGCCGGGGTGGTACTCGTGGCCAGCCTCCTGGGGGGCATCTACATCGACGATCCGTGGCTCGGGCTCTTGACGGCTTTCGCAGCCCTCGGAAGCGCCCTGTCGCTCACGATCGCGGCTGTCTTTCGTTCGGTGCAGGACCTGGCCCCTGAGGCAATCCAGAAGTGCGCCGTCGCTACGACGACGTTCCTCGGCGCGACGGCTGGGGCTGCGGCTTTCTCGCGGGCGTCGATTGTCGTGGGTGTCGTAGGCAGTGCGATATGGCTGAGTCTCGCTCCGTTCTGGCTGCATGCGCGCCGTCGAGTTCCTAACTCTCCAGCGGGTGTAGTCGTAGGGGGAACGCTGCGTGCCGCGGCCCCGTTTGCCCTGATGGCACTGGCAACTCTTCTCTACTACCGCCTTGGCATCTTCGTGCTGGGGGCTGTTGGTAGCTCGGCTGCAACCGCGCGCTACACAATCGCGAGCACGATCGCCTTCGGGCTTTTGATGGTCCCGAACGCGATCACGACCGGACTTCTTCCGAGACTGAGCGCAGCGGATCTCGGAGAGGATCGGTTCGAGACGGCAAGGCGTGCGTTGAGGTGGACAGCGTCCTTCTCCCTGCTTCTCAGCATCGCCGCCGCAGGATCGGCACCGTGGGCCTTGCGGTACGGATTCGGCGCACGCTACGAAGCCGCTCTTGGGCCACTGGTTCTTCTGATTGCCGGAACAGTTGTCATCGGCATCAACGGCATCCTTGGCACGGTCCTGATCGCGGCCCGGCGGACCTGGGCAGTGGGGCTGCAGGTCGGCGTCTCACTCGCAGTCAATGCGTCGCTCGCGTTTGCGCTCGTGCCGCGTTTCGGCGCGAACGGCGCAGCAATCGCGACACTCGCAACAGAACTCGTCGGACTCGGCTTACTCGCTGCCGCGGCACACCGTTTCGTGCCGGAGCTGCTGCGGCCCTCTGCGTCTCCCGCGCGCGACGATCGGCAGCGAGCACCGGCGGTTCGGGATCTTCGCCAGGAGCCCGGCCTATGAGACCACCGATCCATGAAGGGACCGTTCAGCTGTTCGAGCCCGCCGCCCGACTCCCTTCGCGGTCGCAACTCGACGCGGTGGCCCGTGTCCCATCTCCTGTTCTCCCGGCGATCGCGGGCGTTAGGTCGCCGAGATCGGTGGGCGTTGCTCGCTATGTCGACCACTTGGCCGAGCTGCTCGCGGCAGCCGGCGTCGATTACCTCCCCTCCGACGCACCCGTTCGCGGCTTCGGTACCCATCTGCATTTCGCGAACTCGTCCCGCCGGGTCCTCTGGGACATCGTTGCAGCACGTCGAACTATCGTCACCGTCCATGACGTCAGGCCGCGGACGACTGCGCTCACCGCGCTCTACCGAGGCGTCGCATACCCGCTCCTCCGACGGGCCTTTGCAATCATCGTTCACAGTGGGTTCGCGGCCAACCTCCTTCGGGCGTCTGGTGCGCGTCCGCGGCGGCTGGAAGTCATCCCTCACCCAACGTCCAGCTTCCGGTCGCTCGATCAAAGGGCTGCGCGACGGGCCCTTGGCTGGGATCGTGGACGTCCACTGTTCGTTCTTCCGGGTGTCCTGAAGGCTGCGAAACTCGTCGCGGAGACGCTCGAAGCAGCGGCTCCTCTCCTCAGGCACGGGGCGCTCGACCTCGCTCTCGTTGGAACCGCAGTCGATCAAGAGCTTGTCAGTCGAGCCCGCTCTCTCGGGGCGCTCACTCTCGCTTCTCCGAGCCGTGAGGCGTACGAGCAGGCAGTCGTGGCGGCGGATTGTGTCGTCGTACTGCGCGACGCCTCCGTTGGAGAGACGAACGGTCCGCTTATGGACGCGCTCGGCGCGGGGCGTCCGGTGCTGGCCACTGCGACCGGCTCGATCCCCGAGCTCGCGGAAGGCGCCGCGCTCTACTGCAGCCCAACCGCCGCTGGCATTCGCGCCGGACTCGCAGCGCTCTGCGATCGGGACGAGAGAGCCTTGCGCGCAGAGACGGCGCGTCGACGCGGCCCTCTATTCGACGGTGCGGCTGTTGCGGCCGCGCATATCGAGCTCTATCGGGACGTGTTCGGTGGCTGAACCACTGCTCACCGTCGTCGTCTGCACGCAGGACCGCCCGGACGATCTCAAACGTTGCCTCCACGGTCTCGCTGCGCTGGAAGACGCCGTCGACGTGGTCGTGGTTGACTCGGCCTCGTCGCCGGCGCTCGAAGCGCTCGTTAACACCTTCTCAGGGTCATTTCGTCGGCTGGCGTACCACTACGAGCCGGTCGCCGGGCTTGCACGCGCGCGCAACCGAGGGCTCGAGCTCGCGGAGACGGATCTCGTCGCATTCATCGACGACGACACCGTGCCGGAGCCGGCCTGGGCGAGGCGACTCGTTCGGCCATTCGCGGATCCGAACGTCGCTTGCGTCGGTGGAACTTGTCGTGCTTCCTTCGACTCGGCTCGTCCACTGTGGCTCTCGGACCGCCTGTTGCAGTTCGCCGGAATAACGCGCTTCGGCCCGGAGGCGCGCGCCGCCCGCTCGTCGGCCGAATATCCCTTCGGCGCCAACCTGTGCTTCCGACGGCGACTCCTCGAGATCGAGGGATTTCCCGACAACCTCGGTCGTGTGGGGGCCAACTTGCTCTCCGGGGAGGAGCACGAGGTCATCGAGAAGCTCCGGCACGCCGGTTGGTCCATCTGGCTCGAGCCGAGCGCGGTCGTCGACCACCGAGTCACCCCTGCCCGCTGCCGGTCGCGGTATTACTGGCGGCGTCTGTGGTGGCAAGGCGTAAGTCGGGCGAGAGCCCGTCGCTCACCTGTGCTTGCGCTTCGGCTGCTCGCGGCCGCAATCGCTCGACTTTCGCTGTGGGCGGTTACAGGCGACCGCTTCTACTTGTTCCGAACGGCGGAAACTGCAGGTTACGTTTTCGATTGCCTCAGACCACGCAGCGCCCCGACATGAGACTCGGCGTCGAGCGTCACCTCACAATCGGTGCCGTTTCGGTCTTGGCTGTCGCTCCGTTCTTCGCCCTGCGCCTGCACCAGGCCGAGCCGGGTCTCCTGTATCCGGACGGCTACCAGTATCTCCTGATGGCAAAGGGCATCGCCGCGCACGGCCGGCCGCTCTTGACGCTCGGTTTAGGCGGCGACACGTTGCTGCCGAGTGCGGACGCAGCGGCCAAGCCGCTCTTTCCGGCCCTCGTCGCGCTTTTGCACACATTGGGCTTCGGCTGGTTCGTTGCTGCTCGGACCGTTACCGCACTCACGGGGGCCGTGGTCGTCGTGCTGTCAGCGCAGCTTGCCCGCAGACTGACTGGATCGTGGACGGCTGCGGCAGTCGCTGCCGCAGCGTGCGTCGCAAGTCGGGAGCTCGCCTTCTGGGGAGGTTTCGCAGGGCCGGACGCACTCGGTCAAGCGCTCGCACTTGCCTCTGCACTTGCGCTACTGGCTCGGCGTCCTCGCGTCGGCGGGATTCTCGCGGCGCTGGCAGTGCTCTCCCGGCCGGAACTCGCGCTTCTCGCCCTCGCCGCCGCAACGGTCGGCGTCGCGCGAGTCGAGCTCCGACAGGCGACGTCTCAGGCTCTGGTCAGCTTCATAGCAGGGCTAGCGGTCGTGTTGGCCAGCTTGCGCCCGCCGCTGGGAGAGATTCCGATAGGGACGCTCGCCATCGCGACGGTGGCCGCCGCCGTTGCCGGTGCGGTCTTCCTCGTTGCGACTCGCGCAGGCAGCAACGTCAGCGTGCCTCTCGTCGCAGGCGCCGTCGTAACGGTCCTGTTCCTCGTAGCGGTGACGGGTTTCGCACCCGGAATCCGCCTTTGGGCTCACAACGACTGGCCTCTTCTGGCTGCGGCTCTCGGCGGCTGCGTGTTTGCGGCAACCACGAGACGTCTGCGGACACCTGTCTGCGCGATCGTGCTGGCGGCAGGGCTACTGGCGTTCGCCTACGTCCTGAAGAACCCCGCCGCCGATCGATACCTCTCGCTGCTAACGCCGCTCGTCGCTGTTCTGGCAAGCCTCCCAGCCGCGGCCGCGATTCGGGCGCAACGGCGGTTGGCACTGGCCGCCATTGGAGGTCTTGTCGGCACGACGCTCGCCCTCGGAGGTCTGCCGGCTGTGGCACCGGACGGATTTCCAACTATCGCCCGGCAACTGGAGGCCCTGAACGGCCCTTCACTACCGATCGTCACGGCTGCCCCAGATGCCTATGGCGTACTCCTGCCGGGTCGACCTGTCCGCATCGCTCGGCCCGGCCTCAGCGGCCTGATCGTCGTGGACGGCGCGATGCGAGCCTACGATCCAGAGCTTCGTCTCTCCGCTCGGACGCTGGCGACGCTAGACCCCGGTGCCGGATTCCTCGCTCCCGACGGCGTCATCGACAGCCGGCCGGTCCGCGTCAAGGTAGGAAGAGTGGTCGGCGCCCGAGGAGTCGTGGCCTCAGGGCCATAGCTTCCGGCGCTCGAGTCGATACACCGCATAGGTCGGCGAGTCGTGGATCAACGTGCCCACACGGTTGTTGCGATAGAAGTAGGTGCCGAGCTGACGCCGCTCGAACGCCGTGCGCACGAGGGGCGTCGGACCGGTGGAAAAGTCCGCCAGAGACGCCGCCGCCATTGAGGTTTGCTTCTCGACCACGACATACCGGACGCCGTGCCTCCACATCGCCTGCGCCGCTTGCCACCAACTGTTCCCGGCGTAGTACTCGTGGATCAGGCGGTACCCGCGCTCCGAGGCCGTGAGTTCCTCGGCTGAACCGACGTGCGCCTTCGTTACCGAGAGCACCCGATGGCCCGTCGTGCCGGGGATGTAGTACGCCGTGAAGGGATCACTCGCGACCAGACCGGGTCCCGGCGGAATCACATCTCCAAGTGCATACGCAGGCTGTAGTGGACTCGCGAAGTAGGTGAGCTGCTTCGACAGCCCAATCAGCGTTGCGAGCTTGAACGCGAACACAACACAGAACGTGGCGACGACGATCCTCTTGGCCGCCGCGCTGGTCGATCTCGCGAGCACGTCGGCAACCCCGAGTGCCAGCGGGAGTTGACAGAAGAGAAGGAACCGCCACCAGACCGGCAGCGGAAGGCCGGCGATGCCGGCAATGCCGATCGCGAAGCAGCCCGCAAACCACAGCGCGGGGAGTGCGATCCCTCGCCGGGCGAGCCGGAGCAGTCCGAGAAGGCCGATCGCACCTGCGCCGAACATCAACGGCCAGCGCCACCGGTCCTCGACCCAGTAGAGGGCGAGTCGATTCGAATGGACGAGCGGATCGGGGAACGGCTGACGAAGGAGCCACATTTCCCAGGCGACTAGAACGAGGACGAGAGCCAGGCCGCCCAGGGCGAATCGGACCGCTATGGCATCGCCCACATCGACGATGCCCCCGTCGTCCCCTGCCAATCGAGGGCGGAATCCCACCTTTACCGCCGCGTGTGCAACCAACCACGAGACGGCTGGGATGCATGCGCAGGCGACGACAAGCGTCCTGCCGGCTGGCCCGGCTGCGGCCATCGCGTGATCGAGAGAGTAGGCGGGCCAGGGAGCCGCAAGGGCATACCCCCCGATCAGAGCAAGACTTGGGAGGAACCAGTTGCGATGCCGTCGAGATGCGCGCAGCGTCCCCTCGACACACAAAAGGAGAGCCAAAAGCACGCCGGTGAAAGGGTGTACGACCATCGTGGCAGCTGCCGCCAGGACACCAGCGGACGCGCGCATGACCGAGGCGTCGCCGTGGATGAGGACGAGGGTGTAGAGGAGGAGTGCCAGCGCCAGCGTCTGTGGATAGAAGCTCGCATAGAGGAATCCGTTGAAGGTCAGGTCTCCCGCCCAGATGACGTGCGCGGGCCCGAAGAGGAGAAGGAGGATCGGCAACGAGGTCCACGCGGCACGGGCTCCCGCGCAGCGCCGCACCCACAGGAAGGCCGCGTGAAGCAAAGCGGCTGTCACAACAAGCCCGGCGAGAGCGAGAAGGCGGTAGGCCGCAACTGGATCGGGCAGGGCTGCGCCGTGTCCGTCGTGCGAGGCGAGAAGTCCCCACAGCCATGCAAGCGCCTGCATGTAGGGAGTGGCGTGGCTCGTCTCCAGACCAGCCCCGGGGACGAACGGACTGACTGGATGCAACGGATGCAACGCCATCTCGCGCAGCAAAGCTAGAAACGTGGGGGTATCCGAGGTGACGCGGAGGCCGTAGTTCACGTCGAGCGCCCAGAGCTCGAGGGCGAACAACCCCGCGACACAGGTAATGACGACGAGCCGGAGCGTTCCGACCGGAGCCAGGAGGCGAGGGGCGTCCGGCGTCGCGACCGTCCGGATCGGAAAGACGGCGCTCGTGCCGCCGACGGCCCCAGCACCGGCCAGCTCGACGTCGCGCCTAAGTCGAACAAACAGCTGGTAGGCGACAACAAAGCGCCACGAGCGGAGCCAATGACCTAGCTGACGCATCGTTGCTCCACCCCCCAGGCGGAGAGGGCTGCTGCGGCCTCCATTCGCACGTCATCGGCACACCGCGGACGGGCCTCAAGCCTTGGCCTGTGCCCTGTCCACCGGGCCAGTCGCTCTCCCTAGGGAGCGCAGGTGAACCTCCGAGATGAACCACTCACGGAGGGAGCAGTCAACCGCGAGATCGTGCCGATGACCTCTCCGCAACCGGCGGTTCGCCTCCTGGCTGTGGCCGACGGCTCGAACGGAAGGACTGGAGACACATGACTGCGGCCAATCTAGAGCTCCTTAGCCTGCCCGCGCGCGACCTCATAGGCGGATCGCGGCGGACGTCAGGTTCTCGCCGAACGTCCTGGGAACACCGTCTGAGAGTCGCGGGCGCTCCTCTGGCCGATCCCTCTTAATGTCCTCGACGGGGGAGATCTCACGGACGCAGCGTCGCGAGCTAAGCGGAAGATCGAGTCGGTCCGGCTGCACGGACCGGCCGATCGTGCGCGGCCGAGCACTCCCCAGACTATGAAACGTTGGCTACTCATGGTGCTGCTGCTCTCCGCTTGCCCAACGGCACATCCGGAGCTCACACACGCAGCTGGACCGGCGCTGCGTGGCCCGGAAGGATCGCGCCACGTCTCCTCGAGAAATTTCTACGTGAGCCCCGAGGGAAGCGACGTAAACCCGGGTACTTCGCCCTCAGCGCCATGGCGGACACTTGCCCGGGTCGACTCGGCGCTTCTGCTTCCGGGAGACCAGGTCCACCTTCAGGCAGGCGCGACCTTCAGCGAGCCGCTCGCGCCCTACGCCGGCACAAACGGGACGAGTGCCGAACCGATCGTCTTCGACTCATACGGCCCGGGACGGGCGACGCTCGCCTCCGGGATCTACCTCAAGTCCGTCTCGAATCTCGCATTCCGGAGCCTGAACGTGTCGTCGACGGGCAAGGGGATCTTCTCGTCCGCGGGGGGCACAGGTGTGCGCGCGATCGTACTGCGCGACCTGACGATCTCAGATGTTCCTCTCGCGGGAATCAGTTCGAACAATGTTGCGGACAACGGATGGCTCATCGACGACGTCACGATTTCGCGAACGGGCGATTCCGGGATCTACTTCGTCGGCTCCGACTTCACGATTTCCGACTCGACGATCGCGACAACCGGGACGCAGGCCTTGATCGGATACCCCCGGCACGGGATCTACGCCGCAGGCCCCACTCCCACGATCGTGGGAAACACGATCACCCAGTCCTCCACTAGTGGCATTTCGCTCCGTTACCAGAATGGATTCGTCGCCGGCAACAGCATCTCGGGCGGCGCGCGAGGCGTGTCGTTTGAAGAGCAAGCGACAGTGGCGGGCACCACCCGCATCGCCTACAACACGATCTCGAACGTGACCGACAGCGGTATCGTCGTCGCGCGAACTGCAATTGAGAACTTCGTCGTCGCAAACAACACGATTCGAGGATCGCGTGCCTACGGGATGTACTTCCAGGTCGTCCCAAGTCTTACGATTGCGAACAACATCGTGCAGGGGACCACTGCGGGAGCCGCTTTGCTCAGCGTCCGCGCACCCAGCTCGAGCTACAGCGAGCACAACAATCTCTGGTACGGCGCCGGCGGCATGCCCTTCTATTGGAACGGCTCGGGGAGAACGTTCGGCACTTATCGCATCGCCAGCGGACAAGGGCTGGCGGATCTCCTAGGTGAGCCGATGATCGGCCCCGACTTCGCCTTAGCTCCCGCCTCTCCCGCGCTCGATGCAGGATCGACGGCGGTCGACGGTTCACTGCAATACCGCGCGGTCTGCGACGGGCGTCCCTTCAGTTTCTGTGGGAAAGCGCCTGATCTCGGCGCCGTTGAACGGAGCGGACGGCCCTAACCCACCAGAGCGGGACCGAAGGCCAAACCGTCGCGAGGCGGAGGCGCCCTTCACACCGGCACCTTCAGCGCCGACGGCAACACGATCGAGGGAAGCTGGAAATGGCCCGGCTGCGGCTACAGGGAAACGATGGCGCGCCCGCGCGTAGCCGCGCCTCGAGTCAGTGGCAGGAAGAGCTCGGCCCCAGCGCGAGGATCCTGGCGCGGACCTCGTCGAGCGCTTCCGCCGCGAGCCTGTCGCTCTGCTCCTTGTTTCGCGCCCGAGAACTTCCAGTCGGCGAGCTCTCGCGTCTTCAGCAGATGCTCTGGGTTTTTGCCGAGGCGCTCGTTGAGCCTCGTCGCGAGGTCGAAGTCGTCGCCGTCGTTCGCTCGGCGGATCTCCCTGACGAGATCGCGAATTCGTTCGAGAGAGCCGAGCCGATTGGCGAGCGTCGACATGACGTTCTGACTACCGCATGAGCAGTAGGCCTAGGCCTGCGCGGGCGACGAGGAGGTGCCCGTCAGCGCGCGATACTGGCACTGCGTTGGAAAACCTGCGTCCGGACAGCCCATTCGAGGGCAGGATCGTTCGCGTCGAGCCGATCGCCGAGCGGCACCGCGATCGGCTACGCGAGGCGGCCGAACGTGAGCCCCAGATCCATCGCTTCACCGCGATGTATCTGCTCGGCTTCGACCGCTGGTTCGACGAGGCGCTGTCGAGCGAGTCCGAGGTGCCGTTCGTCGTCCACGTCGACGGGCGACCCGTCGGGTCGACGCGTTACCTGAACATCGAGCCGTTCCACCGGCGCACCGAGATCGGTTGGACCTGGCTCGAGCGGCCCCAGTGGGGAACCGGCGCGAACATCGAGACCAAGTACCTGCTCCTCCGCAATGCGTTCCAGGATTGGGGCGCAATGCGGGTGGAGTTCAAGACGGATGCGCGGAACCTCCGCGTGCGCGGCGCCCTGCTCGGGATCGGTGCGAGCTTCGAAGGAATCTTCCGCAAGCACATGGTGCTGCCCGACTCGATCCGCGATTCGGCGTGGTACGCGATCGTCGACGACGACTGGCCCACGGTGAAGGCGCTACTCGAACGCAAGATCGAGCGGCACGCCGGCGCGTGAGTCCTAGCGCAGATCGGAAGGACGGCGAGGGCCGGAAGCGAATCCGGCCTTCGCCGTCTGCTCGGGCCCGGAGATGAGCTGAGTCGTGAGCGCCGCGTTCGATTCCCTACAGTCGAGGCAGCGGAGCGAGCCGGCGAGCGCAAGAGCGTCGTCGAGCGGCCGGCCGCAGGCCAGGCAACGGAGATCAGACCGCTTGGCCCCCGTGGAGTCCGCTGTCGGGTCCCAGCTCGCCATGTCAGTTCTTCTTCGAGGGCGCCTTGATGGCGCGGGACGTGTAGGCGAACGGATGGCGATAGACCTCGACTGCCTCGTCCCCGGTGACCGGAACTACGATCTCTTCACCGGTCAGCCCGTCGTAGGCAAACACCCGTAGCGTCTGGTCGCCCCGATCAAAGACGAGCGCAACCGCGATCGAGCCGCTCTTCCGGGTCGCGAGATCGACCACTTGCTCCATGAACTCAGCATGTTCTTCCCCTCGAAGAACGCGCTATTCGAACGGCGCAAGACGCCTAGACCCGCGGTTGGGACGCAGGGAGGCGCTCGCGGCGCACCGAGCGCCTCCCATTCCCCATGGACCCCTAGGAGATCGTCAGGGCGATAGCCGGGAGCTGTCCCCGGATCTCGCCCGCGGGGTTCTTGCCGGTGTGCACATTCACGTAGGCGCGCCCGGACTCCAGTGCGCTGAGCACGGACGCACTGACCGTGGCCTTTCCACTGGCTCCGCTCTTGCACGGCGAGCAGAGCGGGACGATCACCGGGCCCGGTACGCCGCGGCGGCCACTGTGGATGTGCGCGGCGATCGCCTTGCCCGTCAGGCGGCTGAACGTCAGACGCCATGCGACCACACCTGAGGAGCCCGTCCTGGTGATCGCCGCGGTAAACGTGCCGCGGGCGCGACGCACCTTGCCCTTCGGCTTTGGCCGCTCCTGACTCGCTCGCAGTGCGACCTTGACGCTCGCGAGCGACGCGACCTGGCCACGGATCTCGCCCGCGGGGTTCGTCTTCGTGTGGACGTTCACGTAGGCGGAACCGTTCTTGATCGCATCGAGCACCGTCGCATTGATGTTCGCCGTGCCGGTTGCACCACTCGTGCAAGGGGTACACAGCGGAACGACGACCGGTCCCGCCTTGCCAGGCTCGCCGATGTGGATGTGCGCCGCGATGCCGGGCCCGGTGAGATTGCCGAACGACAGCTGCCAGCTCAGCGCCGTTCCGGCGTCGGTCTTCGTCAACGTGCCGGTGAACGTTCCCGTCGCCGAGCCGACATCACCCTTCGGCGCGGGAACCTCGTCGGACGCGACCATCGCGGAACCGATCTCGACCTTCGTCGCCTGGCTGCGTCCGCTCGCGGCGCCTGCAACGACGAGTGCGGTCGCGACGACTAGTAAGACCATCTTCTTCACGGAAACCCTCCTGCCCAGAGTCGGGATCGCCGCTCGACCCCTGTCGACCTTGGGTACGTAGGCCCGCACCGACCGGATTTCGGCGCTTTGGGCATCATGCGGCGATGCGAGGGGCGGGTCTGGGTTGCCTGGCGGTCGTGCTTGCCCTCGCGTGCTTCGGTGCAACGTCCAAACCGGCGCGCGGGGACGACTGGGAAGTGGTCCAGGTGCGCGTCGTCACGATTCATTACCGGACGCACGACGGGTATCGCCGGGCCGCGCACGTCGTGCTTCCCGATTGGTACGGATCTCGCAACAATCCTCGGCTCCCGCTGATCATCTCGCCGCACGGGCGGGGTGTGTCCGCCGAGGAGAACGCGAATCGCTGGGGAAACCTCCCGGCGCTCGGCCCCTTCGCGGTCGTGAATCCCGAGGGTCAAGGCAGACGATTCGAGCGCTTCTCCTGGGGTTATCGGGGCCAGATCGAGGACCTCGCGCGCATGCCGGGCATCGTCGCGCGAAAAGTTCCGTGGCTCCGCATCGATCCGCAACGCGTGTACGCCTTCGGAGCGAGCATGGGCGGCCAGGAGACGCTACTTCTCGTCGCTCGACACCCTTCGTTACTCGCGGGCGCGGCCGCATTCGACGCCGTGACGAACATGGCGGGCCGGTATCGGGACTTTGCGCGGCTCGCGTGCAACAGGAGATGCATCGGGCGATGGCGCGACCCGATTGGCTCCGGATTGCGATGGAAGGCACGCCAGGAGATCGGCGGCACACCGGCAACGGATCCCCGCGCGTACGCACGCCGGAGTCCTCTGAGCTACGCCCGTGCGATCGCCAACTCAGGCGTGCCACTGCAACTCTGGTGGAGCAGGTCGGATCGCGTGGTCAGGGCACAAGACCAGTCGGTTCCGCTCGTCCGTGCCCTCCGCCGCTTCAACCCAGGTGTGCCGCTGCAGACCTTCGCCGGCTCGTGGCCGCACTCGGCCGACATGCGGCCGTACTTCATGCTCATTCCAGCGCTGAAGAAGTTCGGGCTCGTGTCGATGCGGGAGACCCAATCGCTACGGCGAAGCAGTAGCCGACCGGTCCACCGCCTCCTTCCCTGGCACAAGGCCAAAGTCGACAGCCAGGGCAGGCTGCTGCCCTGGTACAAGCCCGGGGCCGGCCTTGGTTACGACCATGTTCTGCGCCTCGGCTGGCGCTTCATCGAGCGGCGCGTGCCGCGCGATCCGCGGACGCGCTCGAAGGTGTTCCTCAACTACGCCGTGTTCGACGGCCAGACCTTGCGAGGGATCTACTGGCAGCACAACCCGGCGTTCCTCAATGCCGCGTTCGTGGACTCACTGGTCGCCTGGTATCCGTACTCGGGTGACCGCCGGGCAATCCGCGCGGTGCGCGAGATGCTCGACTACCAACTCGCCCACGGCACCACTCCGGCGCGCTGGTCCTGGTCTGGTGTTCCGTTCGCAACGGCCTGTGCCGGCGAACGGAACTACGGCCGCTGTCTCGCCGGTCTGCCGAAACGGTTCTACGGAGGGATCGAAACCGACAAGGTCGGCCTGCTCGGGCTCGGCTATCTCCTCTTCTACGAGCTCACCGGCGAGAGGCGGTATCTTCGCGCTGCGGTCCGGTGCGGGAACGCCCTGGCCAACCACGTCCGCGCCGGCGACGCGACCCACACGCCGTGGCCGTTCCGCGTGGACGCTCGGACGGGCCGGGTGCTCGACGGCGCCCAGTTCGGCGGAATGGTCGTCGGACCTGTGCGGCTGCTCGACGAGCTGATCGAGGTCGGCACCGGGAACAGCGCGGCGTTTCGCCGTGCGCGCGATCTCGCGTGGTCCTGGCTCCTGAACAATCAGCTCAATTCGACCAGTGCCGCCTGGAACAACTGGAGCGGGTTCTACGAGGACGTGCCGTTCAATCCGCGCAGCCGCAACCAGGCCTCGCCGACCATGACCGCGCACTACCTGCTCACGCGCGACTCCCCCGAAACGGTCGACCCGCTCTGGGACGAGCATGCGTCGTCGCTCCTCGCCTGGGTACGTTCCTCGTTCGGCCGCGGCCCATTCCTCGGCGCGTGGGGTATCGACGAGCAATGGGCACCCGGAAAGAACGGCTGTTGCTCGCGCGTCGGGCTGGGCAGCACGACGTCTCGCTGGGCGGCGGCGAACGCACTGCTCTACGCCCGCACCGGCGATCAGCGGGCGCGCGAGCTCGCCGTGCGCTCGCTCGACTACGCCACGTACTTCGAGGCCGGCGAGGGTCGCATCTCCTGCTGTGGGGTACGTTCCCACAACACGTTCTGGTTCAGCGACGGCTACGGCGACTACCTGCGGAGCTTCAACTGGGCGATGGCCGCGATGCCGGAGCTCGCACCGAAGCGCCGGGACCACCTGCTCGGCTCGAGCTCGGTCGTGCAGGCGGTCGCGTACGGGCGTCGGCGCATCACGTACCGCACGTACGACATGGGAAGCACGGAGGTGCTCCGCCTGAGCTTCCGCCCGCGCCGGGTGACCGCCGGAACGGTGCTGACCGAGCGCTCGGACCTCGCGGGCGAGGGGTACGTCGTCCAGGCGCTCGGCGATGGCGACTTCACGGTTCGGATCCGCCACGACCACGCGCGACGCATCCGAATCGACGGCTAGCTAGCGTTGCGCGCGGCTGCCTTGCCGCGCTTGCGGCCGGCGGCCTTCTTCTGGGCGATCGGGCACCCTGGCTCGAGGACGAGCGAGAGGAACCCGAATGTGACTTCTTGCCGCCGCGGCTCGACGCGCCCGGAGAGTTCGCGATCCGCTCGGCCCGCTCCTTCGACATCCCCTTCTCCTTGAGCTTCTCGTACTGCTTCTCGTTCTTCACGTTCGCTCGTTTGCTCGGCATGAGTCGCTCCTTCGTCGCTTGCGCCGACCGTTTTCCCTGCTCGGAGCGGCCAAACAATCCTCGAAGCACGCTACGCTCTGGGAAATGGAGTCGCGGGGGGATTCGTGGGAGTCGCCAGGGTGGGAGGGCGCGTGGCAGGAGCCGTCGGACGACCCGGAGCGCGACGAGGTGCTCGAGCTCGCTCGGCGTCTGGCCGAGCAACATCGTCGCCAGAGCACGGAGGCACTTGTCGAGGTGGAGGATCTGAAGCGCACGCTCAGGGAGCGTGCCGCGGACGTCGCCCGTCGCGAGCTCGAGGTCGAGCGCCGCACGAAGGAGCTCGACGCACAGGAGCATCCCGAGGGTCGGCGCGCGCTTCGTCGACGCCGTGTCGATCAGACCCAGCTGCACGATGAGGACCGTGCCTACGCGGAGGAGCTGCTCACCCGTCGCGAGGCCGATCTCAAGCAGCGCCTCGCGGCGCTGGCCCCACGCGAGAGCGAGGTCAGGCAGCATGAGACCGCGCTTCGTGCACGAGAGCTGGAGCTCGAGGAAGCCGAGGAGGCGTTCCAGCGGCGCAAGGAGGAGCTGGAGAGCTCCCACGCCAGGCTGCGTGAGCGCGAGCGGGAGGTCGAGCGATCCCGCAGGGAGGTCACACGAACGACGGCCGAGCTCGAGCAGCGCGCCGCCGCGCTCGAGGCAACTGAGCACGAGCTCGCCGCGGAGCGCAACCGCCTCGTGGCTGAAGCACGTGTGATCGAAGAGCGGCAACGTCGACTCGACCCGGGCGAAGAACACCACGCGGTCGACGCCGCGAAAGGGCTCAGCATTCAGGCAGACGATCTTGTCCGGCGGGCGAAGGAGCTCGACGAGCTGGAGCGGCAGCTCGCCGTCCGCGAAGCGGAAGTTGCTGCAGCCTTGCAGCGTGATGTGGACGAAGAAGCGGGCAAGGTAGCTGCGCTCGAGTCACGAGTGAAAGCGCGCGAGGCGGAGCTGATCGCACGCGAGGCCGAGCTGATGCGGTTGCAGGCGGGCCTCGCGGCACAGCAGGAGAGCATCCGGAACCGGGAGCGGGCGCTCGAAGACGCGGAGCGGCTACGGCAGCGCGACGCCGCACTACCCGCACATCCCTACGTGAGCTTCAGCGAAGGGCTCGACTCCTTCACCGGCGGGCGAGCTCGCTCGGGCTAGAACAACTCGGCGAGCACGCGCTTGCAGACTTCGACCACCCCGGGGTCGAACTGCGTGCCTGCGCCATCTTCGAGCCGGCGAATCGCCTCCTCTTGCGGGAGGCGCTTGCGGTAGGGCCGGTCGGTCGTCATCGCGTGATACGCGTCGCAGACGAGGATGATCCTGGACTCGACCGGAATGTCTTCACCTGCACGGCGGTCGGGATATCCCGTCCCGTCGTAGCGCTCGTGGCAGTGGCGGACGATCGGGCGCACCTCCTCGAGCCGGTCGATCGGCGCGATGATTCGCTCCCCCAGCTCCGGATGCTTCTCGACGATCTTGCGCTCGTGGTCCGTGAGCGGCCCGGGCTTCGAGAGAATCGCCTCCGGTATCCCGATCTTCCCGATGTCGTGGAAGAGCGCGCCGAGCTCGAGCCGCTTGAGCGCACGGCCGTCGAGACCGAGCCCTTCGCCGACCTTGAGCGAGAGGTCGGTGATCCAGCGGGCGTGTGACGACGTGTACTCGTCGTTCGCCTCGAGTGCGTTCGCCAGAGCCTCGACGGTCTCGATGAACGTCTTCTCGAGACTCTGGAAGTTTCCGGCGTTCGTCAGGGCCAGCTTGGCCTGGTGAGCGATGCCTGCAAGGAGTCGCACTTGGCGTTCGCTGAACTCCCCGCTCTCGGGGGCGGCGATGACGATGCAGCCGAGACGGCCTCCGTCGAGCGTGAGCGGAGCGACGGCGAACAGGGCGCCGACCGCAACCTCGCCGACGCCGCCCATCGAGGCGATCTGCTCTTCCGTCGCGACGAACGGCTCCAGGCCCTCGAGAAAGGCCACGGCCGGCTCGTGGTCGAACCGGAGCCGGGTCAGACGCTCCCGATCGAGCTCCGGATAGCCGTGTGTCGCCTTGACGGAGATCTCTCCGCCGACAGTCTCCTGGAACCACACCGACGCGCGAGGTGACCCCAGCGTTCGGGCCGAGAGGTCGACGATCCGGTCGGCTACCTCGTCGATGCCCTCGGCACTGGCGAGCTGACGACTGAAGTCGAGGAGGGCTGTCGCACGCTCCGCCTCGCGGCGTGCGGACTCGTAGAGGCCCGCGTTCTCGAGCGCGACCGCCGCATGTCCGGCCAGCACCTCGAGCAGCCGGACATCGTCCTCGTCGAACTGGTCGAGGCCGAGCTTCGAGATGACGATCACGCCGACGACGCGGGTCCCGTAGGTGAGCGGAACGACGACCTGGGACTCGTCAATCGCGTCGGTGCCGGGCAGCACGCGCGCGAATTCGCAGTTGGCCGCGTCGGCGATCAGGAGCGACTCGCCCGTCTGCGCGACTCGCCCGGTGATGCCCTGGCCCACTTTGCAGGCGAGAATCTCGAGCGGCTCCTGCGTCTCCGAGGTGAACTGCCCGACGAACGCGATCGGGACTACGTCGTCTCCCTCGACCAGCGAGACACGGCAGTTGTGGTAGTCGATCAGCGACCGCAGCTCCGTCGCGATCACGTTGCCGATCTGACGCACGTCGTTGAGCCGGTTGAGCTTGCCGCCGAGGCTCTGCAGCATCTTCATGTGCGCGACGGAGCGCACGTCACGAGTCGAGGGGCCGAGCTCGCCCTCGGGACGTTCGTGCGAGCTGTCGTCGTAGAGGACGATCTGGTTCTTGCCGCGCGCCTTGGCGGTCATCATCGCCGCCTCAGCGCACGCGATCAGCTCGCGTGGGTTCATCGCATGCTCGGGCCCGCGCGCCAGCCCGACGGAGATGGTGATCCGCCCGGCGGGCTCGAACTCGGCCGAGGCGACGCGTTCGACCAATCGGTGCGCCAACTGCTCGGCGTTCTCGATCGCGCGAGAAACGATGACGATCGCGAACTCCTCACCGCCGAGGCGGTACACGATGTCGGATGAGCGGACGGCGTCCTTCAACGTGTCGGCGAGGCTGCGGAGGATCTCGTCGCCGGCGCCGTGCCCATAGATGTCGTTGACGCGCTTGAAGTCGTCGATGTCGAGCATCAGGACCGAGACGGCTTCGTGCGAGCGGCTCGCATTCGCAAGCGCGCGGCGCAGTCGCTCGTGGAAGGCCCGGTGGTTGTACAGACCGGTGAGCGGGTCGGTCTGGGCCTGGTGCTCGAGCCGAGCGCGGATCTGCGCGTTGTCGAGGGCAAGCGCAGCAGCGTCACCGAAGCGCTTGGCGAGCTCGAACTCGTCGTCGTCGAACGTCGCCTCCTCGCCGAGGCGATAGATGTTGAGGGCTCCCTTGATCGAATCGCGCGCGATCAGCGGGACCGTGATCAGCGCTTCCGGCTCGTCGGCCGGCGTGCCGGCGACGGTTGCCGTACGCGGATCGCGGTGCGCCTGATTGACGCGTACGGGCTCGCAGTGTGCCACACCCCAACCGGTCAGCCCGACGCCGAAGGGGACCTGATCGGCGAGGATCTTGTCCGCCCACTTGTCCCGAGCCCAGACCGGCTGCAGGATCCGCCTGGGCTCATCCGCCTCGTAGATGGTCAGCGAGTCATGGGGGACGAGCTCGGCGAGAGCATCCGCGATCCGATCGAGGAGCGCGTCGAGGCTCTGCTCTCCCAGGACGTCGTGGAAGACGTCCGCGAGCCGACGGTACGACTCGACCAGCGCCGTTCCGTCCGGGACCGGCGCATGGAGCGCCTCGTCGTTGATGAGGCGCAGTGGTAGAGCATGGTCGCTCATCGATCCCAGTCGCTTCGGGTGTGCAGCCGCAGTGGAACCCCCATTTCAGAACCGAGACACAGCAAAGCGAGGACCGGCGGGGCAGGAATCCCCCGGTCGAGGGGTTCCGTCCGGCCGCGAACGGCCATACAGACCTCATGGCCCGGAGGAAGGCGACCGGCTCGGCGGCGGACTACTTCCCGGAGACGGTCTCGCTCCCAGCTCTACGGGAGGCCGCGGCGGGCTGCAAGGGCTGTCACCTCTGGGAAAGTGCGACTCAGACCGTGTTCGGCGAGGGACCGGCCGGAGCGAAGATCATCTTCGTCGGCGAGCAACCCGGCGATCACGAGGACCGGGTGGGCAGGCCGTTCGTCGGTCCAGCCGGCCGGCTCTTCGACCAGGCACTGGAGGCCGCCGGGATCGACCGCTCCGAGACGTACATGACGAACGCCGTGAAGCACTTCAAATGGAAGGCGAGCGGCAAGCGGCGCATTCACCAAAAACCGAACTGGGCAGAGATGACCGCGTGCCGTCCGTGGCTCGAGGCCGAACTGACGGTCGTCGGGCCACGCGTGCTCGTGCTGCTCGGGGCGACCGCGGCGCAGTCATTGCTCGGGCGTGAGTTCCGGGTGACACAGAACCGGCGCAAGCTCTTGGACTCCGATCTCGCCGAATCGGTGACGGCGACGATCCATCCCTCGGCGATCCTGCGCGGCGAGCCAGAGCAACGCGACAGTGAGCTGGCCGCCTTCGTCGACGACCTGCGCTTCGTGAAATCGCTCGTCTAGCCCTCTAGGTGGCGGGGGTCTCCTCGGAAGCTTGCGCACCTTCGGCCTCGCGTGCGCGCTGCGCAAGGTCTCTGTTGAGGTCCTCGGGATCGTTGTCGGTCTCGTCCCATGACGGTTGCGGCGGCGGCGCCGCAAACCACTCGCGCACGCCATAGGCCACGCCCGCGGCGAGCGCGAACCCGAGCAAGAGTCGCTTCATCTCCACCCTCCCGTCGTTTGATCTTGTCGGCGCCTACCCTACGACGCGGGCGGGTGAAACCGAAACTCAGTCGCCCCAGTCGAAGTCGCGGCTTCGGCCCCAGAGACCTTCGTCAGTCTCTGCTGCGACTTGCTCGGCGGTCTCCTCGCCGGGCCAGGCAAGCACGGTCGGCTCGCCGCTGACCGCAGCCTCTTCGCCGTCCATGGTCTCCTCCAGGCGGGCCTGCTCTTCGGTCTTGAACAGAGGATGGTTGTCGAACGGATCCATGGTCTTGTAGTGAACGAGAGGCATCGAGTCCTCGAGCTTCGCGTTTCGCTCCTTGAGCTCGAGGTGGTCCTGGATCACCTTGGCGAACATCGACGGGGTTTCAACCGGCATACGGGGACTCCTGATCTAGGGGGCGCGGTCAGTTACTGCGGCGGGATTCTAGTCTGTGGAGCGGCGTTTTCCACAGAACAGCATGAGATAGCGACAGTCGTTACGCGCTTGCGACGGGCTCGGCAGCGGCTTGCACGCGATTCTTTCCCGCCCGCTTGGCCTCGTACAGCGCCGTATCCGCGGCCGCGAAGAGCTCGGAGGCCGTCTTTTCCGGTGGCACCGCGGCCACTCCGAAGCTGGCCGTAACCGGGATCGGCGTCCCGTCCACGAGGACCATCCGGTTTGCCAGCGCGGCGCGAATCCGCTCGGCGACCTGGGCGCCGCCGGCCAGATCCGTTCCCGGGAGGACGAGCAGGAACTCCTCACCGCCCCAGCGACCGGCGAGGTCAACGTCGCGAAGGCTCTCCTGCAGCAGGGCGGCAAACTCCCGCAAGAGCGAGTCCCCCGCAGGGTGCCCATAGCGGTCGTTGACGTCCTTGAACCAGTCGAGGTCAGCGACAACGATCGCGAGCGACCCGCCGAAGCGCTCGACCCGGGCAAGCTCGTCAGCCAGCGACTCCTCGCACTGCCGCCTGTTCGCCAAGCCCGTCAGCCCGTCCATCAGGGCCTGACGCTCGACGATCCTGTGCAGCCGCGCATTGTCGAGCGCGACGACGGCATGCGAGGCGAGCGAGACGGCCGTCATCCGGTCCTCGTCGCTGAAGTCGTTCCCGAACAGAATCAGCGAACCGAAGTTGAGGTCGCTTGCCTGCAGCGGGACTTCGATGCGGGCGATTCCCTTGTCCGGATAGCCCGACTTGACGAGCTCGCCGCTCATCCCGACGAGGACGCCTCCGGTCGCACTCGTTGCCTCCATTGCCGCCTCGACGATCAACCGCATCAGCTGCTCACTGTCGTGCGTCGCACCAAGGGCCTCACCGAAGCGTGAGATGACGTCGCGGAGCCGCCCACGCTCGGCCTCCAGCTCGTCGAGCCGCGTCTGCAGCTGATAGGCCATCTGGTTGAACGTGCGACCGAGCAGTGCGAACTCGTCACGGCCCTGCACCGGTACGCGCTCCTGCAGGTCGCCGCGTGCGATTGCGCGCGCCGCATCGACGAGACGACGAATTGTGCGCACGATCGCCCGACCTTCCACGTACGCGACACACGCGACGAAGACGAGCGCGGCGATGAGGCCGATCAAGAGACGATTCGTGGCGTCCCGGTTCGCAGCGTCGATGTGCGCCTGCGGAGTGATCACGCCGAGTGTCGTGGCGGACCTCGTCTCGAGCGTGGGCGCGACGAGCGCGCGGTACTTCGTCCCGGCGAAGGAGACAGTGTGTGTCCTGCCGAGTGGGAGATTGAAACGGCCGCGCGCCTGCGGAGGGCCGACGACGATGCGACCCCCCTCCAACAGAATGACATGGTCGTCCTGTTCCAGGCCTGATCGGCTCTCGAGGCGGCGCACGAGGACGGCGTTGAGGGGGACTGCGGCGACGACGGAGCCGCGAACGCCTCCCCCTGCTCCGACGACGTCGACGCGGCGCGTCACGACGAGAGGGCTCGGCGTTCCGACGTGGAAGCCACCCGGCGCCTCGACGCTCAGATTGGGCCGGCTGCGAAGGATCCGGGCCAGGGCGCGCCGGTCCCGCTGAAGAAGCGCACGCTGGAACGCGGGCGTGCGGGCCAGCTTGTTCGCGCCCGACTCAGCGGAGCCGAGCGCCTCTTGATACGCGGCCAGGGTCGCTCTGAGCCCAGCCTGTAGGCGGGCGTCTACGCGCCGCGTCTCACTCTTCGCGGCGACCGTCGAGAAACCCCAGAAGGCGGCCGCCAGCGGGAGCAGGGACAGCAGCAGGAAGTAGGCGACGAGCTTGACTTTGAAACTACCCACGACGTCCCTTCAAGTCTTCCTCTCCCCTTGCCGATACATCCCTTGAAAGAGGTATCGACAAGGCCGGGGAGAAACATGAGGGAAACTTGCGCGCGCGCCCTAGCCGCCGCGCTGATGACCGGAGCTATCGCCTTCGCAGTCGGAATGCCGGCCCTGTTCGGCACCGCAGAGGACCTCGGCCACTCGCTCCTCGCTCCGCCGTCATCGCTCGAGCGAACGGTCCGCGTCCCCTCGTTCCCGGCGGGGCCGCGTACCTCCGGTGCGCAGCATGACCTCGGCAGCTCTCACGCCGGTCGGCACGTGCATCTCCGTGCCTCGGATCAGCATCGCCTGCTGTCGTCGGATCCGAACGCCCAGGCGTGGCGACGAGCCGACGCCGGCAAGCCCACGGCGCCGAGCAAGCCCAAGCCGGGACCGTCCCCGCAGCCCCAGCCTGAGCCGGGCCCTGCACCCCAGGTCGGGACACGCGAACTAGCCTCGGCCTCTCCGTCTCCGGCGCCTGCTGCGGCGCCGCCCGCAGTGGCGCGTCCCGCCGAGCGGCCCGCGCAACGTCCGCACGGGAACAAGCCGAAAGGCAAGGCGAAGGGGCACGACCACGGAAACGGAGACGGGTCGGCCCCGGCAGCCGAAACACCGCAGCCGTCGACCGCTCCTACCGCTCCGGAGGCGGCACCTACCTCAACGTCGTGCGAGACCTCGGCCGCGCAAGACGACGACCAGGGTCACGGTCACGGTAACGCCGGGGCCAACGGCCATGGAAACGGCGGCGAGGGCAAGGGGAACGGCGGCGGGCACGGAAACGGCAACGGCCAGGGCAAGGGGCACGCGGGCTAGCCCCTGTGCGAGGATAGGCGCCCTATGCCGCGCCTCACGAAACGCCTGGGTCCAGTCGGCATCGCCCTGACCGCCTGGGACATCTGGCGCCGCCTCCCACCGACGCAGCGAAAGCAGATCCTGAACGCCGCCCGCAAGCACGGGCCGAAGGTCGCGTCACGCGTGGTGCAGGCGGGGCGGGCGCGGGCCCAAAGGCGTAAGCGTTAGGTCGAGCCCAGCGCGGCCCGAACGATGCGGTCCTGCTCACGCAGGTGCGCCGTCGGGTAGCCCTCGCTCGGGCTGGCGCGCCAGGGACGTCCGACGTAGGTGAGCGGCACACCGGCATCTTTCAGTGGCGCCTCGAGCCGGTGGCGAATCGTCCGCCACGCTCCCATGTTCTGCGGTTCTTCCTGCACCCACACGACCTCTCGCAGATTGGGATAGGCCGCCACCAGGTCCGCGTAGGACCGGACCGGGAACGGATACAGCTGTTCGAGCCTGGCGACTGCGACCGCGCTCGCACCGACACGCTGCTCGTGGCCCGTGATGTCGTAGTAGACCTTCCCGGAGCACACCACGAGGCGAGTTACCGTGCTTGGCTCAACACCCGGGTCCTCGATGACCGGCTGGAAGGATCCCTCGGCGAATTCCGCGAGCGTCGACGACGCCTGCTTCAACCGCAGGAGGCCCTTCGGCGTCATCACGATCAGCGGCCGGCCGGCCGCGTCGAGCGCCTGACGCCGCAGCAGATGGAAGTACTGGGCTGACGTCGAGGGGTCGGCCACGCGGATGTTCTCCTGTGCGGCAAGCTGCAGGAACCGCTCCAGCCTCGCGCTCGAATGCTCCGGGCCGTTGCCCTCGTATCCGTGTGGAAGCAGGAGCGTGAGCCGCGAGGTCTCGCGCCACTTCGAGAGACCGGCGACGATGAACTGGTCGATCACGATCTGCGCCCCGTTCACGAAGTCGCCAAACTGCGCCTCCCAGAGTACGAGTGCCTCGGAAGCGGCGACGGAATAGCCGTACTCGAAGCCGAGACATGCGTATTCCGATAGCGGCGAGTTGTAGATCTCGCACGAGGCGCGGGCCTCGTCGAGATTCTGGAGCGGCGTGAAGGTCTCGCCGGTGTTCACGTCGTGGAGGACGGCATGGCGGTGCGAGAACGTCCCTCGCTGCGTGTCCTGGCCGGTCAGCCGGATCGGTATGCCCTCAACGAGCAACGAGGAGAAGGCGAGCGCCTCGGCCTGGCCCCAGTCGATCCCGCCTTCCTCGATCGCCTGCAGGCGCCGTTCGAGCTGGCCCTTGAGCTTCGGGTGCACGGTGAAGTGCTCGGGAACGCGCAGCAACTCCTCGTTCAGCGCGCGGAGGCGGCCGGCCGACACGGCCGTGACAACCCCGTCACCGCTCGAGAAGGGGATGCGACCCTCGTGTGCGTGCGGGACGCCGAAGGTTTTCTTCAGCGCCTCGTGCGCCTCTTTCAGCTCCGTCGTGACCTGCGCAACGAGCGCGTCCGCTTCCTCTTGCGTGACCACGCCCTCGTCGAGGAGACGTCGTGCGAACTGCTCCCGCACTGTCGCGTGCTCCGCGATCTGCGCAGCCATGAGCGGCTGCGTATAGGCCGCCTCGTCCTGTTCGTTGTGGCCGTGCCGCCGATAGCCGACAAGGTCGACGACGACGTCGCTCTCGAAACGGCGCCGGAAGGCGAGTGCCAGCCGGATCGCCGAGATCGCCGCCTCGGGATCGTCGGCATTGACGTGGATGATCGGGACGTCGAAGCCCTTGGCCAGGTCGCTCGAGTAGCGCGTCGAGCGGCCCTCGCTCGGGTCGGTCGTAAAGCCGACTTGGTTGTTGGCGATCAGGTGCAACGTGCCGCCCGTCGAGTAGCCCTCGAGCGCGGAAAGGTTCAGCGTCTCTGCGACTCCTCCCTGCCCCGGGAAGGAGGCGTCACCGTGGATGAGAATCGGCAGCGCGACGTTCGGGTCGTGCAAGCCGTAGCGCGTCGAGCGATCGGTCTGCTCAGCCCGCGTGCGACCCTCGACCACCGGGTCGACGGCTTCGAGATGGCTCGGGTTGGCGGCGAGCGTGACGGTGATGTCGCCAGACGGCGTCGAGCGGCTGCCTTCGGCTCCGAGGTGGTACTTGACGTCTCCCGTACCCCCCTCGTCGGTGGCGACGACGGCGTCGATCGTGCGCTCGCCTTCGAACTCGCGCAGGATCGAGTCGTAGCCGAGCCCGAGCGTGTGTGCGAGGACGTTCAGCCGTCCGCGGTGGGCCATGCCGATCACGACCTCGTGCGCGCCGTTCTCGGCCGCGAGCTCGATCGCCTCGTCGAGCATCGGAACCATCACGTCGAGCCCTTCGATCGAGAACTGCTTCTGACCCAGGAACCCGCGGCGCAGATACTGCTCGAACGCCTCGACGCGTGAGAGTTGCGCGAGCAGGTTCGTCCGCTCTTCGTCCGACTGCGGCCTCCGGTACTTGCCCGACTCGATTGCCTGCCGCAGCCACACGCGCTTCTCGTGATCGGCGATATGCTCGATCTCGTAGGCGATGGTTCCGGTGTAGGTCTCGATCAGGCGCGGCAGCGCATCCGCAAGGGTCTCGCCCGGGACGTACAGACGCAGGACCGACGCGGGCACCCGAGCCTGGAGCTCCGGGGTCAGCCGTGGGACGAGCCGCTCGGGCTCGAGCGCCGGATCGCCGGGCGGCTCCGAGCCGAGCGGGTCGAGGTGCGCCGCAAGGTGGCCGTGCATGCGATGTGCCTTGACGAGCGCCATCGCGGCCGCAACAGCGCCGAGAAGCTCGTCGGAGACGAGCTCAGGCGCAGCGGTGGGGGCAGGCTCTGGGGGCGCCGAAGTCGCCGGAGGCGGAGGCGCAGCGGGATGTCCGTTGCCGAGCGTTCCGATAAGTCGGGCGAGGCCGGGATGGCTGGCCACCACGTCGCTGTGCCCGCTCTCGAACAGGCGGCGCCATTCGCTCGGGACCGCGTCCGGATTTTCGAGGTATTCCTCGAGGAGATCTCGGGCGAATCCCGCGTTGAGCCCGTCGACGTCGGTCACTACTGCCTTTGTAGCAGTGGGGTCGTTACCAGAGCGGATTGCTCGTGATCACGGCCACCGCCATGCCGACTGCGAAGCACGCCCCCCCGACGGCGACCGCGACGGTCGCCAGCCGTTCGGCCCGGCCACCGATCCCGACCGCGATGAGCGCCAACACGATCCCGAATGGAATCAGGCGGAGCGGTCGGTACGCAGTACCGATGAGGCAGACGAAGATCGACGCTGAGGCGAGAAACCCTGCGATCGTCTCTGCTGTACGGCCAGACCGGTACGGAGTAACGCTCATTGGGCTGTCTCTGCCCAATGAGCGCGGAAGGGGGCGTGCTGGACGGGGGAACCGGGAGGTTCCCCCGGATCTACCTCAAAGAAAGGGGCTCGCGGGGGAAACATGGTTTCCCCCGGCGGAGCGAGCCGAAGGCGACCGACGCTCATGCGCTGACCGTCGCCCTCCGCGTGCGCGCATAACGTCGGGTCGGCCTGCCGTGCGGGCCCGGCCTGCGCGGATGCGAGCGCGGACGCCACGGCGTCGGGTCGGAGTCGTCGGAGGCGCCCACGAGCAAGGCTGGCTGTTCCGGTCGCGGCTCCGACTTGATGGCCCAGTAGACCACCCAGCAGAGGTAGAGGATGGGGATCTTCATGATCACCATCAGCCAGATCAGCTCCCACACGGCACTTCGAGTGTACCCCGGAACTCACCCGGCAACTCCTGCCTCGAGCTTTCCCTTGATCAGCGCCTTTCCGTGGGAGTCGTACTGGGTGACGACGAAGGTCGCCCGGGAGCGGACAACCTCAATTCGGTTGCCGGTCGCGATCCGTACCGGGAGCTTGCCGAGCACCTCGTAGAGCTCGGTGTACCTGCCTTGGTCGACGCCGATCCAGTGTGCGCCCTTAGTGGGGACGACCCAGGCGTACGCGATGGGCCGACCCTCGCGATCGTGACACCCGATGTCGAGACGCGGATCGAGCAGGCGTCCGGCCACCAGTCGGCCGGCGGAAAGACCACACCAGGGAAGGCGGCGCTCGCCTGCCGGATCGACGCCCCCGTCGCAGGCGTAGATGGTCTGGTTCCGCCGATCCGCGAAGCTCAGGCTCTCCGCGAAGACACCGATCCGCTCGACGACGGGGACATCGGCGGGGATCCCCGACGGGCGACAGAGCGTGAAGCGCCGACCGAGCGCTGTTCCGGTCAAGACACGTGCGACAGTGATGACGCTGTCCGAAACGGGCTCGAACTCGGCAGCCGACTCACCGTAGAGGAGCCGTTCCGGTCGTCCCTTCCCGCCGTGGCATCCGGTCAGACAGGCCGCAAGCAACGCGATGACGACAGCCGCGCGTCTCAGCCCGTCCAACCCCACCTCCCCACGCCTCCGTAGCTCGGATCGCTTCGGTACGTGCGGGTGAAGATGTTCGTCCCGCAGGACTCGCACTTCGCCTCGACGATCTGGTCGGCCCCGTAGAGCGAGCGGAAGAACACCATCCCGATGTGGTTGTCGCTCGCGAAGGCGTCCATCACCCCTGCGGTCGCCTTGTAGACGGTGTGGTTGGGAGCACCTTGACCGCTTTTGAACGCAGCCGCGGTGTACGGCCCGTGCACGTTGCGCAGCGCACGCCAGTAGTAACGGCCGTCGCGCCACTGGTCGGTCGACTCTCTCCAGGTCTTGAAGGTCAGCCCGGAGCAGTCGCCGCCCTCGCCGTGTGTGGACGCATCGCCGGGGACGTCGTATGGATACGAGTCGACGTCGTCGTAGTTCCAGCATCCCCCGCCCCATTGGTAGCCCTCGTAGCGTGCGGCGTTGGAGTAGTCCTGTCCGGCGTCGCGGGTCATGGTCGTCATGAAGGTCGGCGCGTCGTAGTTGCAGCCGGCCCAGAAGCGGTGATACGCGTGCGCGCTGGTTGCGCCGGCGAGAACCAGGCCGACGCCGAGTGCAATGAGGAACGTCTTCATCGTTCCACCTCCAGGTCGAAGCGGTCGACGAATGCACCGGTGGGCGCCGAGCCGAGCTGGTACAGCGACGATCCCGCGAGACGGAATCGGGCGAGCGGCGCGGACTCGGCCCACTCGTGCGGCTCAACGGAGAAGCGCTGCACAATGCCCGTGCGGTCGAGGACAAAGACGACGTCTTCGCTTCGATCCTCGGTGTAGGTCTTCACGACGGCGACGATCCGGTTCCCGAGCGGTTCGGCGAGTTGCACTTCGCCGAGAGGCGTGGAGCCGACGATGCGCCAGCTGTGCAGGACCGCATCACCGGCAACCTCGGCGATTCGGATCTCTGCAACACCACGGCGCTCGACGACCACCTCTCGTCCGTTCGCAAACGGCCTTCCTGCCCGACCTTGCGCGGCCTGGGCGGCGCGCCCGAGCGCGCGGCCGTGGTCTGCCACCGGTCGCCACTGCTCGGACGGCTGTTGCTGCACGACCGGTCCTCCAGGCCCAACGACGAGCTTCGCCCACGTGCGGTCGGCCAACTCCTGCGCCCACTTTCTGGAGCCGTCGGTGCGGAAGCTACGCAGGATGGGCACCGGGCTGATCCGGTCGGGTGGCTCGAGCACGTCAAAGCTGCCATCGGGCTCGACGGCGAAGTCCGCCAGTCCGCCGGTCACGGCAAGCGGCGTCACCGCGGCGGCTCGGCCACCTCTCCAGCTCTCGGCGCGCCCGTTCACCTGGTCGAGGAGCGTGACCCGGCCGGAAGCGTCAACGTCGAAGGCGGAGGGCCCGACGAAGCCGAGCTCGCGTGACCCGGCCAGACCGGCCTCACCGACACCGCTTCCCCACCGGGCACTGACGGGCCGCCCGTCTGGCCGTCGCGTCTGCCCGAAGGCGTGCGCGCCGACTTCCATCCGCACCGCATGGCGCAGCGGCACGCTCCGTTGCGGTGCCGCAGCGCCGCCGGAAGGCAGCGTCACTGTCTGGCCGCTGGATCCGTCTCGCAGAACGGCGTAGTAGGAGAAGCCCCGCTCCGAGCCGGCGATCGAGGACGGTAGATCGACGAAATAGCGGCCTTCTCGTGAATCGGCGCCGGGCGTCAGCGTCACGCGCTGGAACGGACCGCTCTGGCCTGCCCGGACATGCACCTCGCCTGAGCCATCGCACGGCTCGCCGTCGTCGCGCGGGCTACAGACGATGGCGTATCGGAGCCGAACAGCCTCACCCGGCAAGGTGAGCACCGGGGGGAGGTGGCTCGCTTCGACGCCGATGTTCGCACCGGGAGCCGGCGGGCCTGCGACAGAAAGCGAAGTCAGACTTATTCCCCCGATGACGCCTGCGGCGATCCCGGCCGCTCCCCCCGCGAGCGACCGGATCGGTGGTCGACGCATGGGACTCCTCCTGGTCGGGATCGCTCCGACGGTACGGGGCCAACTCGGACGCCTGGGTGACGTCTTTGCAAGGGAAGTGCGAAACTCGAGTTAGGCAGGCCGCAGAACAGGGGAGGAAGGCCGGAAATGGCTGTCGACGAGCGGTTACAAGCGCTGCTGGAACAAGGCGAGGAGCTGGGTTGTCTCAACCTCTCTGCCGTTAGTGAGCTCCTCCAGGAGTCGGAGCTCGACGACGAGCAGACAACTGGTTTCTTCGAACAGCTGGAGGAGCGCGGGATCGTCCTCACCGACGACTGCGCACGTCCCGACGCCGCGGACAACACCTACGTCAACGGTGACCTCGCGGTCGCGACGACCGACGCGCTTCAGCTCTTCCTCAACGAAGCCGGTCGCTACAGGCTGCTCACTGCCTCGGAGGAGGTCGAGCTCGCCAAGCGCATCGAGCGCGGCGACAAAGAGGCGAAGGATCTGATGATCAACTCGAACCTGCGCCTCGTCGTCTCGATCGCGAAGAAGTATCAGGGACACGGCGTTTCTCTGCTCGACCTGATCCAGGAAGGGATCATCGGACTGATTCGCGCAGTGGAGAAGTTCGACTGGCGCCGCGGCTACAAGTTCTCGACCTACGCCACCTGGTGGATTCGCCAGGCGGTGCAGCGCGGCGTGGCGAACAAGTCACGCACGATTCGCATTCCCGTACACATTGTCGAGCGGGAGCAGAAGATCGCCCGCGCGGAGCGTCAGCTCATCGCCAAGCTCGAACGAGATCCGACGGACGAGGAAGTCGCCGAAGCGGCGAAGCTCTCGCTCAAGCACGTGAAGGAAGTCCGTGCGGCGGCCCGCGCAGTCATGAGTCTCGATCGACCGGTCGGCGCTGAGGGCGACACGAGCTTCGGCGAGCTGATCGCGGGCGAGGAGGCCGAGCCGTCAGAGGAAGTACATCTGAGCCTCGCCGAGAAAGCCGTCCGGACGGCCGTCGACACGCTGCCCGACCGCGAGCGCGAAGTGGTCAAGCTGCGGTACGGAATGGACGGTGATCCCGACCCGAAGTCGCTCGAGGAGATCGGGCGCCAGCTCGGACTGACTCGCGAACGCGTCCGGCAGATCGAGGCGCAGGCGCTCCAGCGACTGGCAGAGCGCCGCGAGGTCGCCGCGCTCGGCGAGCACGCCTGAATCGCGATGATCGACCACGTCTCGGTCGAAGTCACGGACTACGAGCGCAGTAAGACGTTCTATGCAGAGGCGCTCAGGCCGCTTGGCTACGAGCTCGTGATGGAGTTCGACGGCAACGTTGCTGGATTCGCGTCGCAGAAGAAGCCCGATTTCTGGCTGATCGGCGGCACACAGTCGGGATCGACGCACATCGCCTTTGCCGCGCCCGACCGCGCGACCGTCGACGCCTTCCACGCGGCGGCCCTCGCCGCCGGCGGGGTGGACAACGGCGCGCCTGGGTTACGGCCTCAGTACCACGAGCACTACTACGGCGCGTACGCCCACGATCCGGACGGGAACAACGTCGAGGCCGTCTGCCACTCACCTGAGTAGGGCACCTGACGCCGAGGCAGGCGCGCTGGGGGGCAGCGCGATCCGGCAGGCGCTGCACGTGACGAACGGCGATAGCGCCGCCGACACGCTCCTGGAGACAACGCTCGTCGAACGCGTCCTCTCGTGGCGCGATGCGCTTCACGAGGGCCCGGTACCCGCGGTTCCGGACGACGAACTGCGTCGGATTCGCGCGGAGTTTCTCGCGGAGGACGAGCCGTCGGACCGAGAGCCGATCAGGCGCTGGCTAGAGGAGCGTGACCGAATGCTCGCTGCGAGCGGCGACCGCGAGTACGTGCTCTGGTTCGAGGCCGACCTGTACGACCAGCTGCAGTTGATCCAGGTGTTGGCGCGGCTCAGCGAGCTGGACGTAAAGCCCGACCGGGTCACGCTGATCTGCATCGGCGAGCACCTCGGGATCGCCCACTTCGGTGGCCTTGGAGAGCTTGACGCCCAGCAACTCGAGCACGTCGCGGCCGCTGCCGCCACACGACTGAGCGGGTCGGCTCTCGACCTTGCACGGTTGGCGTGGACGGCGCTGTGCGCGGACGACCCAGGCGAGCTGGCGACGATCCGTAAGGCGCATCACCCGGAACTGCGCTTCCTTGCAGACGCCTTTGACCGGCTCAGCCGCGAGTACCCGTCGACACGAGACGGGCTCTCGCTCACCGAACGACGCATCCTCGCCGCCGTAGCGGAGGAGGATTCGACCGCAGGCGCCGCCTTCGCGCTGCTCGGAGCGCGGGAGACGCGGCCCCACCTGGGCGACACCTTCTACTTCCGGATCGTCTCTCGCCTCGCACACGCCCGCACACCGCTTCTGGAAGCAGAAGTGCCGCACATCGCCGCCTCGACCCGGCTACGGCTGACAGCAGCCGGCCAGAGACTCCTTGACGACAAGGAGGATCACATCCGGCTGAACGGGATCAACCGCTGGATCGGCGGCGTCCACCTCCGCGGCGATGAAGCGCGCTGGCGGTGGAACGAGGGAACCGAAACGATCGTCGCGTCCTGATACCCCGGTGCCAGGCGAACAGGGGAAGCCAGGCGCTTCCATTTAAGTGGAGCCGACGGGACTCGAACCCGTGGCCTTCGCGCTGCCAGCGCGACGCTCTCCCAGCTGAGCTACGGCCCCTGGTCGGCCCAGTCTAGCGGCGAATTCGTAGTCCTTTGCCCAGTTGATCCGCTGATTTTGGTTGTTCCTCGTGGGCGCGAGCCGAAGCTGAATGGCGATCCGATTTGAGAACTCGGTCATGGGGAGGAAGTAGCAGCCATCGACATCAGAGCAATACGCCGCGTATGCGTCGATGTCATCGGGCGAATAGAACTGCCGCAGCAGGCCATCCCGGTTCCGGCGATTGCGATAGCAAGGTACGACGATCACTTCGTCGTGACGTTTCGCCCACTTGCATTGCACGCGTACGAGGCCGGGCCGGAGATCGAAGATCAAGTCGTACCGCTCAACGGTGTAGGCGCCCCATACGCGGATTCCGAGATTCGCTGCAGCGGTCGCGATAGCAAGCTCCGCTACCGCGCCCTTCTGATCAGTCGTGAGCATCTGTTGTCCACCGTAGCAACGGCATCGGCTGGGCCATGGCCGGTCCAGACAACTTGCGGTAACGCAGCGCCGCACGCACCGTGCGCGAATGTCGTTGCGCGCCGGTCTCGTCATCGTTGCGCTCGTCTTGATCGCCATCGCGATCACAATGCCGCGCGGGTCCTCCTCGAAAGGTCCGTACCACGCAGACATCACGCGAACGCCGGGCGTCCTCAACCCCGACGTCACGCAGGCGAACATGAAGGCGACCATCTGCAAGCACGGCTGGACGAGGACGATCCGGCCGCCGACGTCGTACACGAACGACCTCAAACGGAAACAAATGCGTGAATACGGCGTCGGCGGAGCGCTGGCGGATTACCAGGAGGACCATCTGATCAGCCTCGAGCTCGGCGGGCATCCGACCGATCCGCGCAACCTCTGGCCGGAGCCCTATCCACGTGCATCGGAGGTCGACTCGATCGAGAACGACCTCAATGCCCAGGTGTGCTCGGGCCGGCTCTCCCTCGCCGATGCTCAGCAGAAGGAATCAGAGTTGAAACACAGAGACGGCTGAGCGACACTCGAGCGACGAGATCCGCCGCGACGATCGGACGCTGGAGCGCGCGCCATCCTTGGCGCGCCATCATCGTGTGGCTGTCGTTCGTCGTGCTCGCGGTGGCGGCGATGGTGGCGACCGGAACGCAGACGCTGCAGAACGGAGCCGTCGGCGAGTCCGGGCGCGGCTACAAGATGCTCGACGCGAACAATCTCTGGCCGCCGCCGAACGAGATCGCGTACCTGCACAGCGACACGCTGACCGCCAGCGATCCGGCCTTCCGCGGCGCGATCCGCGACGTCGTCTCGCGGCTCAACGGCGAGCAGGTGCAGATCAGGAGCCCGCTCGACCCGGACGGGAAGCAGTTCGTGGCACGGGGCGGCCATTCTGCCGTGGTCGTCGTGGCGCTCACCGGTGCCTATGCCCAGCCCGTGCGCGAGAAGATCCTCGCCGCTGCGCCTTCTCATCCCGGCGTCGCCATCGAGGAGACGGGCGAGATCACGGCCAGCGACGCCAGGGACACGTCGGTGAACAACGACCTGCAGCGCGCGGAGATCCTCTCCGTCCCCGTCACCCTGTTCGTGCTCCTCTTTGCGTTCGGCGCAGTCGTCGCGGCGGCGGTCCCGGTCGTCCTGGCGCTCACCGCCGTCGCGGCTGCGTTCGGCCTGCTGGGACCGATCAGCCAGGCGATCCCGATCGACGACAGCGTGCGAACCGTGCTCGTGCTGATCGGAATGGCGGTCGGTGTCGACTACGCCCTCTTCTACGTCATGCGCTCGCGAGAGGAGCGGCGACGCGGCCGGCCGCCGCACGAAGCGCTCGAGCGCACTATCCGGACTTCGGGGCGAACCGTGATCGTCTCGGGCACGACCGTGATCATCGCCATGGCCGCGATGTTCCTCATCAGGACGAAGGTCTTCGACAGCCTCGCGGTCGCGACCATCTCGGTGGTCGGCTGCGCAGTTGCCGGATCGGTCACGGTGCTGCCCGGCGTGTTGGAGGTGCTCGGGCCGAAGATCGATCGCGGGCCGATTCCGTTCCTGCCTCATCTGCACACTGACCGGACGGATTCACGTTTCTGGGCGGCCGTGATCGGAGGTGTCCTGCGACGCCCGGTCGTCTCATGCGTCCTCGCGACCTCGCTGCTCGTCGGGCTCGCGATCCCGGCGCTCTGGCTAAGGGTCTCGACGCCGAGCGACAACTCGCTCTCGCCCCAGAACATCCCGGCGCTCCGCGCGCTGGACGACGTCCGCCGCGACTTCCCCGGCGCAGCCGAGCCTGCCAAGCTCGTCGCCACCGTCCCACCCGGACACGCGGGCGAGCTTAAGAAGCAGGGGCACCGCCTTGAACAGCTGGCAATCGCGCGTGGCATCACGCACCGACCGGTGATCGAGACCTCGAACGACGACGGCACCGGCGCAGCGCTCTTCCTGCCGCTTACCGGCGCCGGCAACAACAAGGCGAGCAGGGAGGCAATCTCGATCCTGCGCAACGAGCTCATCCCACAGACCATCGGTCGGATTCCGGGCGCCAGCTCGGCCGTCACCGGCGACGTCGCGGAGGACGTCGACTTCACGCGTCAACTGAAGCACGGCTTGCCCTACGTGATCGTCTTCGTGCTCCTGCTCGCGTTCGCGCTCTTGCTCTACGCGTTCCGCTCGATCGTCGTCCCGCTGAAGGCGATCGTTCTCAACCTGCTCTCGGTCGGCGCGGCGTACGGCATCCTGGTGCTCGTCTTCCAGCACCACTGGGCCGAGCCGCTGCTGGGTTTCACGTCGAACGGTGCGATCATCTCGTGGCTGCCGCTCTTCCTCTTCGTCGTCCTCTTCGGCCTTTCGATGGACTACCACGTGTTCATCCTCAGCCGGGTGCGGGAAGGCGTGGACTCCGGGCTTTCGAGTGACGATGCCGTGCGCTACGGAATCACGGCAACGGCGGGTGTTGTCACGAGCGCGGCGCTGGTGATGTTCGGCGTCTTCTCGATCTTCGGCTCGCTCTCGTCACTCGACGTCAAGCAGGCGGGCGTGGGCCTCGCCGCAGCCGTGCTGATCGACGCCACGATCGTCCGGGCCGTGCTCCTCCCCGCCTCGATGAAGCTCCTCGGCGACTGGAACTGGTACCTGCCCCGGGCGCTCCAACGACTGCCCCACGCCGAGATGGAGAGCCCACCGGCGCGCGACCCCGCCTAGCTCCAGTACCGTCCGCCCGCGATGAGCACGGCTGCGGTCGACCGCTACGAGCTGCGCGCTGGCTGGGCGTTCGCGCCGCCGCTCGCGCTCGCCGGGATCATGACCTTTCTCCTCATTCGACTGCTTCCGGACGTTGCGGACAAACCGCTCCACGAGGACGAGGCGGTCGCCGGGCTCATCTCCGCTCGGCCAATCGGCGACGTGCTGCACACGGTCGTGCTCGATCGCGGCGGAGCGCCGTTGCACTTCGTGCTCGCGCACGTTGCGTTGTCGATTCAGGGCAGCCCCGAGACGTTGCGCTGGCTCTCGGCCGTGTTCGCGCTGGCGACGGTGCCGCTCTGCTACGACCTCGCGCGCAGGCTCGCCGGTCGCATCGCCGGACTGACGGCCGCGTCGCTCGCCGCGACGTCTCAGCTCCTCGCCGTCTACGGAACGTTCGGAAGGATGTACTCGTTGTTCGCCTGCACGAGCGCACTCGCCGCCGATCTCTTCGTCCGAGCGCTGGATCGCCGGGACCGCCGGACGGTTCTGGCCGCCACGGTCGCGGCGCTGCTGCCCCTCGCCGTTCATCCGTTCGGGGTCTTTCTCTTCGCCGCGGAGGTCGCGGTCGCGCTTTGGCTCTGGCGCGGGCGCGACGTTCGCGCGGCCCTTCCCGTGCTCGCAGTCGGCTCGTTGGCGATTCCGCTGTTGCTCTCCGACCTGCGCCTCTCCGACCGCTATGCCCCCGAGGCGAGCCTCCAATCAGACACCGGCACGTCTGCGGGTGACGCCGCGCTACGGGCAGTCGGTGGCGCGGCCGGCGGCCGCGGGGCCCTGCTCGGCGGTTTCGTCGCACTGGCTCTGCTCGGTCTCTTCACGTTGTTTCGAAGACGCCCCGCCTTTGCCGCTTTCGCCTGTGTTGCCCTCGCCACACCTCCCGCCGCGCTGGCCGTTGCGAGCGCAGCGGGGTCTGCCACGGACCGACTCGCCCCGCGCCACCTGATCTTCGTGCTGCCGCTGTGGATCGCGCTGGTCGCCGCCGGCGTCGTGCGGCTCGCCTCGTGGCTCCCGTCGAGGGCACGGCACGTGCCGGTCGTCGCAGTCGTGGCGGCCGCGCTGCTCGCACCCTCGGCTGTGTCGGAGCCGAGGACGATCGCGACGGGTGAGCGGAGCGCGGTCGCCGCTCCGGCGGCATGGCTTCGCGGCCACGTCGGTGCGGGCGACGTCCTCTATCCGTACTCGCCCGTCTTCCTGGCCGCCCTCCCCGAGGTCGAGGATGCCCGCGGCTACTCACGCGAGCCCGTCGCTCTGGCACGCGCCGCAGACAGGACCCGCGAAGTCCCCGCCGTGTTCGTCTCCTTACCGCTGCGTTCGCCGATCGCCCCGAGTGCACTGGCCCGACTCCGTCGAGCCGGCGTCGTTACACACCCCTTCCCCTCCTGGCTGATCGTCGAGGCGCGTGGCCCGTTCCCTGACGGACGTAACGCGCTGGCGGCGGCAGCTTCGACGCTCGGACGGGCTGCGCCGGCGCTCGCTCGCAGCGAGCCCTTGGCGGACGCTTTTCTCCAGCAGTTGCACGCTGCAGCGTGCAACGCGCTCGTCCGGCTGGCCGCGTCCTGCTAAGCGGTGGCGAACTCGACCGACGGCACGTCGCCCCACAGCTCTTCAAGCCGGTAGTACGCCCGCGCCTCCGGCGTGAAGACGTGCAGCACCACGTCGAGATAGTCCGCGACGATCCACGAGGCTTCGCGCTGGCCGTCCACGGACTTCGGCAACAGCCGTGTCTCCTGCTTCATCCCACGACTGACCTCGTCGTAGATCGCCGCCGTCTGTCGCGGGTTCTGCCCGGTGCAGAGCACGAGGTAGTCGGTATAGGAACAGACGGGCCGCATGTCGAGGATGACCACGTCTTGTGCCAGCTTCTCCTGCGCGAGGCCGGCGATGCGGCGTGCTTGTTCGAGAGACGTCAGTGTGGCTTCAGATCCTTTCGGGTTGCGATCGAAGTGTAGCCGGGGTGGTGGCGGCTAGACCCGGCGGTAGAGGCCAAGGGCTTCGATCTCCTCCGCGACCGCAGGCGGGACGAGCTCGTCGATCGACTCGCCCATCGAGACGCGATCGCGGATCTCCCGCGACGAGATCGGCACCGGCTCGATCTCGAAGAACTCGACGCGGTCGGGGCGCGCGAGTCGGTCGAGCACGGGCTGGAGGAGCTCCTGCGGATAACCGGGCCGCGTCGCAACCCCGAGCCGCGCGAGCGCAAGCAGCTGATCCGGTTCCTTCCACGTGAGAAGGTCGGAGAAGGAGTCTGCACCGACGAGGAAGATTGGATCGCGCCAGCGACGCGCACGCAGCATGTCGACCGTTCGCTCGTACGGGTCGAGCTCGACCTCGTCGCCGGGAAACGCAGCGCGCACGAGCCGCAACCTGCTTTCTGCGTCGAGCTGGATCTCCTTATGTCCAGGTCGCACCGCGACCAGGACGACGAGATCGTCGAGGTCGAAGTGCTTCTTCGCACCTTCTGCCAGCGCCAGGTGTCCGAAGTGCGGCGGGTCGAACGTGCCCCCGAGCAGGCCGGCGGTCACTGGATTTCGAGGACGTCGCCGTCGAGCTCGACCTCGTCTCCCTTTCGAGCGCCCGCGGCCTTGAGGGCTTCCGCCAGCTCGTCCTCGTCCGTCGGCACGTCGCCGTGGATGCGGAAGCCCCGATCGGTCCGAAGGATGCGGAAGCGCCGGCCACCGGGACGAGGACGGTAGACGAGGAAGTCGACCAGGCCGTCCTCGGGGACGGCGGGCGGAGTCTCGGGTGGGCAGAGCTCGAAGAGCGCACGCTTGAGCTCGTCGATGCCCGCGCCGGTGGCGCACGACACGTGAAAGACGCGCAAGATGCGCTCGTCGGCAACGTCGAAGGGCGGTAAGTCCGGCCGAAGGTCGATCTTGTTGAGCACTACGACCTGCGGCCGTTGGTCGAGTCCGGCCCCATACGCCTCGAGCTCGCGATCGATCGTGGCGAAACGCTCCGCAGCATCGTCTTCGGCTGCATCGATCACATGCAACAGGATGTTGGCCCGTTCGAGGTGGGCGAGAAACGCATGGCCGAGGCCCGCGCCCTGGCTCGCGCCCTCGATCAACCCGGGAACGTCCGCGACCGTCAGCTGCCGCGAGCGGTCCGGTGAATCGACCGTCCCGAGAACCGGCGCGAGCGTCGTGAACGGATACTCGGCCACCTTTGGCCTTGCGTTCGAGATGCGGGTGAGCAGCGACGACTTGCCCGCGTTCGGGAGTCCCACGAGAGCCGCATCGGCGACCAGCTTCAGCCGCAGGTCGAGCGTTGCCTCCTCACCGGGAAGCCCGGTCTCTGCGAAACGCGGCGCACGGCGCGTCGGCGTGGCGAATCGCTTGTTGCCGCGACCGGCGCTGCCACCGCGCGCAACGACGACTCGAGCACCGGTAGTCGCCAGGTCCGCGATCAGCTGCCCCTCCTCGTCGAAGACCTGCGTCCCTACGGGAACAGCGATGGTCACGGTCTCACCGGTCGCGCCGTGCTTGAGTGAGCCGCGACCCGGCTCGCCGCTACCCGCCGGGAAGCGCCGCTTCGCCCGAAAGGCCGAGAGGTCGCGCAGATCTGCGTCGGCCGCGAGCACGACGTCGCCGCCCGGACCTCCGTCGCCGCCGTCCGGCCCTCCCTTTGGGACGTGCTTCTCGCGGCGGAAATGGAGGCTGCCGTCGCCGCCGCGACCCGCCTGCACCTGGATGCGGGCGCGGTCGTGGAACACGTTCGCCTAGTCCGTCGAGTCGCTGACTTCGACGAAGCGGCGCTCGCCGCTCTGCCTGAAGGTGACGGTGCCGGGTCGCGTGGCGAAGATCGTGTCGTCGCGACCGATGCCGGTGCCGTCGCCGGGGCGGAACCTCGTTCCGCGCTGGCGCACGAGGATCATTCCGGGCTTGACCGTCTGGCCCGAGAAGATCTTGACGCCGAGCATCTTCGGATTCGAATCGCGCCCGTTGCGGGAGGAGCCGAGTCCTTTCTTGTGGGCCATCTAGTTCTTCTCCTGTTTCGCGGCGAGCGCGGACTCGAGTGCCGCCATCGCCCCCTTCCGGTTTGCATTCTGCCGCTCGAAGGCCAGTGCCGCCTCCAGCTGTTCGACCTTCCAGCGCTTCGACTTCTCCGTGATCTCGGCGACGGTGAAGTCCGCGTAGCCGCGCGGCGGTTCAGCGGCCGTTGCGGGAGCGGGCTGTGTCGGCGCTTTCGGCTGCGCTTTCGCCTTCGGCGCAGGTGCCTCCTTCTCCGCAGCTGCCGTCCGCCTGGCGGCGGCGCCGATCGACTGGATCTCGATCTGCGAGAGCCGCGCCCGGAATCCGGTCTGGCGGCGGTAGCCGGTCTTCGGCCGGCGCTTGCCGATGCGCACCTTGTCCCCGAGCACGTGCCCGACGACCTTGGCCGTCACCTGCGTCTTCGGCGAGAGCGTGCCCTCACCGTCGCCGCCGAGGAAGAGGACGTCCGGATGAAAGGTCTTCCCCTCGTCGGCCTTGAGTCGGTCCACGAGCAGCCGTTCGCCCTCGCGGACGCGGTACTGCTTGCCGCCGAGCGAGATGATCGCGTATGAGTCCTTCGTGGCTGCCATGGCGTGAAAATGCGGGCGTTTTGGCCCGCGGGCGCGTGAAGTGTAGCCGAGGCTAGGTGTCCGAAAGGTCGTCGTCCCACTCCGACATCGGGACGTACTCCCAGTCCGGGGGCTTGTCTTCGGTCGAGCTGCTCTCCTCGGCAGCCGAGCCGTCCGTCGAGGCCACGGCAGTCGCGGTCTTCTTCTTACGGCCACGGCCCCCGCGCGAGCCGCGCCGCGTCTTCTTCTTCGGCTTCGGCGGCTCGGCGCCGTCCTCCGACGGCTCTTGCTCCGCCTCTGCCGGTTCACCGAGCTCTGGATCCGGCACATGGATCTTCGCGGCAATGGGCGACGCCACGTCTTCCGGTTCGCCTGCACCGTTCCCCTTCGGGCTCGCCGTTGCCGCCGTCTTCCTCTTGCGACCGCGGCCGCCGCGCGTCCCTCGCCGGGTCTTCTTCTGCGCCTTCGGCTGCTCCGCTTCGCCGCTGTCCGGCTGCGGATCTTCGGCTTCGGCTTCCGGGGTCTCGTCCGGGGGAACCTCCCGGTCCCCTTCCCCCGGTCCGCCTCGCGGACGGACGCTCCGCGTCGGCTTCTCCGCCTCGCCTTCCGCGGTGATCGGCGCCTGGGACCCGGCAGCCTGCGTGACGAGAGTCGCGTAGGCGACACCGTCCAGGACGCGCTCCACCTCGACCTTCACCTTCTTGCCGACCTGGCGCGCGGCATCGGCCACGTTGACGTCGAGGCCGTCGACCTTGCCGACGCCGGCCGTCGGGTCGTGCAGACCGACCTCGACGAGCTTCACGTCGAGCTTCGCGCCTTCCGCGATCGGCGCAGGGGGCGCCAAGTCGTCGCGCTTGCCCTCGGCCAGGACGACGAAATGGTCGAGATGCGTGTCTTCCTTCGGCTGGAGATAGAACCGCCGCCGCGTCTGCTTCTCGAGTTCCACGAGCCTCGACGCGCCTGGGCCGATGAGGATCGAGGCCACCTTCGCGGCCACCTCGACGCGGTAGGCCTGATGGCGCGATCCAGCGGCCAGGGCGCGTAGGCGACGTTCGACGTCGACGGCTGCCGACGTCTCCGAGAGCACGATGCCGTCCCCGCCGCAGGTCGGACATTTCCTCGTCATGATCTCACGCGGTCCGTCGGTAACGTTCTGTCGCGTCATCTCCACCAGGCCGAGAGGCGAGATCTCGACGACGTAGGTCTTCGTCCGGTCGCGCTCGAGCTCGGTGCGAAGCGCTTCCTCAACCGTCGCCCGGTTCTTCGGATTCGCCATGTCGATGAAGTCGATGACGATGATCCCGCCGATGTCGCGCAGCCGCAGCTGGCGCACGACCTCCTTCACGGCCTCGAGGTTGTTCTTCGTGATCGTGTCCTCGAGACGTGCGCCCGAGGATCGCGACCGCGAGCCGACGAAGCGGCCGGTGTTGACGTCGATGACGGTGAAGGCCTCGGCGTAGTCGAAGACGAGGTAGCCGCCGGAGGGAAGATCGACTCTGCGGCTGAGCGTCGACTTGATCTCGGCGTCGACGCCGTACGCCTCCATCAGCGGCAGCTTCTCCTTGTAGCGGACGACGCGCTCGACCATGTGCGGCGAGGTCTTCTTGAGGTATCCGACAATGCGCTTGAAGGCGCGCTCTTCGTCGACGAGCGCTCGCTCGAAGTTCTCGGTGAAGAGATCGCGCGTGACTCGCAGCGGAAGCTCGGCTTCCTGATACAGGAGAGTCGGAGGTGTCGCCTTCTTCGCGCGAGCGGCGATGGACTTCCACAGCTTTTGCAGGAACAGAAGGTCGCGCTCGATGTCCTCGGCCGATGCCCCCTCCGCGGCCGTGCGCACGATCACACCTCCGCCCTTGAGGTCGAGCCCTTTCAACACGTCCTTGAGACGCGCGCGCTCGTCGTCGTCGAGCCTGCGCGAGACTCCGTAGCCGTCGCCGTTCGGCTGGTAGACGACGAACCGGCCGGGGAGCGAGATCTCGGTGGTGAGCCGCGCGCCCTTTGTCTTCATCGGATCCTTGACGGCCTGCACCATGATCGTCTGGCCGCGGCTGATCAGATCCTGGATCTTCTTGCCGTGTCGCGCCTTCCCCTCGAGCTCCGGAGTGACGATCTCGTCGACGTAGAGGAAACCGTTCTTCTCGAGGCCGATCTCGATGAACGCCGCCTCCATGCCGGGCAGCACGTTGTCGACCGCACCGAGGTAAATGTTCCCGGCGATCGACCGGCGTTCGGGCCGCTCGAGGTAGACCTCGGCGACCCGGTCGTCCTCGAGGACCGCGACGCGCTGCTCGCCGACGTCCACGGACACGAGCAGCTCCCGCTTTGCTTCGGGTAGCGGTGCCCGGCGAGGCGGCTCCCGCCGTCGCCGCTGCGGTCGCTCCCGTTCGCGCCGCTGGGCCGAAGTCTTTCGTTCCGTCTTCGGCGCCCTGGCTGCAGTCTTGCTCTTCGACGCGGGCGCCTCGGTCTTCGTCTCCGCCGTGGCCGTTTTGCGGGACCGGCCCCGGCCGCCGCGACTTCCGCGGCGCCGCCTCGGCTTGGTGACTGTGGATTGTCCCGCCGATCCGGCGGGCTCGCTACTTACAGGTTCAGGTCTTTCGGGTGGAGCGGCAGCCTCGATCGGCGCCTGCTCCTCGGACTTGTCTCTCCTTCGAAACCAGCGCAAGAAAAATCTCCTTCGTGCGCGCGCGCTGCAGCAGCGCCCCACTGAGTCGGCCGAGAGGATGAACCTCGCGACCTTTTAGGCGGCATCGCCAGCGGAGCCGCAGTGACGGCGGCGCGGAGCGTGCGCGGCAGGTTGTGATTGGCAGTGATCAACATCTATGAGACAGGGTACCAACAGGCCTTCCCGGCACCTCGGCCTGCTTGCCTCCCGTGAAAACAATCGTTTTCGGCTCTGATCCGCATGGGGAGACCGGTCCTGACGTCCGGTCGAGGTCCTAGGGTTTTCGGCATATCGGCGTCAGGAGGTGACCCGGTGGCCGGACAACGGGAAGCGTACGAGCTGTTGTTGATCGAGGAGGCGGACGCCTGGTTCGAGTACCTGGAGACGACTCGAGCGCAGTCGGCTCTTCGCTACAAAGAGGTCGAGCCCTGGGCCTGGGCGCGACTCTCGCAGCGGCTGCGAGCGATCAAGACCCGCCGCGCGAAATTGAAGCCGGCGACCGAGGCCGCCTAACCACCCGCGCATCAGCGCCGCCGGGACCGAACCTGGATCCCCAGCAGCAGTCCCACCGCGAACAGGTTGGCGATCATCGACGAACCGCCGACGCTCACGAACGGCAGGGGGATGCCGGTGATAGGCGCGATCCCCATCGTCATCCCGACGTTGACGAAGATCTGAAAGAGCAGCGCGAACACGAGGCCGCCCGCGACGATCGCCGAGAACGGGTCTCGCGCGAGCGCGACAATGCGTAAGCCTCTCCACACCACGAGCAGGTAAAGCATCAGCAAGAAGGCGGCGCCGACGAAGCCGCGCTCCTCGGCCAGCGACGCGAACACGAAGTCCGTGTGGTGCTCGGGGAGGAAGTTCAGGGTCGTCTGCGTCGCATTGTCCACCCCGCGACCGTGGAACTGGCCGGAGCCGATGGCGTTCTTCGACTGCGTGATGTTGTAGGTCGTCCCGCCGGGGTCGCTGTCGGGATGGAGGAAGCCGGTGAGCCGGTCCTCCTGGTACTTCTTGAGCAGCGGCAAGCCGGCACCCGGCAGCACCCCGAGGACGAGGACGGCAATCCCGACGACAACCGCCGTAAGCACGCCGATGTGCGTCCATGGCGTTCCCGCGACGAAGAGCACAGCGGCGACCGCGGCGCAGTAGACGAGCGCGCTGCCGAAGTCGGGCTGGAGGAAGACGAGAAAGATCGGGATCGAGGCGAGGCCAACCGCAGTCAGCGTCGTTCGCACCTCGCCCAGTCGCCTCGAGCGCTCCGCGAGGAATCCGGCGAGCGCGAGAACGAACAGCACCTTCCCGAACTCCGACGGCTGGAAGCGGAAGAAACCCACGTCGAGCCAACGCTTCGAGCCGCGAATCGGCCCGGTGAGGAGCACGAGCGCGATAATCCCCGCGGCACCTCCGAAGATCAGCCGCCACCTCGTTCGGTAGACCTCCGGATCGATGAGCACCGCTGCGAGGAGCCCGACGCAGCCGATCACGACGAAGACGATCTGCCGTGTCAGGTAGTAACGGGGATTGCCGGTGACGTCGTGGTGCGTGATTCCCTCAATCGCCCATAGGCCGTATCCGACGACTGCGCCGACGGCGCCGATCAGGACCCAATCCAGCCGGCGAACGAACGACGCGACGTCGGCCGCCTCGCGACGACGGGCGCGCGCTGCAGCTCTGGCGTTGGAAACGTAGTGGTCGACCATTAGTCCGAGTGGATCATTAGTCCGAGTGAATTGGTCCCGTCTGGGTTGCTTGCTTGCCGAAGAAGGTCTCGAAGACCTTCAGCGCCGCGGGCGCGGCCGCGTCGCCGCCGTGGCCGCCGTTCTCGATCAGCGCGCAGACGACGAGGTCGGGCGAGTCGGAGGGTCCGTAGCCGCACCACCACGATTGGTTGAAGTTCCTGGGATACCCGTCACCTGGATCGATGAGCTTCTCCGCCGTTCCCGTCTTCCCCGAGATCGGCACGGGAAAGGATCCGAAGATCGCCGACGAGGTGCCCAACGTCGAGTGCGTCGCCTCGTAGAGGCCCTCACGCACGACCGCTAGAGCTTGGGCGTCGACGTTGGTCGGCTCCGGCGCCGGCGGCGGAGTCGTCGGCACGACTCGCCCCGGCTCGCCGTTGGAGGAAGGCTGCTCGACGTCGAGCAGCAGGTGCGGTGTGACCAGCTTCCCCCCGTTCGCGATGATCGCGTAGAAGCGCGCCATCTGCATCGGCGTGACGAGGAGATCTTTCTGGCCGATTGCGAGCTGGATGGAGTCGCCCGGCTTCCACAGGCTGTCGATCTGCCAGTGGCCCGGGTCCGTCTTCCTCGTGAACGTCTTCTTGCGCCAGTCAGGCGTCGGCAACAAGCCGGGTGACTCCGAGCCGAGGTCGACTCCCGTTGTATGGCCAAAGCCGAACCGGCTCGCCCAGGCCTGCAATCTCGGTCCGCGGTCGGCCGGCATGCCGTAGAAGCGGTACCCCACCTGGTAGAAGTACGTGTCGCACGACTGAGCCAGAGCGGTCGGCAACGTCATCGTCGTGTTCACGAACGGATCCCAGTTCTTGAACGTCTGGCCGTTCTTCCTGTATGTGCCGGTGCACGGAAGGGATTCGTACGGCTGAAGGATGTGCTCCTGCATTGCCGCCAGCGCTGTCACCGGCTTGAACGTCGAGCCCGGCGGATATGCGGCCTGGATGGCGCGATCGAGCGCCGGATAGTTCATCGCCCGCGCGCTTCGCGCCGTGAGGCCCGCCGTGTCGAGAGCGCGCTGCCGGACCCGGCCGACGTAGAGGGACGGCCGATAGGTCGGGTATGAGGCGAGCGCACGGATCGCGCCGTCTCGCGGGTCGAGCGCGACGATCGCACCACCGTTCGAGAACCAGCAGCCGTAGCACGCTGAGTTGCGCGCGCGGTCGATCCCGTAGCGCAGAGCCTGCTCCGCGGCCCTCTGGACCTTCACGTCGAGGGTCAGCCGGAGCGCGTCGCCCGAACGGGGCGGTGTCTTCGTCACGAAGGTGCCAATCGGCCGTCCGAGTGAGTCGACCCGCAGCTGAGCGAGACCAGCGGCGCCGCGCAGGTACTGGTCGTACCGAGACTCGATGCCGGTCTGTCCGATCGTGTCCCCGCCGCGGTAGCCCTTCTTGCTCAGCGACTTCAGCTGCTCTGCGGAGATCTCGCTGACGTACCCGAGCACGTGGGCCGCGAGCTCCTGGTGCGAGTAGTAGCGAAGGAAGTTCTTCACGACCTGCACGCCTGGGAAGTCGTCGGATCGCTCCGAGAGATAGAAGGCCAGGGACCGAGGCACGTTCTGCTTCAGCGTGACCGGGGTGAGCGGATCGTTGCGGTGGCGTCGAATCGTGGCGCCGATCTGCATGGCCGGGATATGCACGACGCTCGCAAGCGCTCGGATCTCGCGCAGGCGCGCGCTGCGGCGCTTCGGCAGGTCGGTGATGCGGACCTGGACCGCGAGGCCCGGGGTGTTCGTGACCAGCATCTGGCCGTTGCGATCGAGGATCGGACCGCGTGGCGCCTGGATCCGCACGTCGCGAAGCTGGTTGTTCTGCGACGCGCGCAAGAGCTGCTCGCCGTTCAGTACCTGCAGCGACCAGAGCCTGAGGAACAGCGTCGCGAACACGGCGATGGCGAGCGTCCCCAGCAGACCCACCCGAAGTGCGAGCTTCGGCGTCAGCCGGTACGGCTCTTGCGCGTTCGGGTCAGGCGGGAGGAACCGCCGCGAGTCGACACGCCTAGCCAAGCAGGCGCACCTCCCGCGCCACCCATTCACGCGGCCGCAACAGGCGCCGTGTGAGTGCGTAGACCGGCACGGTCAAGATGAGGTTGAGCAGGACGGTCGGCACGAGCGCGACGAAGATGTGGTGGGCAGGAGCCGCCTGTCCGAGCAGGTAGCGAAGCACGAGAGCGGCGATCTGGTACAGCACCGTGATCACCGCGATCGAGAGCAGCGGCGCGTGCGCGCGGTCGCGACCGGTCGTCTCCCCGTAGCGGCCGGTCCAGTAGCCGGCGAGGGTCAGGAGCAGCGCCGTGAACCCGAGCGTTCCGAACACGCCCGTGTCGGCGAGGAGCCCCGCCGAGAAGCCTGCGACCGCGCCGAAGATCGCTCCGCGCAGCAGCGCGATGCACACGACCGTGACAAGCAGCAGATTCGGATGTCCGGTGAGGATGTCGACGTTGGCGATGACCGAGAGCTGGACGACGACGACGAGGAACAGCAGTCCGGCGGCCTTCGCCGCATCCGCCGGCATCAGTGCCCCTTCCAGTAATGCCATCGAGCTTCTGGGTTGCGAGCACCAAGCGAGCGGCCGCACTCGTCCGCAGCAAGGCTGGACAGCCTTGGTAAGGACGAGGGTGGACGCTCGCGCCGCGTGATCGCGGGCCAGAAGCCGACATGTATTGCTGGACGGGGCACTAGGGTACCTTCGGCGTCTTCTTGTTCGTGATCAGCGCAGTCACGGCATCGAGCCCCGAGAAGTCGACGAACGGGTTGATCTGGATCTGCTTGTAGAGCGCGGTGTCGCTCTGCCCGACGCTCGTCACGACGCCGATCTGGATTCCACCCGGGAACAGCGATGGATAGCGCTTCGACTGCGTCCCTGCGGTGACGATGACATCCCCTTGCTGCACATTTGTTTCCTTGGGCACGTAATCGAGCACGAGCGAGCCTTCACCTTCACCGTGGCGCACGAGCCCGGTGGCACCGGTCTTCTGGTCGCGGGCCGGCACAGCACTACTCTCGTCGGTCAAGAGCGTGACGTGTGCCGCATTCCCGGTCACGTCCGTGACTCGTCCGACAAGCCCGTCCTGCGTGACGATCGGCGTGTCCTCCTTGATCCCCTGGTCGGAGCCGGCCGCGATCACGACTTGCTGATCGAACTCGCCGGACCACGAGATGATCCGCGTGTTGACGGGCGAGTAGTCGCCCGGGAAGAGCGGACTGTCGATGAAGCGGAGCTGCGCGCGGAGCTCCTGGTTCTGCTCCTGCGCGAACTTCCCTTGCAGCGCCTGCTGGCGCAGCTCGTTCACCTGTTGCCGGAGGCGTTCGTTCTCGCTCTTTGCGTGCACGAGACCGCGGAAGTAGCCGTAGACGTCACGGAAGGGACGTGCCACCCGCTCGGCCGCCACCTCGAACGGCCGCAGGACGGTCACGCCGGCGCTCTCCACTCCGTGCAGTGCTCCCGTCGACGATGCCCGGAAGGAGAACGTGATCAGAATCAGCGAGAGCAGCACGAGGCCCCCCACTACGGCCCGGCGCCGAAGGCTCGAACGGCTGCGGGACGGGAAGGGCTGGGGCCTCGGTCTCGGTACAGATGAGCCCAGGACCGCGCTGACACTGCGGTTGCGAGCCACGAAGTTGTCTAGGTTAGCGCGAAGCCCTAACGGCGGTGGTTGTTCCGGCGGGCCTTCGCGCTCCGGTGGATCGCCTCGAACTCCTCGAGGCTGCGTCCCGAGCCGACGGCCACGCAGGTGAGCGGGCTCTCGGCGAGGTGGACCGGCATCTGGGTCTCGTGGCGCAGGCGCTCGTCGAAGTTCGACAGGAGCGCGCCGCCGCCGGCCAGGACGATGCCGCGATCCATGATGTCGGCGGCGAGCTCGGGGGGCGTCTTGTCGAGGGTGGACTTGATCGCCTCGATGATCTGCTGCACTGGCTCGTCGAGCGCGCGCCGGACCTCCTCCGAGCTGAGCACGACCGTCTTCGGCAGGCCGGTGAGCATGTCGCGCCCTCGCACCTCGGCCTGCAGCTCCTCGCGCATGTCGTAGGCAGAGCCGATCTCGAGCTTGATCTCCTCCGCGGTCTGCTGCCCGATCAAGAGTTTGTACTCGCGCTTGATGTGATTGATGATCGCCTCGTCCATCTCGTCGCCGCCGACTCGCAACGACTGCGACACGACGATGCCGCCGAGTGAGATGACCGCCACCTCGGTCGTACCGCCGCCGACGTCGACGATCATGTTTCCCGTCGGCTCGGCAACGGGAAGCCCCGCGCCGATCGCGGCCGCCATCGGCTCCTCGATCAGATATGCCTGACGGGCGCCTGCACTGAGCGTTGCTTCTTCGACTGCGCGCTTCTCCACTCCCGTGACTCCGGACGGGACACACACGACCACGCGTGGATGCGCGAAACGGTGCTGGTGCACCTTCTGGATGAAGTGGCGCAGCATCTGCTCGGTCACGTCGAAGTCGGCGATGACGCCGTCCTTCAGCGGGCGGATGGCCGAGATTGTCCCCGGCGTACGTCCGAGCATGCGCTTCGCCTCGACTCCGACCGCATGTACCTCGCCGGTGCGCTGGTCGATCGCGACCACCGACGGCTCGGAGAGCACGATCCCGCGACCGCGCACGTACACCAGCGTGTTGGCGGTGCCGAGGTCGACCGCCATGTCGCGGCCGCCGAATCCGCCCAGGTTGTCGAAGAGGCCCATCGAGCGTTCGAGTCTACGTCAACCCAGGTCAGCCGAAGCCATAGACCCCGGCGAAACGCTCCGCCAGGAGCCGGACCAGTAGCGCCACCGGCAAGCCGACGACGTTGAAATAGTCGCCGTCGATGCAGCGCACCAGTGCTGCGCCGCGACCCTGGATCGCATAGCCGCCGGCTCGCCCCTCCCACTCGCCCGTTCCGATGTAAACGCCGAGCTCGCGTGGATCCAGCTGCCGGAAGGTGACGCGCGTCGATTCGTGCCCGAGCTCTTCCCACCCGGGCGTGAGAAGGCAGAGACCGGACACGACGAGGTGAGTGGTCCCACTCAGCTCCTCGAGCATGCGCTCGGCGTCGCCGGCGTCTCTCGGCTTGCCGAAGACCCCCCCGCGGAGGACGACTGCCGTGTCGACGCCCAACACCGGTCGCTCGTCTGCGAGGTCGGCGACTGACTCGGCCTTGCCGCGCGCGTGACGACGCACCACTTCCACCGCGTCGGCACCCGCAGGCCAGTCTTCCTCGTAAAGCGGCGCGACGACCTCGAACGGAATGTGGAGCTGGTGCAGAATCGCTTCACGCTGGGGCGACCTCGACGCCAGCAGCAAGGGCGGCGAGGGCGGTGCGTCAGCCACGCCCAGTCGACGCCTTGCCCGGGGGGTCGTCGCTCGAGACGCTTCCGATCCCAGTAGGTGAGTCAGACGGCCGACCGGGGAAACCCCGGTCCGCCTCTACGCGGCGTCGCCCAGTCGACGCCTTGCCCGGGGGGTCGTCGTTCGAGACGCTTCCGATCCCAGTAGGTGAGTCAGACGGCCGACCGGGGAAACCCCGGTCCGCCTCTACGCGGCGTCGCCCAGTCGACGCCTTGCGCGCGACCCAGATGTGCTCCGAGGGCCACTTGCGCGCCCACTCCCGAGTCGGCAGGCCGGGATAGCGGTGTGGCTCTGCATCCTTGGGGGCTTGCACCTCGACGAGGTTCAGCACCTCGAAGTCGTTGGCCCGCAAAAGGCGGATCCAGTCGCCGTAGCCGAGATGGAACTCGACGCTGCCCTCGCTCCCGTCCCACTCGAAGCGGTAGATGCCGAAGTACGGTCGCAACAGTCGTTCCTCGGCCGGGAGCTCCTCGTCCGGGGAGCAGAGAATCACGAGCGTCCCGTTCGTGAGAAAGACGAGGTGTCCGCCGGGCCGGAGGAGGCGCGAGGCCTCCGGAATCCAGCGATACGGATCGGCCCAAAGCGAAGCGCCGTACTCCGAGACGGCCAGGTCGAAGCTCTGGTCCGGCAGCGGAACTGCTTCGGCGCTGCCTTCGATCAGCGGAAACTCGAGACCATGCTCGGCCTGCATCCGCCTCGCCGTCTCCAGCTGTGCAGGCGTGACGTCGATCCCGACCGGACGCGCGCCGCGCCGGGCGAGCCACGCCGAAATGTATGCGGTTCCACAGCCGAGCTCGACCACGTCCTTCCCGTCGACCTCCGGCAGCACGCGAAGCTCCGTCTCGGGAACGTGCCAGATGCCCCACGTGATCTCGTCCTGCGCCCACGCGCGTGGCGCCCACTCCGCGTACTCCGACGCGTAGCCGGTCCAGACCTCTCGGTTGCGGAGAGCGTGATCCGGGAGCTCAGACGAGCTCATCGTCCGAGAACCAGAGTGCGATCTCGCGTGCTGCCGAAGTCGACGAGTCCGACCCGTGCACGAGATTGTCGGGCATCGCGACGGCGAGGTCGCCGCGGATCGAGCCCGGCTCCGCGTCCGCAGGATTCGTCGCGCCGATCGTCTTGCGCAGCGTCGCGATTGCGCCCTCGCCTTCCACCACGAGCGCGAGAGTCGGACCGGAGGTGATGAACTCAACCAGCTCGCCGAAGAACGGCTTCTGGCGATGCTCGGCGTAGTGCGTCTCCCCCAGTGTCCGATCGACGTGGATGAGCTTGCCGGCGCGCAGGGTGAAACCGCGGTGCTCGATGCGCGCCAGGATCTCGCCGGCGAGCTTCCGCTGCACGGCGTCGGGCTTGATGAGGATGAGGGACCGCTCGACCGCCAACGAGCGCCCGAGTCTACTCGGAGCGTCTCCGCCGCCTGGGCGGTCGCACCTCGAAGGTCGGGAACTCGATCGCAGCCGGCTCTACCGGCGTCTCGCAGTACGGGCACACCTGCCAGAGCGCCTCGAGCGGCGCCTTGCAGTTGACACACGCCTGCTTGAGCTTGGTCGTGCACACCGGGCAGACGAGGAACTCGGCTGAGACCTCCGCGCGACAAACCGGGCAGTAGAGATCGCGGCGGGCAAGCCGCTCCTCCATCGCCTTGATCTCCAGCTCGCGCTCGCGCACGTCCTCGAGGTACTCGGGCGGCCGGAACAGCATGTAGACGAGCGCACCGAGGTAAGGGATGACGAGCCCGATCGCCACGGCCGTGGCGATCAGAACGGGATCCTCGATCCTCCGCTTCGCGTCCTTGTAGACCCAGTAGCCGACCGCGAGCCAGAAAGCGACGAGGAAGAAGAGGAGCAGGTTCAGAATGACGTGCCAGGTCCCCGACGCGAAAAAGTCGTGGATCCCGCTGAACGTGCTGGCGATCACAGCAGAATTCTCCCTATCAGGTACCCGGCGAGAAACGCGAGCCCGACGATCGCTGCCAGCACGAACGCCGCGAACGCGAAGACGGTCAGCCTGTCGCCAACGTTCGCCATCGTAGGCTTTCATCCTTGGCCAGATCGGCCAAGAGGTAAAGGGAACCGGTGACGAGGAGGGGCTCGCCCAGGCCGCGGGCACGGCCGAGCGCCTCGACGGGACCTTCGATCGCCTCCACCTGGTCGAAGTAGGGACGTGCCCGGTCGGCCAGATCCGCCGCAGACAGCGCCCTCCTATTGCTGGACGAGGTCGCGACCAGTCGGTCGCCGAGCGCGGACAGGGCCGCGAGCATGCCGTCCACGTCCTTGTCGGCCAGGATCGAGGCGACGATGACGTAGCGCGCGCTCGGCAGGCGGGCGAGCACGTAGCCGAGGCCGGCGAGGTTGTGCGCGCCGTCCCAGATCTCGAGCGGGTCGGCGCTCAATCGCTCCAGGCGCCCCGGGAGCTGCACGTCCACGTGACCGTCGACCGGACGGCCGAGGAACGCCTCGGCGGCCGCCATTGCAACTGCCAGGTTGCTGCGGCCGGCGACGACGACCGTGCCGGCGCCGTTCTCTCGTGCCAGCTCCTCCCATTCCGGCTCGCCGATCACGACCGTCGAGTCGGGCTTGACCACGGCGAGCTTCTCGGCGGCGATCGCCTCGCGCGTCGTTCCGAGCACGTCGGTGTGCTCGAGCGCGACGTTCGTCAGGACCTGGACCGGAGAGCGCAAGACGTTGGTCGCGTCGTAGCGGCCGCCGAGGCCTGCCTCGACAACCGCGACGTCGACGCCGGCGGCCGCGAACTCGGCCAGCGCCGCCGAGGTCAGCAGCTCGAATTGCGTCGCGTGTGCGCGTTCCGCCTCGTCGCGGACACGTGCGACCGCAGCCTCGAAGTCGGCTTCGGCACCGCCGACCCGAATCCGCTCGCTCCAGCCGCGGACGTGGGGCGACAGGTAGGCGCCGACGGACAGTCCGGCGTCGGCGAGCATGGCCTCCGTGAGGCGCGTCACGCTCGACTTGCCGTTCGTGCCGACGACGTGGATGGACGGGTAGC
>JBKOWS010000049.1:0-7236 GCA_046724565.1 Actinomycetota bacterium | reverse complement strand
CGGGTCTCGTGGGACCGCGTCTTCCGCGAGTTCTCGCTCGTCCTTCCGGACGACGTCTGGCTCACGACGCTTTCGGCGAAGTCGCCGATCTCGCCGCTGACGAACGTGGCGATCAGCGCAGCAGGCGCGGCGCCGTCCCAGTTCATCATCGAAGGCCGGACGTACTCGCACGACGGCGTCGCGCGCCTCCTGTCGCGGCTCCAGGTCGTCCCCGATCTGACGAACGTGCAGCTGCAGAGCTCGAGCCTGTCAGTCGTCGACGGCCAGAACGTGGTCGAGTTCTCGATCGCGGCAGACATCAAGGTGGCAGGAGCATCCAGCTCGTGAAGCTCGAGCTTCCGAAGCAGCTTCATCCGGGCGCGCTGATCGGCATCGTCGTCGGCGGCGTGCTCCTGCTGGGTCTGGCCGGCTGGTTCCTGCTGGTGCATCCCCAAGGCTCGAAGCTGAAGTCGCTCAAGGCGCAGACCGCTGAGGTGCGGGCGAAGGTCGATGCGTACCAGCAACAGGTCGCTGCCGCGCGGGCCGCTCCGAAGATCGAGGTCGCCGACGTCTACCGGCTCGCGAAGGCGATGCCCGACCGGACGGACATGCCCGACCTGTTGCTCGAGCTGAGCCAACTGGCGCGCGACACGGGCATCCGCTTCGATTCGATCTCCCCGCAGTCCGGGGCTGCGATCGGCAGCTACCAGGTGATCCCGATCGCCGTCACCTTCAACGGGAACTTCTACAACCTCGCCGACTTCCTCTACCGGCTTCGCTCGCTCGTCTCCGTTCACGGCGGACGGCTCGACGCGACCGGGCGGCTCTTCTCGGTGGACACGCTGACGTTCAACGAGAGCCCGCTGCACTTCCCGCAGATCCAGGCGTCGCTCGTGATCGACGCATTCGTCTACGGCTCGGGCTCGCCTCCGCCGCTCGTCGCTCCCCCGCCGGCAACGACCACCTCGACGACGGACACGACGAGCACGACGACGACGTCCGCCACGACCACGACCACCCCGACCGAGGCCGCGCCGACCGGCGCCTCTGCGACCGGAGCTCCCTGATGGCGAAGAAGCAAGTCGACCCGCTCAAGGCCAAGCAGAAGAAGCAGAAGATCCTCGCGGCCGTGCTCGGCGTCGCCTTCCTGGGGCTGCTCGCTTTCCAGCTTCCTCGCGTCATGAAGCAGCTCCACCCGAAGCCGCCGCCCGCTGCGGCCGCAGCGACCACGACGAGCGCCGCGCCCCCGCCCGGCACGCCGACACTCGCCGCGCCGACGCTCCAGGGCACCGGTCAGGGAACCTCCACGCCGACCAACGGTTCGACTGGTTCACTCGCCTCCAGCACCGGCCCTCAGCTGCAAGACGGCCAGCTCGCTTCCTTCAGCCGGTTCGCGAGCAAGGATCCGTTCGCTCAGCAACTGAGCGACGAGAAGCCGAGCTCGTCGGGCTCCTCGTCTTCGGGCTCGACGTCGTCCGGCTCGACTCCGACGCGCTCGGGTGGCTCCGCCGGGAGCACGGGGACGGCGCCCCGGCCGGGCAGCGCGATCATCTCGGTGAACGGCACGCTTTACACGGTGCCGACGGGCACCGACTTCCCGCAGGCCTCGACGACTGACCCGTCGATCGTCCCGCTCTTCCACCTCGAGTCGATGACGGCGCACTCCGCGAAGGTGTCGATCGTCGGCGGGTCGTACGCGACGGGCGCGACCGCGATCACGCTGAAGGAGAACAAGCCGGTGACGTTGATGAACACCGCCGACGGCACGCGCTACGTCCTGATCCTCAAGCCGCTCGGCACTGCGGTACCGACCGCCAAGCCGACCACTACGACAACCGCGACGACGGTTCCGATTCCGCCGGCCGCTCCCTAGCAGGTCCTAGCAGGGCGGGGTGGTGCACTGGCCCGTCGACGGATCGAACGTCGACGTGACGCGTGCGTACGTGCGCGTGTTGCTGTCGCCGTCGCGGACAACGACGGAGACCGTCTTCAACTGGTTACCGAGGGTCGGCGTGTCGAAATAGAGATACGTGTCGACGCGGTAAGACTTGTGATCTGCGCCGCTCGTCGTGTAGCTCGGATCGCACGCCGTCGAAGGGACGTTCGCCGGGCAGGTCGTAACCGTTGAGACGAGGGCCTTCGGGGCGACCGGGTTGGCCATGTTCTGCTGGTAGACGACGTCCGAGGTGTACGTCGAGTCGGCGGTCGCCGAGTTCCACTCCGACGTGATGAAAAGGATGTTGTCGTACTTGAGACCTCGGTAGACCTCCATCTGCTTGTTCGCGATCGCGGCGGCGGTGGAGATCCGGCTCGCTCGGGCGAGGGCGACGTTCCCGGACGAGAACGCGCCGACGACCGCCAGGATGCCGACGTTCAGCATCACCATGGCCATCAGAAGCTCGAGCATGCCGAAGCCGCTCTCGTCACGCGCGCGCAGGTGCACGTGAGAGGTATCGGCAGCCCTCTTTAGAGGCTCAACCCCCATGCCGATAGCTCCCGAAAGGGACGACTGTGGCTGCCTATTCCTATTCCGCCATCAACGCCCACGGCCTGGAGCTGACGGGTGAGCTCCACGCGCCGGACGAGGCCGGCGCGCGCGAGCAGCTGCGGGTCCGAGGCCTGCTGGCGCAGTACCTGAAGGAGCTTCCGGCGAGCGGCGAGGAGGGCGCGAGGACGGCCTTCAAGAAGGTCAAGCCCAAGACCCTCCAGATCTTCTCCCGTCAGTTCGCGACGATGATCGAGGCCGGCCTCAACATCGTCTCGGCCCTCGTGATCCTCGAGCAGCAGACCGACGACAAATACTTCGCGACGGTCGTTAGGGAGCTCCGGGCCGACGTGGAAGGCGGCCTGCTCCTCTCCCAGGCGCTCGCCCGTCACCCCAAGATCTTCGATCGCCTGTTCATCTCGATGGTCGAGGCCGGCGAGGCCGCCGGCATCCTCGACCAGGTGCTCGACCGCGTGGCGTTCCAGATCGAGAAAGCGACACAGATCAAGCGGCGCGTCAAGGGAGCGATGCTCTATCCGACGATGGTGCTGGTGTTCGCGAGCCTCGTCCTCACCGGTCTCCTGATGTTCCTCGTGCCGGTGTTCGTCCGCATCTTCGGACAGCTCGGTGGCCAGTTGCCGACGTTGACGCAGTACGTCGTGAGCGCGTCGGACCTACTTCGTCACAAGTGGTACATCATCTTCCCCGCGCTCGGCGCTTTGATCTTCGGCCTGCGCAAGTACAAGAAGACGGAGCCGGGCCGCAAGCAGTGGGACCAGATCAAGCTGAAGATCCCGATGAAGATCGGCCAGGTCGTCCTCAAGGTGACGATGGCCCGCTTCTCGCGAACGCTGTCAACGCTGGTCTCAGCGGGAGTCGACATCCTCAAGGCGCTCGAGATCACCGGCCAGACCGCAGGCAACTGGGTGGTCGAGGAGGCGCTGGCGGACGTCGGCACCAAGGTCAGCGAGGGCGTGCCCATCGCGCAGCCGCTCGTCGACAACCCGATCTTTCCGCCGATGGTCAGCCAGATGGTGAAGATCGGCGAGGAGACGGGAGAGCTGGAGAAGATGCTCGGGAAGATCGCGGACTTCTACGAGGACGAGGTCGACGCTGCGATCCAGTCCCTGACGTCGATCGTCGAGCCGTTGATGATGATCCTGGTCGGCTGCATGGTCGGCGTCATCGTGATCGCGATGTACCTGCCGATGTTCAAGATGCTGTCGCTCGTCAAGTAGACGGCGACCAGGCCCGGCCCGCCGACCCGCGCCGCCACCGCTAAAATCGGGCCCACAGGGCGGCGTAGCTCAGTTGGTTAGAGCAGCGGAATCATAATCCGCGTGTCGCAGGTTCGAGTCCTGCCGCCGCTACTCGCCGGGCCAGATCCGGCCCGGCGGACAGTGGAGGTCGTCGGTACAATCCCCTACTCGCGCAGGCCGAGGCTTGTCTCGGCGTGCGCTTCCTTCGACTAAGAAACTGAGATGGCCACCGGAGTACGAGACAAGATCACGCTGGCCTGCACCGAGTGCAAGCGGCGTAACTACATGAGCACCAAGTCCAAGCGGAACACGCCCGACCGGCTGGAGGTGCGCAAGTACTGCCGCTGGTGCGGTCGGCACACCCCGCACCGGGAGACGCGCTGATGGCGCGGCAGACGCGCGCTCAACGTCGGGCGCGGCGGGCGCAGATGGGCCCGAGCAGCGAAGCGGCACTGCCGGGCGGGCCGCCTGCGCCGCCGCGCAGGCCGACCGCGCGGGCGGCTCGGCCCGAGCCTTCTCGCGAGCCGCGCGCGGTTCCGCGCCGCGGCGTTCGGGGCTTCATCGGCGAGTCCATCGCCGAGCTGAAGAAGGTCGAATGGCCGACCCAGGCTCAGCTGATCCAGGGCGTCGTCGTTGTCCTGATCGCCTGTGTGATCGTCGGCGTCTTCTTGTACACGTGTGATCTCATCTTTAAGCGCTTCGTCCAGGACGTCTTGCTCTAGAGGTTTCCGAATGTTCCGCTGGTACGTCATCAACACGTATTCCGGGCACGAGAACAAGGTGAAGACCAATCTCGAGCACCGGATCATGTCCATGAACCAGGCTCCGCGGTTCCGCCGGGTCGTCGTCCCGACCGAGCAGGTGATCGAGACGAAGGAAGGCCAAAAAGTGCAGACGGAGAAGCGCGTGCTTCCCGGCTACGTCCTCGTGAACATGGATATGACCGACGAGGCCTGGACGGTCGTCAAGAACACGCCCGGGGTGACGGGCTTCGTCGGAGCGGGTGCCAAGCCGGTTCCGCTCGCGCAGACCGAAGTCGACCGGATCCTTCACACCGGCCGCGGCGACGGCGAGCGACCGCGTGCACAGGTCCAGTACTCGCTCGGCGAGTCGGTGAAGGTGACGTCCGGCCCGCTCTCCGACTTCGACGGCGAGGTCGTCGACGTCAACGGGGACCAGCAGAAGCTCAAGGTGCTCGTCGACATCTTCGAGCGTCAGGTTCCCGTCGAGTTGACCTTCGACCAGGTCAAGAAGCTCGACTGAGGCACGCCCGATGGCCAAGAAAGTCCTGACAATCATCAAGCTGCAGATCCCGGGCGGCCAGGCGAACCCGGCGCCTCCCGTCGGCCCTGCGCTCGGCCAGCACGGCGTGAACATCATGGAGTTCTGCAAGGCCTTCAACGCGCAGACGCAGCAGGAGAACGGCCGCATCATCCCCGTCGAGATCACGGTCTACGAGGACCGCTCCTTCGACTTCATCACCAAGACGCCACCGGCTGCCGTCCTGATCAAGGAGGCGCTGCGGATCGAGAAGGGCTCCGGCGAGCCGAACCGCGAGAAGGTCGGACGCCTGACGCGTGACCAGGTGCGCCAGATCGCCGAGACGAAGATGCCGGACCTGAACGCACGGGACGTCGACCACGCGATGCGCATCATCGCCGGCACCGCCCAGTCCATGGGTGTCGAAACGGACGTCCTCACATGAGCGGCCACGGCAAGAACTACCGCAACGCGAAGGCGCTCTTCGACCGCGAGCAGGAGTACTCGCCGGCGCAGGCCGTCCGGATGCTCAAGGAGATGCAGACGGCCAAGTTCGACGAGACGGTGGAGGTGCACTTCCGGCTCGGCCTCAACGTCCGTCACGCCGACGAGCAGCTCCGCGGGACGCTGATGCTCCCGCATGGCACCGGCAAGGAGGCGACCGTTGCCGTTTTCGCCGAGGGCGAGAAGGCGAAAGAGGCGCAGGACGCCGGCGCAGACATCGTCGGCTCGGCGGATCTTGCGAAGCGCGTCGAGGAGGGCTTCACCGACTTCGACGTCGCGATCGCGACCCCGGACCAGATGGGCAACGTCGGCAAGCTCGGCCGCATCCTCGGCCCGCGCGGCCTGATGCCCAACCCCAAGACGGGCACCGTGACCATGGACGTTGCCAAGGCGGTGCGTGACGCGAAGGCGGGCAAGCTCGAGTACCGCACCGACCGCGGGGCGAACGTCCACGTCGCGATCGGCAAGAAGAGCTTCGACACGCGTCAGCTCGTCGAGAACTACGCCGCCCTCGTCGACGAGATCGTCCGCGCGAAGCCGGCCGCCGCGAAGGGCCGGTACATTCGGCAGATCACGCTCGCGACTACCATGGGCCCCGGAATCCGGGTCGACACGCAGAAGACCCGAGGGATCGTCGAGGAGCTGGAGGAGCAGCAGGAAGCAGTCCCGGCGTAGTCAACAAGCCCGTCGCCTGAGACAACTGGGGACGCTCCGAGCGTCATAACGCCAGTCGAGGCGGATCGGTGAAGAGGTTTTTCGCCTCCTTCAGCGAGCCCGCCTGTGTGCGGGCTCGATTCGTTCGAGGAGGTGTGTAGGTGAAGAAAGAGGACAAGGAACGAGTGGTCGCCGAGCTGACGGAGCGGCTCCGCACGACCGAGACGCTGGTCGTCGCCGACTACCGCGGTCTGACCATGCCGCAGATCGACGACCTCCGGACGAAGTTGATCGAGCATGGCGCGCGCTTAGCGGTCGTGAAGAACACGCTCACGCGGAGGGCGGCTGAAGCCGCCGGGTCGGACGCGCTGCTCGCGCTGCTGGAAGGCCCGACGGCGATCGCGTTCCTGGATTCCGAGGGCGATCCGGTTGCGGTCGCGAAGGCCTTGGTCGATGCCGCGCGCGATACGAGAGTGCTCGAGGTCCGCGGTGGCCTGCTCGAGGGCAGGCCAGTGGCGGCGGCCGACATCGAGTCGCTCGCGAAGCTGCCGCCGTTCGACGTGCTGCGCTCGCAGGTGCTGGGAGCGATCACAGCGCCGCTGACCGCGATCGTGGGTCTCTTCACGGCCCCGCTGCAGGATCTCTACGGCCTGATCGACGCCCGCATCGAGCAGCTCCGCGAGCAAGGCGACACGTCCGAAGCGCAGGCAAGTGGCTCGGAGCCACAAGCCGAAACAACCGAAACCGAAAATGAAACTGAAGAGGAGGAGCAGTAATGGCCGCTAGCGCGACCGACAAGGTGTTCGAGGAGCTCGGCAAGATGTCCGTGCTCGAGCTCGTCGAGCTGAAGAAGAAGATCGAGGACGAGTGGGGGATCACGGCCGCTGCTCCGGTTGCGGTGGCTGCGCCTGGTGCTCCGGCGGCGGGGGACGGCGCAGCGGCGGAGGAGAAGTCGTCGTTCGACGTCGTCCTCGCCGCCGCGGGGGGTCAGAAGATCCAGGTGATCAAGGTCGTCCGGGCGATCACCGGCCTCGGCCTGAAAGAGGCGAAGGACCTCGTCGACTCGGCCCCGAAGCCGGTCAAGGAGGGCGTGGC
>JBKOWS010000107.1:0-9602 GCA_046724565.1 Actinomycetota bacterium | reverse complement strand
CCGCCGCTTGGCGGTGCTGCGCTTCGCGGTGCCGCGCTTTGCCGTGCTGCGCTTCGCGGTGCTGCGCTTCGCCGTGCTTCGCTTCCGCGAAGCGGTCTTACGCCTACGGGTCCCCGTCGACTTCCGGGCCGCAGTCTTGCGCGCGCCACCTGAGCTCTTCTTGCGCGCGCTCGAAGCCCGCTTACGGCGTCCTCGACTGGAAGCAGCCTGCACCTTCGAGACGGCCTCTTCCTCTTCCTCTTCCCGCATTTCCTCCTGCTGGGGCTCCTGCCCCATGAAGCTCTCAGGCCGGTCTTCGACCTGTCGCGGGAACTGCGTGGGGAACTGCCCTTCTTCGATACTCGACATCTGCCCTCCTGATTCGGAGATTTCCTCAACGAGCCGGCCCGTGACCCTGTCGTCGGCTTCTCGTGCAACGTCAGCTTGCGCGACGACTCCGACGAGCCGACCGTCTTCCTGGACCACCGGAAGACGGCGTACCTGGTGCTTGGCCATCATTCGCAGCGCTTCACTCAGATCCTGCTGTGGATCGATCGTGATGAGCTGCTTCGACGCCACGTCGCGAACCTTCACCTGATCGGGGTCTCTCCCCTTCGCTGTGACCCGCGTCGCAATGTCACGGTCAGTCAGCATCCCGACCAACTTGTCGCCCTCGACGATCGGCGCGAGGCCGACGTCCTCCTGTTGCATCATCTTCGCGGCGTACGCAACGGATTTGTCTGCGTCGATGGTGCACGGATTGGAGGTCATGACGTCTCGTATGTTTTGAGGCATCTCTCCTCCTCGCTATTTCGAACCGCGTGTTGCGTACCCCACGCGATTCCCTACGAAACGATGAAAATACAACACATGTCGTACGAACAACGTATTCGCGAGCTTGCTTTGTCGTTCCCCGAGACGTATGAGGACTCGCCGTGGGGACATCCGGTTTTCAAAGTTGGCGACAACAAGATGTTTGCAGCAATGTCGGACGGAGACGATCGGGTTTCGCTCACGGTGAAGCTCACGCCAGAGGAGCGCGAAATTGCGCTGCATTTCCCGCACGTCAGCGTCGCGAGGTACGTCGGGCGCTACGGGTGGGTGACCACCGAGGTGTCGGACGACGAGACGCTCGAAAGCGCCCTCGAATGGCTACGAGAGAGCTACTGGCTCAAGGCGCCAGCGCATTTGCGGCGCGCCGTCGAAGAGACTTGACAATTTCGCAGAGAGCCCTGCGCGGGCCTGTCAATCGGCCTCGGGATCGTCGTCAGACGGCTGATCCTTGTCGGTTGGATCGGGTCCCGCAGGCTCATCCATTTCGTCATTGCGGTCGTCCTCGCGTGGGTGACTTGGTTCCATATCCTGGTTGCTCATGAAGGTCGTGCTTCCCGACCAGACGGAACTCGAACTCCCCGACGGCGCGACGGGGCTGGATGCTGCGCGCGCCATCGGCCCGAAGCTCGCCGAGCAGGCAGTGTTGGTGCGCTCGAACGGCCGCGTCCAGGATCTGCGCCTGCCGCTCGAGGACGGCCAGCCCGTCCAGATCCTCACGACGCGCGACACGCAGGATTCCGATGCGCTCGCGGTGCTTCGCCACTCGTCCGCGCATTTGCTGGCGGAGGCCGTGCGGCACCTCTACCCGGGGGTGAAGGTCGCGATCGGACCTGCTATCGAGAACGGGTTCTACTACGACTTCGAGTTTCCGGAGCCGATCGGCGAGGAGGATCTGCCGCGGATCGAGGAGGAAATCAACCGGGAGATCGCCGAGGGACGCCAGTGGACGCGCGAGGAGGTATCGGCCGACGAGGCGCGGCTCCGTTTCGAGGCCGAGCAGGAGCCCTACAAGGTCGAGCTCGTCGACACGGCAGAGGGGCCGATCTCCTTCTATACGCAGGGAGACTTCACCGACCTCTGCCGGGGCCCACACCTCCAAGACTCCCGCCCGATCAAGGCGATCAAGCTGACGGGGCTCGCGGGTGCGTACTGGCGCGGTGATGAGAAGAACAAGCAGCTGACGCGGATCTACGGGACGGCGTTCTACTCACAGGCCGACCTGGATGCCTACCTCGAGCGAATCGAGGAGGCGAAGCGCCGCGACCATCGCCGGCTCGGGGTCCAGCTCGATCTCTTCCACTTCGAGGAAGTCTCGCCGGGGGCTGCCCTCTGGCACCCGAAGGGGATGGTGATCTGGAACGCGCTCGAGGACCTGCGGCGACAAGAGAACGCGAAGCGGGGCTACCTCGAGGTGAAGACGCCCCTGATGTGGGACATCGAGCTCTGGAAGCGCTCCGGACACTGGGACAAGTACCGAGACGCCCTCTTCCTCGTCCCGTACGGCGAATCGTCCTACGGCCTCAAGCCGATGAACTGCCCCGGCCACATGCTGCTCTTCAACGGTCGCCTGCGGAGCTACCGCGATCTTCCCATTCGCTATGCAGAGGCCGCCGTGCTGCAGCGCGACGAGCCGAAGGGATCGCTGCTCGGGCTCACGCGCGCCAGGCAGTTCAGCCAGGACGACGCGCACGTCTTCTGCACGGAGGATCAGATCGAGGCGGAGATCGACTCGATGTTCGACTACCTCGCGTTCCTCTACGACCGGTTCGGCGTGCGCGAGCTGGCGCATGCCGAGCTCGCGACACGTCCCGATAACAAGCTTGGCACGGACGAAGAGTGGGATCACACCGAGGGGATCCTTCGTGCGGCGATTGACCACATGGGCTTGCCGTACCGCGTTGCGGAGGGAGAGGGCGCCTTCTACGGCCCCAAGATCGACTTCTTCATGGATGACGCACTGGGACGGCCGTGGCAGCTTGGCACGATCCAGCTCGACAGCCAGCAGCCGACGCGGCTCGACTGCGTCTACACGGGCGCTGACAACCGCGAGCACACGCCGTACCTCATCCACCGCGCGCTCTTCGGCTCGCTGGAACGCTTCATCGCGATCGTGATCGAGTTCTACGGGGGCGCGTTCCCTGTCTGGCTTTCACCAGTGCAGATCCGGATCATTCCCGTGGGGGAGGATCACCGGCAGAAGGTCCACGCCTTGAAGGATCGGCTTGCCGAGTTCCGGGTGGAGGTCGACGAGCGCGACGAGACGGTCGGGAAGCGGATCCGCGACGCCGAGGTGGAGAAGGTCCCGTACGTGATCGTCTATGGGGACAAGGAGTCCGACGGGGCGCTGGCCGTCAGGAAGCGGGGCGGGGAGCAATCCACGCTCAGCCTGGACGCGCTTCGGGCCGAGATCGCCGACGCTGCTACCCTGTAGGTCTGCAAGCAGGAGCGCCACCGTTCCTCACCTCGCGAGCTTGAGCTCAGCGTGGTTGAACCGAGTCTGCAGGACGAGGATCTCGGGCCGCTGCTTGCAGCGGTTTTGTCGTTCTACGGAAGGGATTCAGATTAGTTCGGTGATAGCTCTTTGAGGCCTAGGCGAACGGTCGAACCGCCTTCCCGGCCAGTCCCTCAGGCTCGGATCAACGACTACATCCGCGCCTCGCAAGTACGGTTGATCGATGACGACGGCTCTCAGCTCGGGATCAAACCCACGAAGGAGGCGATGCAGTACGCCTTCGACAAGGGCCTCGATCTGGTCGAAGTCGCCTCGCAGGCGGATCCGCCGGTGGCCCGGGTCATGGACTACGGGAAGTACCGGTACGAGCAGGAGCAGAAAGCCAAGCTCGCCAGGAAGCACCAGACGCAGATCAACGTCAAGGAGATCAAGCTCAGGCCGAAGATCGGGATTCACGACTACAACACGAAGAAGGGCCACGTCGAGCGCTTTCTGAACCAGCGCGCCAAGGTCAAGGTGACCATTATGTTCAGAGGCCGTGAGACGACCCATCCCGAGCGTGGCCGCGACCTCCTGTTGCGGCTCGCGGAGGACGTCCAGGAACTGGGGCAGATCGAATCCCAGCCCCTGCTGGACGGCCGGAACATGGTGATGGTGCTGGCGCCGACGAAGAACGCGGGGATGAAGAAAGATGCCGAAAACCAAGACGTCGAGCAGCGCGAAGAAGCGGTTTAAAGTCACCGCCGGCGGCAAGTTTCTCCGCCGGCGGGCGATGAAGAGCCACAACCTGACGAAGAAGTCGCCCAAGCGGAAGCGGCGCTTCAGCAAGGACCAGCCTGTCTCGCCCGCAAACGAGCGCGCACTGAAGAAGATGTTCCCCGGAAGGGGGTCCCTGTAGATGCCGCGGGTAAAGCGTTCCGTCGCGTCGCGCAAGAGGCGGCGCAAGGTTCTCGGCCAGGCGAAGGGCTACTGGGGACTGAAGAAGTCTTCCTACCGCTACGCCAAGGAGCAGGTCGACCATTCCCTCACGTACGCCTACCGTGATCGCAAGAACAAGAAGCGGACGTTTCGACGCCTCTGGATCATGCGCATCAACGCAGGCGCTCGTGCGAACGGCCTCTCGTACAACCAGTTCGTCGCGGGGTTGAAGAAGGCGGAGATCGAGCTCGACCGTAAGGTCCTCGCCGATCTCGCCGTCAGCGACCCCAAGGCGTTCGGCGCCATCGCTGAAAAGGCGAAGGCCGCCCTCGCCGAAACGCGCTCCTGATTCGCTCCCGCGAGAACGAGAAGCTCAAGCTCGTTCGCAAGCTGCACGACCGGCGCTGGCGCGACAAGCTCGGGCTGTTCGTCGCTGAGGGTGAGGATCTCGTCGCCGCGGCGCAGACGGCCGGTATCGAGCCGGTCGAGCTGCTGGTGGCGGCCGAGAACGTCGACGCCGGGCTCCTGGCGGAGGTGTCCTCGCTCGGACATCCACCGCGGGTGGTCGGTCTGTTTCGCCGCACCGACCTGCCTGCCGAGCCTCTGCCCGACGTGGGCCTTGCTCTCTGGCGGGTCGGGGATCCGGGCAACGTCGGCACGCTCATTCGGACCGCGGACGCACTCGGGCCCGCGTTCGTCGCCCTGTCGACCGGCTCGGCCGATCCGACCGGGCCGAAGGCGTTGCGGGCCTCGATGGGTGCGCTCTTCCGCGTTCCGATCGTCCCATTCGACGAGTCGCCGGGCCGGCGAATCGCACTGGTCGCGCACGAAGGGACTGCGCCGATCGCCCTCGACCTCTCCGGTCCGACGACCTTCGTGCTCGGGTCGGAGCGCGAGGGTTTGCCCGACGACGTGCTGGCGACCTGTGACGAGCGCCTGACGATTCCGCTCACCGACGACGCCGAGTCGCTGAACGTTGCTACTGCGGGCGCGATCGCGCTCTACGAGCGCGGGCGCCGCGCCACCCAGACCGTGTCCTCGCGGCCCGCATAGGGCGTGCGGTCGAACCAGCCGTAGCGCGCCTCGATCTCGAATCCGACCGCTTCGAGGAGCGCACGCCATTCCTCAGGCGAGAGCCACGCCAGCGACATCGTCGTCTCGCGTTCGTGACCGCGCACCGAAAGCGTCAGCGTCCGTGTGCCCTCGTCCCAGACCGCGTGCTCGAAGATCCCCGGCTCGCGCTCGACCCAGCGGTCGTGGGTCTGCGCGATGTCCCGGGCGTCGGGAGCGAACACGTCGAAGACGAACCGGCCGCCCGGAAGCAGCAGCTCGTAGGCGGCAGAGAGGACCCCGCGCCGATCGCCATCTGTCTGCATGTGCAGGAGCGATCGGAAAGGACAGATCACCAGCGGCACGCGCTCCGTGACGGGCGGCTCCCGCAGGTCGCCGACGCGCAAGTCGACGTCGACGCCGGCGAGCGCCGCCCTGCGCGCGCAGACCTGGAGCATTCCGCGCGAGGAGTCGACGCCGATAACGCGAATCCCGTCCGCCGCGATCGGGACGGCGATCCGGCCGGTGCCGACGCCGAGCTCTACCACTGGCCCGCCCGAACGCCGGGCTTCCTCGAGGTAGAAGGCGACGTCCTCGACCACGCTCGCGCTCCACGGGTCGTAGAGCTCCGCGATCGAGTCGTAGGGGCTTTGCATCACCGCTATGGTTCCAGCATGGTCACAGTGCGCGCGGGCTTCCTGTTTACCCCGCCCCGGCTCGTCGCCGGGGATCGGGGCTGACGCGCGCGCGGCGACCCATCCTCCACGAGCCGGGGCTGTTGGCCCATTCGCTTCTGGTCTCGGAAAGGAGGAAAGGCATGGAGAAACGATCGGTTACAGTCGCCGCCGTGGACGTCGAGTCCCTCGAGCGCAAGGCGGAAGCCGCGGTGGCCGCCGCGTCGAGCGCCGAAGAGCTCGACGAGGTGCGCGTCCGCTACCTCGGGCGGAAGAGCGAGCTCAAGCAGGCATTGCGTGCGGTACGGGACCGGGAGTCAGGCATGACGCTGAACGCGGTCCGTGAGCGGCTCGAGGCCGCCTTCGACGAGCAAGAGGCCGCACTTGAGCGAGAGGAGCTCGCCTCGCTCGACCAGGCCCTCGACGCCACGCTGCCGGGAACGCGGCTGCGGCGCGGCCGGCTTCATCCGCTCACCCAGATCCGGCGCGAAGTGGAGGACATCTTCCTGGGGCTCGGCTACGAGATCATCGACAGCCGCGAGGTCGAGACGGTCTGGCACAACTTCGACGCGCTCAACCAGCCGTTGACACATCCGTCGCGGTCGCACCGCGACACGTTCTACATCGACCCGGAGACGCTGCTGCGCACGCACACGTCGACGGGACAGATCCGGGTCATGGAGCAGCGGCAGCCGCCGATCTACATCGCGACTCTGGGCCGCGTCTACCGGCGCGACACACCCAGCCCACGGTCGACGCCGAACTTCCACCAGGTCGAAGCGTTGGCGGTCGACCGCGACATCACCCTCGCCGACCTGAAGGGGACGCTCCTGCACTTCTTCCACGCCATGTTCGGCGGTGACCGCGACGTCCGGATGCGGACGAGCTTCTTCCCCTTCACGGAGCCGTCGGTGGAGTTCGACGTGACGTGCTTCCTCTGCGGCGGCAAGGGCTGCGTGTTCTGCAAATACACGGGCTGGTTCGAGATGGGCGGCGCGGGCGTCGTCGATCCGGCCGTGTTCGAGAAGGTGGGCTACGACCCCGAGGAGTGGTCCGGCTTCGCCTGGGGTCTCGGGCTCGACCGCATTGCGGCGCAGCGCCACGGCATTCCCGACATCCGCATGTTCTGGGAGAACGACCTCCGCGTCCTGAGGCAGTTTTAGTGGCCCTCCCAGCGACGATAGACGGCGCCCGGCCCGCGATCACGCGGCGCCGCGGCGCGTCCTCAGTCGCGCTCGGGCTATCAAGCCCGAGCGCTCCCTGCGTCCTTGCGCGGCTTGGTGCTCGCGACCCGGACATCCAGCATCGCCACTGGAAGGGCCACTGATGAGAGTTCCGCTGAGCTGGCTGAAGGAGTACGTCCCGATCGAAGCGCCGGTCGACGAGATCGCCGGCCGGCTCGTCATCTCTACCTGCGAGGTCGATGGGATCGAGCGAGTCGGGGTCGCCGACGTCGACGGCAACCTCGGTCTCTTCCGCGTCGGCCGGGTGGTCGAGGCGATCAAGCATCCGAACGCCGACCGCTTGCAGCTCTGCCAGGTCGACATCGGCGAAGGCGACGCGCGCCAGATCGTCTGCGGCGCGTGGAACTTCGGGGCCGGGGCCACGGTCGCTGTCGCGCTCCCCGGCGCGATCCTCCCGAATGGCCTCGAACTCGAGCGGCGGAAGGTACGGGGCGAGCTGAGCGACGGGATGATCCTCGCCGAGGACGAGGTCCAGCTCGGCACCGATCACACCGGCATCATGGTGCTGCCGAGTGGGATCGAGCCGGGGACGCCGCTCGCGGACGTGCTGCCGTTAACGGATGCGGTGCTCGAGTTGGAGACCAGTCACAATCGCCCGGACCTAGTCGCGGTCTACGGCATCGGGCGCGAGGTGGCGGCCCTCTTCGACCTGGAGCTTGCCCCGCCGCCGGGCACGGATCCGCCACGCGACGCCGACAAGACGTTCGACGTCACGATCGAGGACTTCGAAGCGTGTCCTCGCTACATCGGCCGCCTCTTCCGCGGCGTCACGATCGCTCCGTCTCCCGTCTGGCTGAAGGCGCGGCTGCTCGCTGCCGGAATGCGGCCCATCTCGAACGTGGTCGACATCACCAACTACGTAATGCTGGGGCTCGGCAATCCGCTGCATGCGTTCGACCATGCGAAGTTGGCCGGAGGCAGGATCGTCGTCCGGCGCGCACGCGCCGGAGAGAAGCTGCGAACGCTCGACGGCGTCGAGCGCGAGCTCGAGTCCTACGACCTGATGATCGCCGATGCCGAACGCGCGGTCGCTCTCGCCGGGATCATGGGCGGCGAGGAGACCGAGATCGGCGAGGGGACGACGGACGTCCTGCTCGAGGCCGCGAACTTCGAGCCGTACACGATCTTCAGGACCTCAGAGCGGCTTCGGCTGCGAACCGAGGGCTCGAACCGCTGGGAGAAGGGTGTCGATCCATATCTCGCGGAACAGGCGGCAATGCTTGCAACGCAGCTGCTCGTCGAGGTCGCGGGCGCGACCTGGACGGGCCACATCGACGTGCATGCCGGCCTGCCGGAGCCGCCGGTGATTCGCTTCCGGCCGGAGCGCACCGATGCTGTGGTCGGAATCGAGACTCCGCCCGAGGAACAGCAGGCGATTCTGGGGCGACTCGGATTCGGCATCGACGGTGGCACGCTCTCCGTCCCGACCTGGCGCGCGCGTGACGTGACCCGCGAGATCGACCTCGTCGAGGAAGTCGCGCGGTTCCGTCTACCGGACGTGCCCGGGCGGCTGCCGAGGCGACAGGCGATGTTCGGGACGCTCTCCAAGCCGCAGCGCGTTCGTCGGCGGATCGAGGACGTCCTCACCGGGTTCGGCTACTCAGAGGCGTACACGTGGAGCCTCCTGCCGAAGGGCTCGCCGGCGGGCGGCGTTGAGCTGCTGGAGCCGCTCTCGAGCGAGCAGGCAGTGCTCCGCACCTCGCTCGTGGACGGGCTGCTCGCGTCGGCACGGCGCAACGTCGATGCCGGCAACGACGAGATCGCGCTCTTCGAGCAGGCGCACGTCTACCTGCCGACCGGCGAGCAGCTCCCGAAGGAGCGCTGGCATGTGGGCGGCATCGCCGAGGGGGGCTTTTCTTTTGCGAAGGGAACGGTGGAAGGCCTGTACGACGCCCTCGGCATCGCGCAGAGCTTCAGCCCCGCGGACGACCTTCCGATTCCCGGCCGGGGCGCTCGCACGGACGAAGGGTGGGTCGTCTCGGTGCGCGATCCCGAGCTGCCAGGCGAGTGGGGGGCGTTCGAGCTGGACGTCGACGCTCTCGTCGACCGTGTCCCCGAGCTCGTGGTCTACGAAGACGTCATCACGTATCCGCCCGTGCGCCAGGATCTCGCCTTCGTGGTTCCGGAGGAGGTGACGGCCGGCGAGCTGGAAGCCGTCGCGCGCGAGGCCGCCGGCCCAGAGCTGCGGGAGTTCAGGGCATTCGACGTCTACCGCGGCGAGCAGGTTGGTGAGGGCAGGAAGTCGATTGCCTTCTCCGCCACGTTCCAGTCGCCGGAGCGGACACTGACCGACGAAGACGCTGCGGGGCTTCGGCGACGCATCGTCTCAGCCGTCGAGCAGCGCTTCTCCGCACAGCTCCGTGCCTGAGACGAAACCAACTAAACGAAAGGCCAGGTGGACAAACGGTCCCTCGCGCCTAACGTGAGCTCGGGGAGTAACTCGGGAGGGGG
>JBKOWS010000046.1:0-64669 GCA_046724565.1 Actinomycetota bacterium | reverse complement strand
AGCGCGTCGAGACCGCCCTCAGCGAGCGCTGCCCCCTGGTGATCTGGACGCGCAGCCATCGAACCCGACCCGCTCACAAGTATCGTCCAAGACTCCCGGCGCGGCCAGCACTAGACTCCAGCGGATGGCTCAGCCCGCCCGCCGCGTGGTGGCTCCCCGTGAGGCCCCGCCCGTCGATCCGGAGGCGATCGACCGGGCGTACCACTACCACCGCGCTCGCCGGAACGCACGGCTACGGCGCAAGCGTGAAAAGTCGCAAGCGAGGCTGCGCTTTGTCCTGACGTTTTCGATCCTCGTCGGGCTTGCGCTGTTCCTGATGCTGACCATCTGGCACGAAGTCCAGAAGGTCTTCGGGCTTTAAGGAGGCTTGGCGAAAACATCGGCTGTGCCGTCGGGCTGCGCTGCTCGCCCCGAGGCCGCCTCCTCAGTCGCGCCCGTATCTATTCGATACGGCCGCTCCCTGCGTTCTTGCCTCGGAACGACCGCCGCACCCAGGCGACGAGCGACGTTCCCCCAGGCCCTCCTAGAGGGACGCCGCCCTGCGGAAAGGGCTCCAGGGGGATTGCTCCCAGGACGTCCCCTGACACATCGGGCACACGGGCAGCACGCGCACGATCGTCACGCCGTAACCACATTCCGAGCAATGGAACTCGCCCTTGGCGGCAGCTCCCGAAACCAGGAACTCGACGTACTCGTCTGGTGCCACACGCACCGTAGTCAGATCGCGCCCCATCCCGACCCCCGTAGAGTAGCGGCTGCCGGATGAGCCCCAAATCCCCCGTCTCCGGCCCGAAACCATGCAGACCCCAGATCCCTACCAGCCCGGCGCCCCGAAAGAGGAGGACTGGGTTGCGGCTCAGCCGCGCCCGGCTCGGGGCTTCGAGGATCTCTCCGGGCTGGGTTTCCGGCTCACCTGGGTGGCCGGCCTCGTCCTGACCATCTCGGCCTTTACGGACTGGTACGTGGGCTCGGGGCCAGGGCCGACCACGAGCGTGATCGGGTGGCACACGGGAGCTCTCGGGAAGCTGGTGTTCTTCATCGGGCTCGCCGTCCTCGCCCTCGTCATCCTCCGAGAGTCGGGAATCGAGCTTCCCGCTACGGTCCCTGAGAGCCTGGTCGTGATCGCCCTCGGAGCTCTCTCGACCGTGTTCGTCCTCATCCGCCTGATCAGCGTCCCGGACGAGTTCTTCGGGTGGCGCGGCCGCGGGATCGGGATCTTCATCAGTCTTCTGGCCTCACTTGTAGTGGTCGTCGCCGGGCTCTTACGAGCAGGCGAAGAGATGTAGCGACGAAGACCCCAAGCACCGCGCCACCGATCACGTCGAGCGGGTAATGCACGCCGACATAGACGCGCGAGAACGCGACTGCCGCTGCAAGCAGAAAGAAAAAGGGAGCAAGCCGCGGCGATGCGAAGGACAGGATGGTGGCCGCAGCGAAGCTCGTCGCCGCGTGTCCGGACGGAAACGAGGCGTCGTGTGGGACCGGCACGAGCGCTTTCGGTTCCGCGTAGCGCACGGGTGGCCGAGGCCGGTCGAAGAGGGCTTTCAGGCCCGTTGCCGACCAGTCCGCGACGGCGACGGCGACAACGGTCATAAACAAAACGCCCCATCGTCGCCAGAGGAGGGACAGAACCAGGGCGATCGCGATCCAGATGAGACCCAGTCGCCCTGCCCAGGAGAGCCCCTCGAAGATCGGATTCAGCCAACCCGTGCGATGGTGGACGACCCAGCGCTCGAGATGACGGTCCGCGGAGATCAGGCTGGAACGATCTGCTTCGTCTGCTCGACCAGTGCACGGAGATCGAAGGGCTTCCCGACGAAGCCTTGCGCCCCTCGCTCGGCCGCTTCATCGCCGGCCTCGAGTTGACCGCTGAACATCACGACGGGGATCGACCCAACCCCGTGACGTTCCTGCACTCGCCGCAACATCTCCCATCCGTCGACCTGCGGCATCATCACGTCCAGCAGGATCAGATCGGGCACTTCCTCTTCCAGCGCGGCCAGCCCGTCCTCGGCGTTGGCCGCCTCCCGCACCGCGTAGCCCTCCATCTCCAGATTGACGCGAACGACCTCCCTCACCTGAGAGTTGTCGTCCACGAGCAGAACGAGCGGGCCGCGGGCCGGCTTGCCCGGGCCCGAGCGGTCGAGAAACGCCTGGAGGTCGCCGCGCTTGTAGCGGCGGTGTCCCCCAGGGGTGTAGAAGGCCGGAACACGGCCCAGGTCCGACCACTTCCGGATCGTGCTCTGGGCGACCCCAAGGAACTTGGCGGCCTGCCCGAGCGTGAGCCAGTCGCTCTCGCCGGAAGCGGACCGTCGTGAACCCGGATCGCGAGTCGACACACCGCGAATCTACCCAAAAGTGCGCCTTCTTTACACCTACGGGCTCACGGTCGAGGCGGGGTTTCCAGTAGGAATGTGAAGCGTTCTGTCGACGGTGATCGTCTGGCCGGGCTTGGGGTTGTCGTGGAGGGCCTGACCGAGCGCGACGCCCAAGAGGAACACGAGGAGGACGACGACCGTCCGCATGGTCCAGCGGATCACCTCCCGACGCCGCCGCTGTCGCCGGCGCGCGTGACGCTCGATCGGCGTCAGGGTCACGGGGTGTAGTCGACAGCGCCACGCTGGTACAGGTGGAACGCGGCGTCCTCGACGATCGCCAGTGTGCGCGGCCAACCCGGCGTGGCGGCGTGCTCGGAGACCACGTCTCGCGCCCACTCATCCGCGACGTCGTAGGCCGCGGCCAGCTCGTCGAGCGTGAAGGTCTGCCCCACTCGTTTCCGGAGCTCATCGGTGACAACGTCGAGCTGTCGCTGCAGGCGGCCGGCGACGACCGGCTCGCGCGATGCGGCTTCGAAGCGGCGGTAGCCCTGCTCCCACTCCCGCCGTACGACGTCGAGAACGATCGTCACGGGCGCAGGATCGTATCCGCTAGCGGACCGAGCAAACGTCGGGCCAGGGGGGATCGAGCTCGACGAGGATGCGCTCGCCCAGCGCGTAGCCCGGGCGTGCCAGCGCGAACGCGACGTGTGCGTGCAGACACTTCAGCGTTCTCGCTCCGGATCGGGCGCCGCCGATGCCGAGGTCGAGCTCCGGTCGCAGCGCGCGCTGCTCTGCATTGCCGCGCTCTAGGCTGGCGGCGAGCTCGGGATCCTCGGCGACCTTCTGGGTCCAACGGTCGACCCCGCCGGCGGCTTCGAGTCTCGACACCGCCGCGACGAGTTGCGGACAGGTGAGCCAGAACATGGTCGGAAACGGCTCACCCGACTCGTCGAACGGCGCCTGCTCAGTCACGGTGGGATGTCCGGAGCGACAGCGAGCCACAACGCGCCGGAACGCACGCGGGGGTCTTCCTAGCTGACGCTCGACAACGGCGCGATCATTTTCCATCCCCGCCGATGGTAGTGCCATGTGCCCGCCTCCAAGCCTGGATGCCCTTGACGATGAAGAGGTGCTCGCCCGGACGGATGTAGCCGAGCCGCCGCGCCTCACGTGCAAGTGAATCGGTCGTCGCCGAGGCGTGCACCCGTTCGAGCAATGCACGTTTCTGCGCCGCGAGTTGGGAGACTTCCGCCTTGCGGGAGGAGAGCTCGTGCCGCGTCTCGATCCAGCTGCGGAGCGGGTGGTAGTACGCATAGGCGATCAGGATTACGAGCAGGACCGCGAACCAGCGGCGCGCAAGTGTCGCGACGGGAGGACGACGTGACCGGGCCGCAGCCATGCGCGGAACTTCCACGGCTGGGGTCAGACCCCTGCGGGGTCAGAGCCTAGGCGACGTCGACTTTGATGACGTTCGTCGACCCCGGGATGTTGACGGCGGTGCCTGCGGTGATCACCACCGTGTCACCCTGCTCGACCACGCCGGCCTTCTTCGCGGCATCGAGCGAGCGGTTCCAGAGATCCTCGACGTCCCTGCACTCCGGGATCCAGATCGGCGTCACGCCCCACTCGATTGCCATCTGGTTGACCGACCACCACTTGTGGGTGAGCGCGAGGATGGGACGGCGGGGTCGCAGGCGCGCGACCGCCGATGCGGTGCGACCGGTGAAAGTCGGCACGAGCATCGCCTTCGCCCCGAGGGCTTCGGCGAGATCGCAGGCTGCGTTCGACATCGCGTTGCCGATCGTCGGATCCTCGGTCGCCTCCGGGATCTGGTGGCGGTAGCCGAGGCTCGGCTCGACCGCACAGGCGATGCGGTCCATCGTCTGGACGGCCTCCACAGGATACTCGCCCATCGCGGTCTCGCCGGAGAGCATCACGGCGGACGTCCCGTCCAGGATCGCGTTCGCCACGTCACTCGCCTCGGCGCGGGTCGGCTCCGGATGATGGACCATCGACTCGAGCATCTGTGTTGCGGTGATCACCGGCTTCCCGCGCTCGAGCGACTTGGCGATGATCCGCTTCTGGACGAGCGGCACGAGCGCCGCCCCGATCTCGACGCCGAGGTCGCCGCGCGCCACCATGACTGCGTCCGTTTCCTCGAGCACGTCGTCCAGCGCGTCGACCGCTTCGGCTTTCTCGATCTTGGCGATGACATGTGCGTTCGATCCGGCTTGCTCGATCAGGGCCTTCAGGTCGCGCACGTCGGCGGCCGAGCGCACGAACGAGAGCGCGATGAAGTCGCACCCGAGCTCGAGCGCGAACTCGAGGTCACTGAGGTCCTTGCGGGTCAGCGACGGGATGGGAATCGGGACGCCCGGAAGATTCACACCCTTCTGGGAGGTCACGAGCCCTCCGACGATGATCCCGCAGCGCGCGCGGCCCGACTCGACCTCCTCGACGCGAAGGCGGATCATGCCGTCGTCGATCAGCACCTCGTGCCCGGGTCGCAGCACCTCTCCGATCGCGACCGGCGCGATCGGGAGCTCGCCGTTGCGGGCGCCGTCGCCGACGACGACGGTCACCTCCTCTCCCTTCGCGAGATCCAGCGGCTGGGCCAGGCCCCCGACCCGGAACTTCGGCCCCTGCAGGTCGCCGATCAGCGCGAGCGGCCTGCCGACCTCCTCTTGCACGTCGCGAACGAGCTTCGCGCGCGCTGCGTGATCGTCGTGCGTCCCGTGGGAGAGGTTGAGCCGAGCGGCGTCCATGCCGGCGTCCACGAGCCGATGGACCATCTCCGGGGTGGACGAGGCCGGACCGATCGTCGCGACGATCTTCGTGCGACGCGGCGAGAAAGGCGACATGGTTACCAGCGTAGCGCCGAAGGCCGTCAGCGCACGGGCTTTGCTAGCGCTTGAATCGCCTGAAGGCGGACCACCCCGGATACACGGCTGCGTCGCCGAGCTCCTCCTCGATCCGGAGCAGTTGGTTGTACTTGGCGACGCGGTCGGTCCGCGAAGGTGCGCCGGTCTTGATCTGCCCGGCGCCGGTCGCGACGGCGAGGTCGGAGATGGTCGTGTCCTCGGTTTCGCCTGAGCGGTGAGACATGACCACGGTATAGCCGCTCGCGCGCGCGAGCTCGATCGTGTCCAGGGCTTCCGTGAGCGTGCCGATCTGGTTCACCTTGACCAGAATCGAGTTGGCGACGCCCTGGTCGATTCCGCGTTGGAGCCGTTCGACGTTGGTGACGAAGAGATCGTCACCCACGAGCTGGAGGCGGTTGCCGAGCTCGCGGGTGAGCGCCTCCCAGCCGACCCAGTCGTCCTCCGCCAGTCCGTCCTCGATCGAGACCACCGGGTGGCGGACAGTGAGGCTCTCATAGAGCTCGATCATCCCAGCGGCATCGCGCGTGCCGCCCTGACGCTCGAAGTGGTATCGACCGTCCCGATAGAGCTCCGTCGATGCGGGGTCGAGTGCGATCGCCACGCGCTCGCGGTGACCGGCTCGCTCGGCCGCGTCGAACACCGCCTCAACGGCGGCCTCGCTCGACTCGAGGTCCGGCGCGAACCCGCCTTCGTCGCCGACCGCCGTGGCGAGGCCCCGCTCGTGAAGCAGGTCCTTGAGCGTGTGGAACACCTCGGCGCCGATCCGCAAACCTTCGGAGAACGACTCCGCTCCGGCCGGCACGAGCATGAACTCCTGCAGGTCGAGGGAGTTCTGCGCATGGGCGCCGCCGTTGATGACGTTCATCATCGGCACCGGCAGCACGTGTGCGTCGGCGCCGCCCACCCAGCGGAAGAGCGAAACGCCCTCGTTTGCGGCAGCCGCCTTCGCGGCCGCGAGCGAGACTCCGAGGATCGCGTTCGCTCCGAGACGTGACTTGTTCCCGGTGCCGTCGGCCTCGATCAGCGCTGCGTCGAGTCGGCGCTGGTCGGTCGCGTCGAGGCCCGTGACAGCCGAGGCAAGCTCCGTTTCGACGTTGCGAACGGCGTTGAGCACGCTCTTGCCGCGATAGGTCGCCGCGTCGCCGTCGCGCAACTCGACCGCCTCGAACCTTCCTGTCGATGCACCCGACGGCACTGCCGCCCTCCCGACCGCGCCCGACTCGAGGGCGACGTCGACTTCCACGGTCGGGTTACCCCTGGAGTCCAGGATCTGACGTCCGTGGACGCGGGCGATCGCAGTTCCACTCACCGAAACTCCTCCTTCGCGCGGTCGAAGTAACGGTCCTGCTCCGCCAGCTCGAGCTCGGCGAAGGACTTCCCGTCCTCGGCCGCGTAGCGCTCCGCCCGCTCGACGCGCTCGACGAAGCGCCGCGACATCGCGCGGAGCGCAAGCTCCGGATCGACGTTCAAGCGCCGCGCGACGTTGACGGCCGCGAAGAGCACGTCGCCGACTTCCTCGAAGACGTGTGGGTCCGGCTCGGTCTCCGGGGCGTGCTCGCCCGCCTCGGCCAGGGCCTCCTTCAGCTCACGGAGCTCGTCCTCCAGATCCGCGAGCGCGCCCGCAGTGTCGGGATACTCGAAGTCGACGGCGGCGGCGCGCCGCTGCACCTTGCGCGCATAGAGCAGCGCCGGAAACGACTCGGGCACGTCGTGGAAGACTCCCTCGCGGTCCTCGTCCGTGCGCTTGATGTGCTCCCAGCGTTCGCGCACACGTCCGGCGGTCTTCGCCTCCGCGTCGCCGAAGACGTGCGGATGGCGGCGAACGAGCTTGTCGTGGATTCCGCGCGCGACTCCCTCCAGATCCTCCCCGCCCTTCTCCTCCAGCAACAGGGCGAGAAAGTAGACCTGGAAGAGCAGATCGCCGAGTTCGTCGGCGAGCTTCGAGTCGTCACGGGCGATCGCAGCGTCTGCGACCTCGTACGCCTCCTCGACCGTGTGCGGCACGATCGTGCGCTCGGTCTGCTCTCGGTCCCAGGGACAGTCGCGACGGAGTCGCTCGGTCAGCGCCTGGAGGTCGACCAGCGCCTCGGCAAGGCCCACCTACGGTGAGGTCGTCGTTGCGCCGGTGGCGCTGGCGCACGGGTCGGGATTGGGCGCGTACCCGACCTGGTACCTGATGCGCGACTTGCAGTAGGACTTCTTCTTCTGCTCGACCCACTTCGTCATCAGGTCGTTCTTCTGCTGCTGTTCGAGCTGCTGCTTGATCGAGGCCTGGACCTGGCTGAGCGGCGTCGTCTGAGAAGGCTTGATCGCCGAGAGTGCCTGAATGATGTGGTAGCCGTACTGCGTGTGGATGGGCTGTGAGAGCTCGCCCTTCTTGAGCGCGAACGCGGTCTTGTCGAACTCCGGAACCGTCTGTCCCTTGGAGATCGTGAGCTTGCCGCCGTTCGACGCTGAGCCTGGGTCCTTCGAATATTTCTTGGCGAGCGCCGCGAAGCTCGCGCCGGCCTTCAACTTCCCGTAGAGCTCGTCTGCAAGGGCCTTCTTGGTGACGAGAATGTGGCGGACATCACGGCTCTCCGGTTGGACGTACTGACTCTTGTGCGAGTCGTAGTAGTTTGCGATGTCCTTGTTGGAGACGTCGACCTTGTCGGTCACCTTCTTGAACACCGCCTCCGCGATCAGCGACGCGCGAACCTCCTCCTTGGCCTGATCGGGCGTAAGGCCTTGCTGCTTCAGGGTCTTCTCGTACCTCGCCTCGCTGTTTCCGTAGTACTGCTTCTTCAGTTGCTTGATCCGGTTGTCGATGTCGGAGTCGCTGATCTTGATCCCCATCGCGTTCGCCTCTTGGTCGTACTCGGCTCGCTGGATCAGGTAGACGATCGCCTGGCCCTTGAGCTGTTCGTAGTCGGCGCTACCGGGCTTGGGGAAGGGACGCTTCTGCGCCTCGTAGTTCTTCTTGGCGCGCTCCATGAGCGCATTGAGCTGATCCTTGGTGATCGCCTCGGATCCGACTATCGCCGCGTCGTCCGAACTGAGGCTCGCGGTGGTCGTCCCGCCGCAGCCCGCAACGGCGAGCCCGACTGCAAGGACTAGGAGAGGAATGAGTCGCTTCATGAAAAAAACGTCATTTGCAGCGGTTTCCTCACGCTGCCTGACGCGCGGCCAGTATAGCATCGACCAGTCGGAGCGCCTGCGGGAAACCCTCCTCGCGCAGGCTGATCTCACGGTTTGCCGTCGTGTACACCGCCGTGTCGACCCGGCGGCGCAGATCGCGCAGCTCGTCCGAGCCGAGCACCATCTGACCGATGCTCGCCTTCCCTCCACGGAAGACGAAGTAGTCCGCGCCGGCGCGCGCGAGCTTGAGCTTCGCCTCCTGGATCAGGAAGAGGCTCTCGACCGGTTCCGGGAGCGGGCCGAAGCGATCCTCGGTCGCCGCCTGCAGCTCGCGCAGCTCGTCCTCCGACTCAGTCAAGGCCAGCCGGCGGTGCAGGTCGATCTTGAGCGCCTCGGACGCGATGTACTCCGGCGGAACGTACGCATCCACGCGCGCGTCCACGCGGACCGGCCGCGCCGCGACGCGCCGCTCCCCGGATAGCTCCGCCACCGCCTCGGCGAGAAGCTCGACGTAGAGCTCGAAGCCGAGCGCGGCCACGTGACCCGACTGCTCGTCGCCGAGGAGGTTTCCGGCACCTCGGATCTCCAGATCTCGCATCGCTATCGCGAACCCGGCGCCGAGCTCGGTGTGATCCGCGAGTGTGGCAAGCCGCGAGCGTGCTTCCGGGGTGAGCTCTGTCATGTCGGGGTAGAACAGATACGCGTGCGCGGTGACATCGGATCGCCCGACGCGCCCACGGATCTGGTAGAGCTGCGAGAGCCCGAGCTGGTCGGCGCGCTCGACGATCAGCGTGTTGGCCTGCGGGATGTCGAGGCCGGATTCGATGATCGTCGTCGAGACCAGAACGTCGGCGTCGCCGCGCAGGAACGCGTGCATCTTCTCCTCGAGCGCGCGCTCGCGCATCTGTCCATGCGCGACGAGGAAACGAAGGTTCGGTGCGATCTGACGTAGCTTCTCGGCGGCCTCGTCGATCGTCTCGACGCGGTTGTGCAGGTAGAACGCCTGACCTTCGCGCTCCACCTCGCGTTCGAGCGCGAGCTTGACGAGCTCGTCGTCGTACTCACCGACCGTGGTGCGGATCGGCCGCCGTCCCTCGGGCGGCGTCTCGATGATCGAGATGTCGCGTAGGCCCGACAGCGACATGTGCAGCGTGCGTGGAATCGGCGTGGCGCTCAGTGTCAGCACGTCGACCTCGAGCCGGAGCGAGCGGAGCAGTTCCTTCTGTGCCACGCCGAACCGCTGTTCCTCGTCGAGGATGACGAGCCCGAGCTCCTTGGGGATGACGTCGCGGCTGAGGATGCGATGCGTTCCGATGAGGATGTCCACCTTGCCCGCCTGAAAGTCGGCGAGGACCTGCTTCACCTCGCGCGGAGGACGGAACCGGGAGACCATCTCGACCCGGACCGGAAAGTCCCGATATCGCTCACGGAAAGTGTGCCAGTGCTGCTCGGCCAGGATCGTCGTGGGCGCGAGCATCAGCGTCTGCTTCCCGTTTACGGCGACGGCGAAGGCGGCGCGGATCGCGACCTCCGTCTTCCCGAACCCGACGTCACCGCAGACGAGGCGGTCCATCGGGCGCGGTGTCTCGAGATCCTCCTTGACGGCCTCGATCGCCGCCTGCTGGTCAGGCGTCTCTCGGTAGGGGAACTCCGCTTCCAGCCGCTCGAGGTACTCGTGACGTAAGTCGTACGCAACCCCGGGAGCCTGCTGGCGCTGTGCATAGAGCGCGAGCAGTTCGCCCGCGAGCTCGCGAACGGACTCGCGCGCCCTGTTCTTGAGGTTGTCCCACGCTTTGCCGCCGAGCTTCGAGAGCGCCGGAACCGTCGCGTCCGCGCCGATGTAGCGCGAGACCTTGCCGAGTTGCTCGTGCGGGACATACAGCCGGTCGTCCCCCCGAAAGCCGAGAAACAGGTAGTCGCGCGTGACCCCCGCTACCTCCTTCGTCTCGAAACCGAGCAGCTTGCCGATCCCGTGGTCCTCGTGGACGACGAAGTCTCCGGTCCGAAGGTCGGCGAACGACTGCAGCGCCCGTCCGCCTGTGCGCCGCTCGCGCGGTGGCCGCTTTCGGAAGACCTGCGTGTCGGGAAGAAGGACGAGCCCGAGATCGCGCCACACGAATCCGCGGCGGGCCGGAGTGACCGCGAACAGCAGTTCCGCTTCTCTCGGCAGGCCCTCGCCGATCTCGAAGATCCGTGAGTCGGCGCGGCGAAGCAGGTTCTGTTGCCGTAGGGCTTCGCCGAGATGCGGGAACGCGACGACGACGCGCTGGCCGGCGCGGACGAAGGCATTGAGCTCGTTCTCTGCCTCGGCGAGACCACGCGCCACCAGCGCCGGTCGCTGCGCCTCGAACGCAAACGGCTGTCCGGCGGGAAGCGTGTCGAGCAGCGCGGCGCGTTTGATCGAAACGGGCTCGAGCCCCTCCTCGTCCCACACGGCGCGGACCTCGTCGGGCAGCCACACGAGATCAGGACCGCCGGGGACGGGCGGCACCAGGTCCTTCGGAATCGCGATCGGCTCGTCGTCGTCACCGAGCACCGGTTCGACGAGGTCGAGCCGTCGCTCGACGGCGGGATAGATCACCGCCGACTCGACCGGGTGCAGCGCACGCTGCGTGAAGGGAGAGAAGGCACGCATCTGCTCGATCTCGTCTCCCCAGAACTCGGTTCGCAGCGGCTCCCGGCCGGTCGTGGGGAACACGTCGACGAGCCCGCCACGCACCGCGAACTGCCCACGCTCGTCGGCACGGTCGACGCGTTCGTAGCCCGCCAGTGCCAGGGACTCGGACAGCTGCTCGAGGCTGACTTCCTCGCCAGGCGTTATGGGGATCGGCGCCGGACGCGCGTCCGGCGGCGGCAGCGGCTCGGCGAGCGCGGCCGCCGACGCGGCGACGAGTCCTCCGGCCGCCAGCACGTCGAGCGCGCGAGCACGCTCGCCGACTAGGTGCGGCGCGGGATCGAGGCCGGACGCCCAGTGAACGCCGCGGCTCGGCAGCAGCGCAACACGGTCCTCGCCGAGAAACCACGCCGCAGCCTCGGCCGCGTCACGTGCGTCCTGATCCTCCGGCGCCAGCAGGACGAGAGGACGCCCGAGCTCCTCGTGCAGGGCGGCGAGCAGAAGCGGCAATGCCGGTTCCGACACGCGCGCAGGCGCCGGAAAAGCGCGCGCGAACGCCGTCAGGCGCTCGCTCTTGCGTAGCTCCTCGATAAAAGGGTGCAGGATCGGCTGGTCCACGCGAAAGGCCGAACCACGCCGGTTCGGCGCCGGTCATGGTAGTCAGTTGAACTGAGCCTGGGCTCGCTCGAGCCCTTCGGCTAGGAGCGTCTCCACTGCGTCGGCTGCGCGCGCGACGATGTCCTCGCGGTCGTCCTCGGGCTCGAAATTCGACAGGACGTAATCGGCAGGCTTGCGCGGGTCGCCGCGGCCCGGTCGACCGACGCCGACCCGCAACCGCAGGAACTCGGGCGTCTTCAGGTGAGCCGCGACCGACCTGAGCCCGTTGTGTCCGGCGAGCCCTCCGCCCTTGCGCACCTGGAGTCGACCACTGTCGAGATCGATCTCGTCGTGCACGACGAGGACGGCATCCGGCTCCAGCTTGTAGAACCGCCCCGCCGCACCTACCGACCGGCCCGACTCGTTCATGAACGTCTCCGGCTTGAGCAGCGCGACACGGTGACCGTCGAGGCGCAGCTCGGCCAACTGGCCGTTGAACTTTCCCTTCCACGACGCGCCGTGTCGGCGTGCCAACTCCTCGACCACCATCCAGCCGACGTTGTGACGATGCCCGGCGTACTCGCGGCCGGGATTGCCGAGCCCGACGACGAGAAGGTCGAGCGACGAGGCGCGATCGCCCCGCCGCCACGGGAGGCGCATTTAGCTTTCCGGGGTGCGGGGCTCGCCTTGCTCGCCCGCGCCGGCATCGCCGCCCTCCGCAGGCTGCTCGGCCGCGCCTTCGGGCGCTTCGCCCTCGGGCACTTCGCCCTCCGGCAGCTCGCCCTCGGGCACTTCCTCGGGCTCAGGCTCGACTTCCCGAGTCGGGAGCGTCACGGTCGCGAGCACCGTCTCTTCGGGATTGTCGAGGTAGGTGACACCCTTCATCGGCGCCAGGTCTGCAAGGCGGAGCGTGTCCCCGATCGCCAAGCCGCTGACGTCGAGGTCGATGTGCTCCGGAATCTCCATCGGCAGCGCCTCGACGTTGATCTCGCGCTGCACCTGCGAGAGCACGCCGCCCTCCTTCGCCCCGGCCGGCTCGCCGACCAGCTGCACGGTGACGCTCGCCTGGATCGGCTGGTCGAGCCGCACTTCCTGCAGATCGATGTGGGAAATGTGACCGCGGATCGGATCCTGCTGGTAGTCCTTGAGGATCGAGGCATGCGGCGTCGACTGGCCTTCGAGGACGACGTCGAGGATCGCGTGTAGGCCGCCGGCGCCGGTCAGAACGCGTCGCAGCTCACGCTCGGGCACGAAGATCGCGTGGGACTTCTTCCCGTTCCCGTACAGGACGCCGGGAATGAACCCCTGCTTGCGCAGGCGTCGGGCGTCGGCCGAACCACGCCGTTCGCGCTCCTGTACCTGCAGCTTTATGCGTTCGCCCGCCATTTCCGGCGGCCAATGGTAGCTGCTTCCTAGAAGAGGGCGTTCATGTCGCCGAAGATCGCCGACACCGAATCGTCCGCGAAGACGTTGTGGATCGTCTCGGCGAGTATGTCTGCGACCGTCAGCACGGTGACGCGCTCGGGCTTGTGCAGTGGATCGATCGGGACCGTGTCGGTGACGACGACCTTGTCGAGCGGGCTCTCCTCGATCCGCTCGATCGCCGGCGGCGAGAAGATTCCGTGCGTTGCACAGGCATAGACCTTCTTTGCTCCGTGGTCCTTGAGGAACTGCGCTCCCGCGACGAGCGTGCCCGCCGTGTCGACCATGTCGTCGGTCATCACCGCGCACTTGCCCTCGACGTTGCCGATCACGTTCGTGATGTGCGCGACGTTGTGCGCCGGCCGATCCTTCTGGAGGACGGCGAGGTCGCCGCCGATCATCTCCGCAAACTTGCTGGCCAGACGCGTGCGGCCCGTGTCCGGCGCGACCGCGACGAGCTCCTCGGGTAGACCAAGGTCGCGGAAATACTGCGCGAGCATCGGCAGCGCGGTCATGTGGTCGACGGGCACTTCGAAGAAGCCCTGCACCTGCCCCGCGTGCAAGTCCATGGTCAGGACACGATCAGCTCCTGCGGACTGGATCATCTCCGCCACCAGCTTCGCTGTGATCGGCTCGCGCGGTCGTGACTTCTTGTCCTGGCGCGAGTAGGGGTACAGCGGAAGTACCGCGGTGATGCGCTTCGCCGAGGCGAGCTTCGCCGCGTCGATCATGATCAGCAGCTCCATCAGGTGCTGATCCACTGGCGGCGAGCTCGTCTGGACGATGAAGATGTCCGCTCCGCGGATCGACTCCTCGTAGCGGCAGTACGTCTCGCCGCTCGCGAACGTGCGGAGGGACACGTCGCCGACCTGGATCCCGAGCTTCTCGGCGATCTTCTGGGCCAGCTCCGGGTGCGAGCGCCCGGAGAAGAGCATGAGCCGCTTCGACGGCCCGCGCTCGATCCAGTGCTCCGGCCGGAGCTCGGGCTTCGTCTCGGCGACCTCGAGGCCAGGCAGGCGAGTCAGCTCAGTCGTTGCGCTTTCCACGGAGATAGCCCTCTTTCGTGACCTGCTTCGGCGGGAACCCGGCCAGAGATTCCGGAGGGACATCTTCTGTTATGTACGAGCCGCCTGCAATCCAAGCATCGTCTCCGACCTCCACCGGGGCCTCGAACCCATTGTGGATGCCGGTCCTGACGTTCCGCCCGATCTTCGTTCTGCCCTTCTCGCGCCCCGGCTGGTGCGGGTAGTTCGCGGTGATGTTTCCAGCCGCGACGTTCGTGTCCTCGCCGATCTCGGCGTCCCCGATGTAGGAGAGGTGCGGCACCTTCGCGCGCGCGCCGATCTCCGAGTTCTTGATCTCGACGAACGTCCCGGCCTTCGCCCCCTTCGCGAGCCTTGTTCCGGGCCGCAGATAGCAGAAAGGCCCAACCTGCACGTCAGGGCCTATCTCGGCGCCGTCGACCACCGCGTGCGGGCCGACCTCTGCCCCGGCGGCGACACGCGTGCGGCCGCGGAGGACGGTGAACGGATGGATGGTCGAGTCGGGCTCGAGCTCGACGTCGGGCTCGATCCACGTCGTGGCGGGGTCCACGATCGTCACCCCGGCGAGCATGTGTTGCTTGTTCACGCGCGCGCGTAGGTAAGCAGCTGCGTCGGCGAGCTCGGCCCGCGTGTTCACGCCTTCGACTTCATCGGGATCGGGAGCCTTGAACACGACGACCTCGTCTCCTCCCTCGACCAGCAGCCGTACGACATCCGTCAGGTAGAGCTCACCCTGCGCGTTGACGGGCTCGATCCGCTCGAGCACCGGCCATAGCTTGTCAGCTTCGAACACGTAGATGGAGGAGTTCACCTCGCGCACGGCTCGTTGCGCGTCGCTGGCGTCGGCATCCTCGACGATCGCCTCGAGGCGCCCGCTCTCGTTTCGGATGATGCGTCCATATGCCCGCGGGTCTTCGGGCTCGAAGGACAGGACGGTGGCAGCCGCCACGGTGGAGCGGTGCTCGTCGACCAACCGGGTGAGCAGGTCCGAGCTGATCCGTGGATGATCGCCGGACACGACCAGCACCGTCTTCGCCGAGCCAACGTTGACGCGCGCCGAGCGCAGCGAGTCGCCTGTACCGAGCGGTCGTTCCTGCACGGCGACGGATACGCCTTCGAGCTCGTCTGCAGCTTCCGGCGACAGCACCACGACGAGTGGATCCGGCTCGAGCGGACGAACGGCTTCCACGACCCAGTCCACAAGTCGCCGGCCGAGCAGCGGATGGAGATGCTTCGGAAGAGCGGACTTCATCCGTGTGCCGAGGCCGGCCGCCATCACGGCGGCTGCGAGTTCGCCTGAGTTCAAAGCTGGGGCGCCAGGATTCGAACCTGGGATCGCGGGACCAAAACCCGCTGCCTTACCCCTTGGCTACGCCCCACAAGAACGTCCTCAAAATCCAAGTGTCGCAACTGATGAGCGACTGTCGCCGGACGGCGGCCGCGGTGGCAAGGCCACCACGGCCTTGATGGCCGGCGCCGCAAGCGGCGCCTCAGCACTTGGCTACGCCCCACCACGCCCTGAAGTTTGGCAGTTCTCGAAAGAAGGGCGGACGGCGTCGCGAGCTGCGGTCAGCTAGATCTTCTGTAGTCCGAGAACAGGTACACCAGAGCGAGGATCGCGAGGATCACGATCGCCACGATCGCGACGAGCTTCAGCACAAAGGCGAAGATCACGACAAGGATCGCGAGCGCTTGCGAGGCCGCCGCGATCCAGGAGAGCTCTCGGCCGACGTCCCAGCCCATCCGGCGACCCGCGACGATGTAGAACGCCAGCAGGATCACGCCGATGATGATGACCGTCCACTTCGTCAGGTCAGGCGTGAGCGCGACGAGCAGGCCCTCGATGATCGCCACCCAGAGGGCAAGTCTGATCCGGCGTGCGCGCAGCCAACGCCCAATACGCGTACCTCCCGCTTCGATCATTGGCTGCGAATAGGCCATGAATCAACGGTACCACGCTGGTGCCGTGAGCCACGTGCGCCCTCTGGGGGAGATTCGCTTGCGTGCTTCGCGAGCGTGAGCGCCGTGAAGAAACAAGCCGTAGACGGCCGGCCCGGCACCCGTCACGTCGGCGCGAAATGCTCCGAGGTCGCGGAGCTCGTCGGCGACCGGAGACGACGCGAGATCGTTCGGCGGCAATGTTGCGAGATCGCGGGGACGACGGAGCGAGCCGAGCATGCCAAGCAGCGCGTCTCGCCGCTTCTCGTAGCCGCGCTCCGCACCGCGCTCGTCGAATGCGTCGTAGACATGCTTCGTCGAACGCTTCTCGGTTTCGCGCGGAAGCACGAGCAGGATCCAGTAGTCCTGCGGCAGGTCGATCGGACTCAGATCGCGGCCGTCGCCTGAGCCGACCCGCGGACCGTCCTCGAGGAAGAACGGAACGTCTGCTCCAAGCTCCCTCGCGTGTGCGCGAAGGGCAGCGGGAGGCTTTGGTTCGTCACGCAACTCGTTCGCCAGGCGAAGTGCGGTCGCTGCGTCGGAGCTACCGCCGCCGAGCCCGGCCGCGACGGGAATGCGCTTCTCGATCCGCGCGGCAAAACTCGAGCCTCCCCCGTCCGCTACCCGTTCGAGCGCGCGGCGGACGAGCGCGTCAGCGGCAAAGCCGTCGACCTTCAACTCCCCCGAGCGCTGGACCGAGATGCGGTCCGCAAGTGCAATGCGCTGGTAGATCGTCACGATCTCGTGAAAGCCCTCAGCTCTGCGCGGTCCGACGACGAGCGCGAGATTGATCTTTGCCGCAGCAGCGGCGCGTTTCATGCGAGGGCCTCCGCAAGATGCACGAACTCCGGCGGAGCGAGTTCCTCGGCACGCACGTTCGGCTGCCTGCCGAGGGCCGCAATCGCCGACTCGGCGCGGGCGCGATCTGTGAAGCCTGCGAGCTCGAGAGAGTTCGCGAGTCGTTTGCGGCGGTGCGAGAAAGCCGCCTCGACGACCCGTTTTACGTGGAGGAAGTCGAGCGGCAAACCGGTGCGACGGAATGCCACCAGGGCGGAGTCGACGTTCGGCCGTGGGCGGAAGACGGTCCGAGCGACGGGGTGGAATCCGGTCCGCTCCGCGACCAGCTGGACGAGGACCGACACCCCGCCGTACGCCTTGGTCGAGGGCTCCGCGAAGAGCCGGTCGGCCACCTCACGCTGCACCATCACCGTCCAGTGCTGGACGGTCGGCAGCCCGGCGAGGCTCTCGACGATCAGCGGCGTGGCGATGTTGTACGGCAGGTTCGAGACGAGCTTCTGGGCGCCCGGTGCGATCTCAGCGAGATCGAGTTTCAACGCGTCCCCGAAGCGAAGCTCCACGTTCGGACGTCCGGCGAGTCGCTCGATCAGCTGCGCACCGAGCGAGGGGTCGAGTTCGACGGCGTAGACCTGTGCAACCCGGTCGGCCAGGTAAGTCGTGAGAACGCCGAGCCCGGGCCCGACCTCCAGCACGACGTCGTCGTCATCGAGCCCGGCGAGACGCCCGATCACGCCGAGGATATTCTCGTCGACGAGGAAGTGCTGACCCAGCTCCCTCTTCGCGCGGACCCTCACGGAAGTCCGAACGCCGCCCTTGCATTCGCGTCGATCTGCGCGGCGAGGCTTTGCGCGTCCTCGTCGCGAGCCTCGGCAATGGTTGCGAGGGTGTGCACGACGAACGCCGGCTCGTTGGTCTTGCCGCGCATGGGCTGCGGGGAAAGGTACGGACAGTCGGTTTCGGCGAGGAGCAGCTCGGCGGGAACGGTCCGAGCAGCCGACCTGAGATCGCCTGCGTTCTTGTAGGTCACGTTCCCGGCGAACGACACGTACCAGCCGCGCTGAATCGCCTCGTCGAGGAGTGGCACCGACGAGAAACAGTGCAGGATGACGGTGCCACCCTCGAACCACTGCCGAAGGATCGAGGTCGTGTCTTCGTCCGCCGCACGGTTGTGAATGACGACCGGGAGCCGGGCCTTCTTCGCCAGCCCGAGCTGATAGACGAAAAGCTTCGCCTGGGCGTCCCGAGGCGCATAGTCCCGGTAGTAGTCGAGTCCGATCTCCCCGACTCCCACCACCTTCGGATGCTCGAGCAGGCGAGGAAGTGCATCGACGTCGAAGTTCGGCGTCGCTTCGTGCGGATGGACTCCAGCGACGACGAACACGCCGTCGTGGGCTTCCGCGAGCTCCAGGGTGCGCGCCCAGGAGGTGGGATCGGTTCCGATCGAGATGATCCTCGTGACCCCGGCGTTACGAGCCCGGTCGACGGCGGCGCCTGGATCCTCGAGCGCATCGAGGTGCGCGTGCGTGTCGATCACGCAGCTGCAGTCGGCGAATCCACGCGCGGGAACAGCGGCGAGGCCGGCTCGATCCCGGACACGGACACCGTGCGTCCCGCCTCCACTCCCTCCCACGCGAGGTCCTCCGGCTGACCCAGTGCCTCAAGGACGACGGGCGCAGACTTCGGGAGGTAGGCCGAAAGCGCGATCGTCGCAACCCGCAGCCCATCGACGAGGTCGTAGAGAACCCGATCGAGCTCCGCCGCGCGTGCCTCGTCCTTCGCAAGCTCCCAGGGCTTCGTCGCTTCGACGTGCCGGTTCAGCGCCCGCACGAGATTCCAGATCACGTCGGCCGCACCCGTGAGGTCGAATGCGTCCAGCCGCACCGGTACTTCCTCGCGCACGGCCTCGATCTCGATAGCCAGGGCAGAGGGGCCGTCCGACAACGGGATCTGTCCGTCGCGATATCGGGCGATCATTGCGGTCGTGCGAGAGACGAGGTTGCCGAAGTCGTTGGCAAGCTCCTGGCCGTAGCGCTCGTGGATGCTGTCGAGCGTGACGTTGCCGTCTTGTCCGAACGAGACGGCGCGAACGGCCCAGAACCGGACGGCGTCGCTCCCGTACACGTCGATCAGGTCGAGCGGGTCGATGACGTTGCCGAGCGACTTCGAGATCTTGCGATCGTCGAGCTGGAGGAAACCGTGGACGAACAGTTGCTTCGGCACGTCGTAGCCCGCGGCGAGCAGGAGCGCCGGCCAGAAAACGCAGTGGAAGCGCAGGATGTCCTTCCCGATCAGGTGGCGGACCGCGGGCCAGTATCTGTCCCGTAGATCCTCCCCTGGGCGCGCATAGGTGAGTGCGCTCAGGTAGTTGATCAGCGCATCGACCCAGACGTAGACGACTTGACTCTCGTCCCACGGGATAGGCACACCCCAGGGCTGGCCCGCGCGACTGAGGCTGAAGTCCTGAAGACCGCCCTCGATGAACGAGCGGGCCTCGTTGTACCGGAAGCGCGGCAGAACGAAGTCTGGACGGGAGTCATAGAGCTCGAGCAGCGGCTCCTGGAAGGCGGACAGGCGGAAGAAGTAGTTGGTCTCCTCGATCCACTCCGGCTCGATTCCGTGCTCCGGGCACTTACCGTCGACGAGCTCCGCCTCGGTCTTGAACGCCTCGCAGCCCACGCAGTAGAGGCCGGCGTAGACGTCCTGGTAGATGTACCCGTTGTCGTAGATCCGTTGGATGAACTCCTGGACGAAGCGCTTATGGCCCTCGTCCGACGTGCGGATGAAGAAGTCGTAGTCGGCATCGACGAGCCTAGGCAGCTCTTTCCAGGACTCGGCGATCTGGTCGACGTACTCCTTCGGATCCAGGCCCTGACTCTCTGCCACCCGGTAGACCTTGGAGGCGTGCTCGTCCGTCCCCGTGAGGAAGAACGTGTCGTCGCCGCGCTGCTTGTGATGGCGCACGAGGATGTCGGCCGCGATCGTCGTGTACGCGTGGCCGATGTGAGGCGTCGAGTTGACGTAGTAGATCGGTGTCGTGATGTAGAACGTGCTCACCTGAATCCATGATAGGGAGCGTGTCGAGCGGCTCCGCGAGGCGCCGGAGACGCAGTGCGAGGACCAGCGCGGCCGCGAGAGCCCCGAGAGCGGACGGGAGCACCCAGCCTCGGCTCCCGCTCTCTGCAACGGAGGTCGAAGGCGAAAGGCGGTGAGCGGCCCGGATCGGCACGGCGGGTGGCCCGAGACCCTGGCGAGGAGCTGCCGTGGGCGTTACGCCGCTCGTCGCTCCGTGCGAGCCCTCGGCGACTGGCGGGCGGGAGCCGGCGGTGCGGCTCTGCACCGCACTGCGTTCCGCGTTGCGTCGAACAAGCGTGCCAGCGGCTCGGACGACGTTGTGCGGCGTCGTTCGAGGTGACACTCCGTCGCCGGCGTGCGGCGACGAAGCAGAGGTGCGTGCGGACTCGAGCACTGGAGCGAGCTCACCCGACACGACCGGGGCTGTGCCAACGCCCGGCCGCGTGTCCGTCCCAGACTCGGGCGCCGCGGGCACGGCATGCGGCTGCGCCGGTGCCTGCGCACCGGAGGGAGACTGCGCCGGCTGTGGAGCCGCGGCGGCCGCCGTAGTTTCGACCGGAGCCGTGCCCGGAGTCGGAACGGACCGCGCCGGAAGCAGCGACAGGGGATCGACGTAGCCCTGGTCGTCGCTCGTGACCCGGACGCCGAAGTACACATAGGGCTCCGCGAGATCGACCTGACCGCTCGGCCCAACCGTCCCGACCACTGCGCCTTCGCCCACAGGCGCGCCTCGTTGCGTGCCTATCGACCCGAGATGCAACAGCGTCAGGGTGTAGCCCGAAGAGGTCTGGATGGACACCGTCTTCCCGCCGGTCGGAACGGTCCCGGCGAACGTGACGACACCCGCGGCAGCTGCGCGCACCGGGGTGCCGGTCCGCGCTTCGAGGTCGACTCCTCGGTGCTGTCCGGCCGCGTAGGGGTGAGCACGGTCGAACGAGAACGTTCGCAGCACCTGCCCGTCGACGGGCCAGGTCCACGCCTGCGCAGCCGACACGGGCAGCACGCCGGCACAGATGAACATCAGAACCAGGGCTCGCCGCACGATCTCCTCCTTGTTGCCAGATTTGAGAACGAAGTGACCGTAGCAAGGCCGATCCTTCGTTGTCAATACTGGCTACAAAGTACGACGGTAGAGGTCGTTGCGCGAAACACCGGTCAGACGGGAGACGACCTCCGCTGCGCGACGCCGCGCGAGCCCCGCGGCCACCAGCTCCGAGACTGCCTCGACCGCCGCCTCGGTCTCGCCCGCCGCCTCCGAAGCCGCCGGGCCCAGGACCAGCGTGATCTCGCCCTTCGGGGCCTGCTCGAACCGGGCGGCGAGCTCGGTGGCGGTTCCGAGTACTACCTCCTCGAAGCGCTTCGTGAGCTCGCGGCAGACGGCTACGCGACGCTCGGGGTCGGCCTCCGCGAGCGAACGCAACGTCGCCGGCAGGCGCTGGGGCGACTCGAACGCCACCACCGGGTGAGGCCAGCGCGCCAGCTCCTCCCACAACACCCGCAGCGCAGCGGCAGCGCGCGGCAGGAAGCCGATGAACTGATACCGCTCGGCGGGAAGACCGCTCGCGACGAGCGCGGTGTCGACTGCGGTGGGTCCCGGCAGCACCGTCACCGGTATGCCGCAGGCGAGGGCCGCCCCAATGAGCCGAGCGCCTGGGTCGCTGACACCCGGCATTCCCGCATCGCTCACGAGCGCGACCCTCTCTCCGGCCTCGAGCCGCGGCAACACCTCCGCGACCCGCTTCGCCTCGTTGTGCTCGTGGTAGGAGATGAGTCGCTTGCCCTTGATCTCGTGACGGTCGAGCAAGACGCGCGTATGACGGGTGTCCTCGCAGAGGATCACGTCGGCCGCACGCAGCTCGTCGAGGACGCGCAACGTGACGTCGTCGAGATTTCCGATCGGCGTCGCGCAGACTGCCAGGGGCATTAGTGCCCCTGCCAGTGACGCTGTCGAGTTTCTGGGTCGCGAGCACCAAGCCAGAGGCCGCACTCGCCCGCAGGCAAGGCTAGAAGCCTTGGTAAGGGCGGGGGTGGACTCTGGCGCCGCGTGATCGCGGGCCAGAAGCCGACAAGTGTTGCTGGTTGGGGCACAACTAATGGTCGAGCGCGTCGAAGGCGACGAGGCCGGCGCCGATGAGACCGGCCGCGGTCCCGAGCTCGGCCCGCACGATCCGAAGTCGATCGCCGGCGTGGGCGAGCGCCTCACGGCGGACGATCACTCGCGCAGGGTCGAGCAGGAAGTGACCGGCGGCCGCGAACCCGCCGCCGATCACCACGAGCTCCGGGTTGAAGATGTTCACGAGGGTGCCGATGCCCGCGCCGAGGTGTCGTCCCATGCCGGCGAGGATGTCGCGCGCGAGCTCTTCTCCTTCGTTGGCCAGGCGGACGAGCCGATGCGAGTCGGCCGCTGGACCGAATGCTTCCTGGGCGAGCCTGGTCGCGGCGCGGCCCGTGACGTACGGCTCCAGATGTCCCCGCCCGGTGCACGTGCCCTGACACGGCAGGCCGTCGAAGACGATCACGATGTGTCCAAATTCGGCCCAGCCACGATAGAGCTTCCCGTCGACGACCGCCCCGCCGCCACAACCAGTGCCGAGCGTCAGCATCACCATCGAGCGCGCCTCGCGCCCTGCGCCGAAGTGGAACTCGGCGAAGGTAGCGGCATTCGCGTCGTTCTCGATTCCGACCGGCAAGCCGAACCGCTCCGACATGCGCGAACGGAAGTCGAGGTCCGCGCCGAGCGGGATGTTGACGGCCTGCAGAGCGCGGCCCGTTCGCTGGTCAACGGGCGAAGGAATGCCGAAGCCAAGCGCCACGATGTCGTCATCGAGGAGCTCCTCGACCGAGGCATCCACGCCGGCCAGGAGATCGTCCTGCGATCCGACGCGGGTCGGATACTCGCGTCGGCGCTCCACCCGCCCGTCGCGGTCGACGATCCCGGACAGGACCTTGGTGCCGCCGAGATCGACGCCGATGACACGTTTTCCGTCCAAACCGCGCGGCTACCCTACTTCCTCGATGGCGACGGAAGAGAAGCCCTACCGCGTCTATCGGGGCGGGCGCGTGAAGGGCCGGGTCCCGCTCGAACGGCCGCAACCGCGTCCCGACCGAAACGGGCGGGAGCCGCGGCAGCCGAGGATCCGCAGACCGCGGAGACGGTGGAGTTGGAAGCGCCGGATCGGCGTCGGCCTACTCGTCTTGCTCGTGCTCATCGTCGTCTGGGCAGTTGCCGGCTACCTCTCGTTTCGGAGTGGGGTCCGCAAGGCGAACGCGCGACTCGACGCTGCGGTCCCGGCCGTCCTGACCAAGCAGAGCGGATTGCTCCTCTCCAATCCGTCGACGGTGCTTCTACTCGGCCGTGACCACGAGAACACGGATCAGCGAGTCGGTCTCAACCACAGCGACTCGATCATGGTCCTCCGCACCGATCCGAGCCGCCACCGGCTCGTCTACCTCTCGATCCCGCGCGACCTGCGTGTACCGATCCCCGGACACGGTGACGACCGGATCAACACTGCGTTTCCGATTGGAGGAGCGGCCCTTGCCGTCCGGACGATCGAGAACTTCACCGGTCTGAAGATCAACCACGTCATGATCGTGGACTTCCGGAGCTTCACGAAGCTGATCGACAACATCGGCGGGATCGACATCAACGTCCCGGAGCCGATCCTCTCGAACAGGTTCGACTGTCCCTACAACGCGGCGCGCTGCGCGACCTGGAAGGGCTACCGCTTCCACAGCGGCGTGCAGCACATGAACGGGCACCGTGCACTCATCTACTCGCGCATCCGCGAGAACCAGCTCAACCCGACGGAGTCCGACATCACTCGCGGCGAGCGTCAGCAAGCAGTCGTCCGAGCCGTCATGCACAAGCTGCTCGGCTTCTCGACCGCGTTCAAGCTGCCGTTCGACGGCAGCTCGCTTCTCACGCCGATGACGACGGACCTGAGCGCCTGGCAGCTCATCCAGCTCGGCTGGGTGATGAAGCGGGCGGGGCAGAAGAACGCACTGCATTGCCGGCTCGGCGGGACCGCGACCTCGATCGGCGGCGCGTCCGTGATCGTCGGGACCGAGGAGAACCGCTCGGTGATCCAGATGGTCACCGGGCAGGCGGCAGTCCAGCCACCGCCCCCGGGCTCCGGCCCATACGGCCCGGGGTGTGTGATCGGAAGCCAGCAGTTCCGCTGAGCTGGTGCGCCATCCACCAATACGGAACGGTTGTGCCGGCAAAGCCGGCACAACCTCCTACGGTCGGCGTCGCAAGCGACGCCTTAGTGCCGGTCTCTGGCTGGGTGCTCGCGACTCAGAAACTCGGCGGCATTACCGGAAGGGGCACTAAGCCTCTGCGGCCTTCTTCTCGGTAGATGTGTCCTTCTTCTTCTTCTTCTCGTCGCCGCCCGAGTCGCCGGACTCCTTCGCCGGCTCCTTCTTCCGGCCGCCGCGCCCGTAGTCGGTGGAGTAGAACCCGGAGCCGCGGAAATGCACAGGGACGGGATACAGGACGGTCTGGACCGGCGACGCACCGCAGATCGGACATGCTTCGGGCGGCGGGTCGGCGATCCGCTTGAAGACCTCGAAGACGTGCCCGTTCGGGCACTTGTACTCATAGGTAGGCACGCGAATTAAGGACGCTAGCAGTGTTATCGGCTTGGACAGTGCGGAAAACGAGGCCGTGATCGACGTCGCTGCGCGCAGCTCCTCGCTCGCTCGTGCCCGCTTGCGCGTCGGCGAGGCGCAACTCTTCTGGCTCGGGACCGGCGCGGTGATGGCTGCACTCGCTGCGGTGCTCGGATGGTTTCTCCGTGTCTGGCCGCCGCACGAGGACGAAGCGCTGGCCCTGTTCGTCGGCCGTGGCTCGCTCGGCCACGTGCTGCAGACGGTCGTGACCCAGCGCGGCGGCGCCCCGCTGCACTTCGTCTTTGCCTGGCTGGTCGTCCACCTCGGCGGCGGCGTGACCGCGCTCCGCGCGGTCTCGCTCGTGTTCGCGGTCGCCAGCGTGCCGTTGATCGCGCTGCTCGGAGCCCGTCTCGCGAGCAGAAGCGCGGGTGTCCTCGCGGCCTTGTTCGCGTCGGCGAGCTGGGTGCTCCTCTTCCACGGCATCTACGGCCGGATGTACAGCATGTTCCTCTTCACGACCCTGCTCTCGTTCCTCGCCCTGCTCGCGGCGCTCGAACGCGGCGGGCGTCGCCGTTTCGCTCTCTGGGGCGCCTCGCTCGTGTTGATGCTCGCGACACATCCCTATGCGGCGCTGGTCGTCGCCACCCAGGGCCTCTTCGTCGTGCTGCGGCGCCGTCGTGTGCGCCCCGCGCTACTCACGCTGGCCGCGGTTGCGATCTTCGGGCTGCCGTTCTGGTGGGCGGACCTCGTCCTGCGCGACCGCTTCGACGTGGGCGTCGGCGGGGGCGGGCCGCAACTCGGCTCGCCGACGTCGGTGTTGCATTACTTCTGGTGGGTCGCGGGCGACTTCAGTGCCGGGCACCATGCCTGGTCGGCTCCGGTTCTCGTGCTTGGAGCGATCGGCGCGTTGTTGCTGGTACGAAGCCGACCCGACAGCGCGTTGCTCACCGCCTGCGTGATCGTGCTTCCCGGGTTGGCGTTCATGGTCGCGACGCTCCACCGGACGACGTCGCCGGAAGCGCGGCACCTGATCTTCGCCCTGCCCTTCTTCAGCCTGTTGCTGGCGCTGCCGGTGGTCGAGCTGGCGCGCGCCCGCCCGCCGATGACCTGGGGCGTCGCGCTCGTCGCCGCCGGGGTCCTCGTGTTCGGCGAGGTGCGCTGGGCGCACGCGAAGACGCCGCCGCTCTTCGACGGCAGTCCGGTGAGCCAGGTACGCGCGCGGGACGCGGCGGCGGCGTGGCTTGCCTCCACCTCCCGCTCGAGCGACGTGCTGCTCGGCTACGAGCCGGTGTTCCTCGAGGCCTGGGAGCGGAAGCGCTCGTTCTCGCGGCACGCGCTGCCCCGTGCGGATGCACGGCTGCTCGCGTCGGCGTTGAAGGACGTCGCCGAACCACTCGGCCGCGGCGTCTGGGTCTTCGACGCGAGCGACACGACCAACGTGCGCCAGCGACAGACCATCCCTGATGCCCTTCCTTCCCCGCGGTCGGCGTTCGAAGCTCGCGTCTACGGGCCCTACCTGGTCATCCGTTCGCGTCAACCGCTCGTAACACGCAAGCATTACGTCGACGTGTCGGAGCGCGTGATGCGCCTCGGCGTCAGGCTGAAGATCGGTGACGCCGACGTGAACCTCGGCGCCCTGCGCGGCGCGCGCTCACGTCTCTAGCGCTCCGCTCTCCTTTTCGACGATCTCGCGATAGCAGGGCGCCTCCTCGAACGCCTGGAGCCCCTGGAAGGTCGGCCGAGGCGCAAGCTGCCGTCGGCGTTTGCGGCGCGCAGCGGCCAACGCGGCTGAGGCCCCAAGGACCCCGCCGACCACGAACGAGCTCAGACGGCCGCGCCTCGTGTCGCCATCCATGCCACGATCTTAAGGGTGCTGGTGGCAACGCTCGGAGATGCGCTGCTCGACGTGGTCGTCCGCCTCGATGAGCCGCTGGCAGTCGGCGCAGATGCGGAGGCTGTGACGAAGAGCGTCCCGGGCGGTCAGGCAGCGAACGTGGCGGCCTGGGCGGTCGCCCTCGGAGCGGACGGGCGGTGCATCGCAAAGCGTGGTGACGACCCGGCCGGACGGCTCGTGGCGGCCGAGCTCGAGTCGCGCGGCGTCGAGCTCGCCGGCCCGGTCGGAGGCCGGAACGGCATCGTCGTCTCCCTGGTCGGACGAGACGGCGAGCGAACGATGGCGTCCGACCGTGGTGTCGCGCCCGAACTGAGCCCGGGCGAGCTCGACCCGGGCTGGCTCGCGTGCGACTGTCTCCACATCGCCGGCTACTCCTTGCTCGCCGCACCGATCGACGCCGCCGCGTTCCGCGCGGGTGAGCTAGCCCGTGCGAACGGCGCGCGGATCAGCGTCGACCTGTCTGCCTGGACCCGGATCCGCGAGTACGGGCCGGAGCGATTCCGCAGGCAGGTCGAGGCGCTCGAGCCGGACGTGGTGTTTGCGAACGAGGCCGAGTGGGAGATCGTGGGCGCCGCGTACTCACTTGCCCCGACGGCCGTCGTCAAGCGCGGCTCGCGCGGCGTGCTCGTGCTCGGGGAGGAACGGGTCGAGCTGCCTCCTCCGCCGGGTGAGGTGGTCGACGCGACCGGCGCCGGAGACGCCCTGGCGGCCGGCTTCCTGGTCGGCGGCCCGGAGCTCGCAGTCGAGGCCGCGGCCCGCTGCCTGTCCCAGCTCGGTGCTATGCCGTGATCGTCGTCGCCGACGAGGTTCGCGAAGCGAATGCGGTCGTCGCGCTCGAGACGACGCTGATTGCACACGGGTTCCCGGCGGGCGAGGGCGTCGCGGTCGGGCTGAAGTCGGAGGCGCGCATCCGGCAGGCAGGCGCAGTCCCGGTGACCATCGGCGTCCTCGACGGACAGATTCGAGTCGGGTTGTCGCAAGACGAGCTCGAGCGCTTCGATTCCAACGCACGCAAGGTCGGCCCGCGTGATCTCGCTGCGTGCGTCGTGCAGCGGGCCGTCGGTGCGACCACGGTCGGCGGGACGCTCGCCGTCTGCCGGGCGGCCGGCATTCGCGTCATGGGCACCGGCGGGCTCGGAGGCGTGCACCGTGGCTTTCCGACTCCACCCGACGTCTCGGCGGACCTCGGCGAGCTCGCGCGAACGCGGGCAGTGGTGGTCTCAGCCGGGATCAAGTCGCTGCTCGACGTGCCCGCGACGCTCGAGGTGCTCGAGACGCTTGGCGTGCCGGTACTCGGTTTCCGCACCGACGACCTTCCGCTGTTCTACGCCGCGCACGGCGGCCCGCCGGTTCCTGCGCGTGTCGAGTCCGCCGCGGAGGCGGCCGAGATCGCGTCGGCGCACTGGGACCTCGGCGGCGGAGGACTGCTCCTCGCGCGTCCACCCGACACGAGCCTGGACGACATCGAGCCGCTGCTGGAGGAAGCGCTCGCCGCTGCGGCTCGCCGCCACGTCACCGGCCAGTCGGTGACACCGTTCGTCCTGGCGTTCATACACGAGCGCAGCGAAGGCCGAACGCTCGCGGCGAACCGCGAGCTCGTCGTCGCGAACGCCGGCCTCGCGGCAGAAGTCGCGACGCACCTTCCGCGGCCGCGCGAAGTCCGGCCCGGCTCCGCCGGGCCATGATGACTTCGCGCGGATTTCGCCGCTAGCGGAGAGCGTTTACGGCGAATGCCCGCAAAGCCGGAACTCGCGGCGGACTGGTGCCCTTGGCAGGCAGCGCCACGCGCGGATTACTAGAGATCGCGACGCAGGAACCCCAAGATCGCCGCGGCTCCGACGAGTACGAGGTATGCCACCGCCCACAGGCGGAGCGCGACACCGCCCTGCTCTGCGCCGCCGAACGGGCCGAGCCGCAGGAGGAAGCCGGTCAGGCCGGACGTCCGTTCCGTGATCGCTCGCAGCGCGTCCTGGTAGAGCGCCTCGAACGGGATCGCCCAGGCCGCGATCTTCGCGGCGTGCACGAGCCCGTGCGAGTTCAGGACGTGTCCGATGTTGCCGAGGAGACCCGCGACGAGCCCGGCGCCGAAGATCATGAAGACCGCGATGCCGTTCGCGATCGAGCTGAGGAAGACCGAACCGAGCAACGACAACGCGGCGACGATCAGTACGCCGCCGGCGAGCTCGAGCCCCGGCATGACGATCCGGTCCGGCCACCACGCGCCCTCGAGGCCTGTCACGAGCATGCTCGCGAAATAGAGGATCAGGACGTACGGCGCACAGACGGCCGCGGCGCCGAGAAACCGCGCGACGAGCAACGTCGATCGTCCTACGGGACGAACGACGAGCGGCTGCAGCAACGCGCGTTCCGCATCACCGCTCACAACGCCGAGGGTGAGAAAGATGGCGAGCACGACGCCGAGAAAAAGTGTGCCGAACATCGCCATGCCGAACAGGAACGCACCGGCAAACGTCCTCGCGTCGATTCCCTCCGGTGGAACGACGTTGTTCACGTGGTGGAACGCGTAGCGCGTGCCGACCCAGTAGAGCGCGAGGAAGGCGATCGTCAACAGACACACGACGAGGAACACCTTCCGCCGCAACGCCTCGCGGAGACCGTAGCCGGCGATCGTCAACACGGCTGTCACGACGTCTGGCCTCCAACCGCTTCGACGTAGACCTCCTCGAGCGTCGAAGTCAGAACACGCGCGCCGTAGACGTCCTGACCGTCGCGCACGAGCTCCGCAATCAGTCGCGGAATGTCCTCTCGCCTCGCCTCGACGTAGGTTCGAGCGCCGCCGTTCGTCTCGATCTCCACCCCACGCGGTCGGGCGAGCTCTCCGGGGGACCCTGCGGCGACCACCTTGCCAGCAAGGAGGATGACGACGCGGTCACAGACTCGCTCGATCTCGCTGAGCAGGTGCGAGTTCAGCAGCACCGAGACACCCCGTCGCTTCAGCTCCTCCAGCAACTCCCGCACCGTCCGGCGCCCGACCGGATCGAGCGCGCTCGTCGGCTCGTCCAGAAGCAGGAGCCGCGGCGACCCGACGAGCGCCTGCGCGATCCCGAGTCGCTGCTGCATCCCCTTCGACATCGCCTCGACGGGTCGTGCGCGCGCTTCTTGTAGGCCGACCAGCTCGAGCAATTCGGCGCGTTCCCTTTCGCCGCCCTCCGAGCCCGCGAGGCGCTGATGGAGTCGAAGCAACTCGTCGGCACTCATCCAGCCCGGGAAACGGAAGAGCTCGGCGAGATAGCCCATCGCGGCGCGCGCCTCGCGGGAACCGGCACGGACGCCGCACACTTCGGCGCGCCCGCTCGACTGCCGCACCAGCCCGCACGCAATCTTCACCAGCGTCGATTTGCCTGCCCCGTTCGGCCCCAGCAGACCGACCAGCTCGCTTTCGCCGACCTCGAGGTCCACTCCGCTGAGCGCCTCGATCGCGCCGTACCGCTTGACGAGACCGCTGACGGCGAGCGCTGCGGACACGGCATCGAGCGTACACTCAGACCTATGCCACGAGGTTACGAAGAAGGCCCTGTCGCCGAGGCTGCAGAAGCGCGGCGCGACGCGCTGGAACGCGGTGAGCCAGTCGATCAGGTGCCGCGTGCTCCAGACCGCCGCGCGGTCTACGGTTCGACCGCGGACAACGCCGAGAAGCATTTCCTCGGCTGGGCCGACGAGGTCGATCCCGACGCGTTGTTCGAGTCAGGCGAGGCCTGGGGAATCTCGGTGCTCCGCCGGCCCGCGGACTAGACCCCGAGGCAACCGAAATAGGTCAATCGATCCCCGGCCGCTGGATCCGCTACCTCTAACCGAGAGCCGCTAGGAACTCGTCGATCGTTAGGGCCGTCAGCGTGCGGATCTTCGTGCTGCCGCGTGCGCCCAACGCGACCGACACTCGCGCGATCGTCGCGGAGTCCGGCGCTTCGACGACGTTTACGAAGTCGTACTCACCGAGCGTCGCCCACTGGTGGATGACCTTGGCACCGAGCTCCTCAACGTCCTTGTTGACCTCGCGCAGCCGGTCCGGGTTTGCCTTCAGCGTCTGCACGCCCTGCGCCGTCAGGCTGGAAAGAAGAATGTACGTCGCCATTTCGACTCCTCCTCGCTCGGGTGCCGGACTCTACTCGCGCGGCCTGGTCGACGTACAGCACCGCCATGCCGAGGACGAAGACCGGCGCGAGGACGACCAGCGCGAGCACGGCGGCGATCCGCAAGGCCTGGCCGCTTCCCTCGCGCAGCGCGAAGAAGATCACGAGGCCCGTCAAGAAGATCGTGATTGCAAGCGTCGCAAGCGAGCCGAGCGCGTGCACGTAGTCAGCGCGCGCAAGCTGAACGCCCCGACGGAGTGCGTCCGCGTACCCACGCCGCTCGATGAGTGCCGCCGGCACGCTCAGCCCGACCAGGGCGAGCCACGCCAGGGCGGGGAGGTAGATCCCCTGGAAGATCCATACCCGCGAGACGCACACCGGCAGGAAGGCGAGGTAGCCGACCGCGAGCGCAACAGCAACGTACCTACCGGCCCCGGCCCCGAGCGGCCGAAGGATCGCGACCGCGCCCGCGTACGACGACGCGAGGATGAGCGGCCCGAGACCGACGACCACGGCGACGCGGGCGGAACGGTCCAGCTCGGCCGAAGCGATCCCGAGCAGTCCGGGACCGACGCCGAGGGCGAGCGACGGCCAGAAGCGCGAGCCGTAGAGCTTGATCGCTTCCGCCACGAGCTGGCCCACCGTGCGAGTCTCGGGTGGGAGCGGGGGCGGCAAGGGGGTGCGCCGTCGAGCCACGCGTCCGAATCTAGCTGGGTTCCGGAAAGACGGCCCGCCCGTTGACCCAGTCGACCTCCACCTGGACGCGCGAGTTGTGCAGCGCCTCGAGGTTCGCGACCGCCTCACGGGTACGGGTGTCGATGACGTCGCCCGAGTCGCCGACGTAGACGAACCTGCCGTCCGAACTGTGCAGCAGCGAGCCGATGCGCCCGCACGAATCCGTGCAGGGACTCTCGTCGCCCGAGATCGGCTTCGAGAGCCGGATGTCCCCGAGCGGGACCGGTGGGGCCCCGGGAACGGCGCTCACATCGAAGAGGTGCACGACGCTGTTCGGCGCGTCGAGCGCCCACAGCTCCGGCCGGTCGGGCGCGAGCGAGAGGCCATGGCTCGGTGGATCTGGCCCGAAGCGCGGATTCCAGGTGAAGCCCTTGTAGTGCACGGCGTAGAGCTGGCGTCCGGTCTCCAGCTCGAGCACGCGAACGCCGAGCAGGCCCGGTTTGGTCTCGTACACGACCCCGTGCTGCTGATCCCGCACACGCAGCGTGTCGGATCTCGGTGGGAGATGAGCCAGCAGCCAACCGGCCTGCGCGAGTGGCATCGCTCCGACCAGCTTCTGCTTGCGATCCATGTCGAAGAAGCACGCGTCGTTCTTCACGACGACCACGTCGTATCGATGACGCCCGCGGTCTTTCGGCGGTCGCCAGGTCTTGACTCCGGAGGCGAGGCAGCGTGGGACCGTCTCCGTGCTGAAGTAGACCGTGAGCCCGGCGACCGCGCCGGCCGCCGCGAGGGCAAGCGCGGCGGCGCGCACCCAGACGCGCCTCATTCCCTGAGCTCAGTCAGCAACCGGGGAAGGGCGTCGGCGAGCGCGGCGAGTGCGTCGTCGAAGCGCCAGCGCGCGCGATCGGGTTCCTCGATCTCATTAGAGATCGCGCGCACCTCGATCGCGGGAACGCCGGCGAGCTCAGCGGCACGGAGGACTGCAAATCCTTCCATCGCTTCGACCTCGCACCCGCTCGTCCCCCCGACGCGGGCGCTCGTGCCGATGGGGAGAACGTGTGCCTCGGGCAAGGCACGACGCGCTGCTGCCACCAACCCCGCATCAGGCTGGACGCGCTGATGGACCAGGCTGCGCATCGCATCCTCGTACACCGACTCCGAGCCGATTACGAGCGAGGGAGCCGGAAGCCTGCGCGCGCCGGCGATGCCGACGTGAAGGACCGTTTCCGGCCGGAGCTCCGCAAGCGCGCGCGCCGTCGTGGCCGCGGACTCGACCGGCCCGATTCCGCATGCCAGCGTCGGGACTCCGTCCGCGCCGACGAGCTCCGGTTCGGTGGCTGCGACGACGAGGATCACGCGGTGGAACCTAGCGGGGGGTCACTCCATCGGGTGAATGCACGCAAGGATCTCGGCGCGACGGCATCTCAGCTCTAGGCCGCAACTCACCCGCCGGAGCCAGCCGCAGGCTCGTGGCGACTGACAACCAGAGGGCCGCTCACCGCAGGGGCGGCCCTCGACCTCTCGTAACCCTGAAGGGGGATTTCTGCGTACCCCGGCAAGATCTGCGGGTTTCGGGCGTCTCAGACTGAAAGCACCACAAAGCACCGTTGCCTCGAAGCCGGCCGCAGGCGGAGAGGCGAGTCGTCCCAAAGGGCCGCGGCAAGCGGCCCTTTGCGTATCCGGAGGTATGAGATGTACGCCATGCAGATCCAAACGGGGGAGCTGCGGGAGACCGACCTACCGTCGGCGTGGGGCGAGTGGACCGACTACGCGAGGTTCGCGGTCACGTTCGCCCCACAGAATCGCGAGCTCTGCAGCGAGATGGGAGCCGACGCCTTCGCACGCTGGCGCCGCACCGGCGAGGTCCCGAGGCGCCTCGAGGATCTTCGTGCCTGCCTGTGGTTCGAGCAGCGCCGCTGGCGCTTCGTCGGCCGCGAGCCGGACACCGAGGGCATGCGCTACGTCGGCGCGTTGATCCGCGCCATGCGGGCGCACCTCTAGAGCCCCGCCGCGATCACCGCTCGAGTCACCGTGTCGTCGACCGACGACACGGGTGACTCGCGTCCGACCCACGCGTCGCCGCCGAAGTAGCGGGCAAAGATTTTCTCCGCGGTCCGGGTTGCGAGCGCTTGCGTGGTGAGCGTTGGATTCGGACCGCCAAGGGAGTTCGGCAGCGCGGAATTGTCCGCGACGAAGAGCCGTTCCACCCAGCGCGACTCAGCGTCACTCGACAGCACCGCACCGATGCGCATCGTGCTGTGGATGTGCAGGAGGACCGGCGCCCAGTTCATCCTCACGACCTCACGCGCGCCGGCGGCGCGTGCCAGCTCGACCGCCCGCTCGGCGAGAAACTCGCGGTTGGCAAGCGTGCGCCCTGAGCGGCGGCGAATCTCGAGACGCCCGATCGGGCCATGGACGTCGGGCGTCATAGTCTGCGAGAGGGTGACCCGATTGTCCGGAACGACGTCGTCGTCGGTGATCACCGCGATCCCGATCAGCCGGTCGACGTTCGACAGGAAGCGCCGCAACTCGCGGCCGACGAGACGTCCACCCGGCAAGCCGTTGTCGTAGAGGCCGCGAATGCCGGCGTCGCTGTCCGTCAGGCCCTGCGCCTGCAAGCCGGGAGGGACCCCAACCTGCTCCAGGCAGCCTCGGCCTGGATAGTCGACGCGCGCGGCGGAGGTGGGGCCCTTGCTCGAGCCCGTGTAGTGCGGCAGGCGGCCGACGACGAGGTCGAGGTAGTGATCCGTCAGTCCGCGCCCGACCTGGTCGTCCGGGTTCGGCAGGGCGCTGTTCAGCCAGAGGCGCGGAGTCTCGAGGGGACCAGCCGCGAGCACAACGACCTTTGCTTCCTCGGTCGTCATCACGCCTGTGCGCGTGTTCCGCCAGGTGATACCTCGTGCCTTCCCGTCCGAAGTCTCGATCTTGACCGCGAAGGCGTCCGCGATCAGTGTCACGGCCTTCCCGCTCGCCCAGCGATCGGCCGTGAGCGCCATCGGGACGTAGCTCGCGTGCGTCGAACGCTTCGCCTTCAAGTTGCGCGGAGCCTTGAGCGGCAGGAAACAACCCTGCGGGCAGTGGCCGCAGAACGTGCAGCCCTTCGCGCGTGGGTAGACGAGGCGCTTCGCATTGTTCGTGCGCCCGGCAGTCCCCTGCGGCTGGAGGACGGCGTTCTCCTGCGGGCGGCAAGCGGGTCGCGTCACGTCCTTCGCCGTCTGGGTCGGCAGGCCCACCTTCGTCGCCGCGCGGAGGAACAGCTCCTCCTTCGTTCCCATCGCCGCCGTCTGGACCGGCAGCGTGTGCTCGACCCACTCGTAGTAGGGGATCAGCTCGCCATAAGTGACCGGCCCGTCGAGCGCCGCCGGCATCGCCCGGGGTGAGTTCCCGAAGTAGTGCACGGTCGAGCCTCCGACGCCGGAGGTCTGCCAGATGAACGAGTTCTGCCCGAGGTCGCGCGCCCAGGGCGGCTGCGTCCGATCCCCCGGCCCGAAACGGAAGATGCCGGTCGCCGGGTTGTTCGCCTCGTTCTCGTCGTGCGACCACTGGCGTTCGACGTCGCTCCACTCGGGGCCGGCTTCCAGCAACAGCACGTCGAGCCCACGTTGGGCGAGCTCCTTCGCGACGACCGGCCCGCCGGCGCCTGCGCCGACGACGATCACGTCACGCACAGTGCCCCTGCCGGTGATGCCGTATTGCTGGTAGACGCACTACCAATAGCCTTTGAACTCCTTGTGGCCCTGCGAGACGCCTGAATAGCGGGCGAGCCGACGCCCGGCGGGCGTCGAGTACGCCAGGAAGGCCGTCAAATCCGGCAGGTTGCCGACGAGAAAGCGGATCGAGCCGGCGCTCTCCTCCGGCAGCGCCTCGAGCTTCTGGAACACCTTTCCCTTGTCCGCGCGCGAGAGGTTCGCAAACGCGGAAGCGGACTTTCCGTGCGGTGCGCCCGGCTTCACCTGGGCGGCCGTCTCGTTCAGGATGGTCGCAGCCGTCGACGAGAGCGGCAGCGGTCCCGGGAGGAAGCGGTCGAGCGTGCGGATCAGTCGCCGGGTCGTCGCCGCCTCGACCTTTTGTTCCGGGACGATGAACTCCACGAGCGCGGTCATCGTCTGCTGCACGATGCTCGGTCCCGCGCCGAATGCCTTCTCGAGCCACTGCAGACGGATCAGGGAGAAACCGGCGGCGAGCGCCGATGCGCGTTTCAGCAGGTCGCGCCTCGAAACCCGTGTGACGGCGTTCACCCGCGCGCGATGACTTCGCGGTCCGGGTCGCGCGCCGGGTCCTTGTCCGGGAGCACGTCGTGCGCCCACTCGCTCTGCTTCCACGCCGGAACCGGGGTCTCGCACTCCGACTTCGGCACGAAGCGCGAACGTGACACGAGCTTGTACTCGTGGATGTAGCGCGGACAGTTTGGGAACACCTCCGTCGCGGCCACGCGGACGATCAGCTGCGCCTCGGGATACTCAGCCAGGAGCGGATCGTCGTCGTCGATGGACGCTTCGCCGTTCAGCCGCATGCGCTTGCGTCCCTCGAAGTCGATGAAGAGGAGACCGACCTTCTTCGTGGCGACGAGGTTGCCGGCCGTCAGGTACATCCCGTTGCCGTTGTAGATCGGAAACGCGATCGTGCGCTCGTCGAGGACGCGGACGAAACCCGGCTCGCCGCCCTTGTACGAGCACTGCGGCTGTCCCTCGTCGTCGACCGTGGCGATGAAAAACATGTCGCGCGCCTCGATGAAGGCGCGGTCGCCGTCGTCGATCAGATCGTGCACGATCCGTTCCTCGATCCGGTCGGCGAGGCGCCGAGTGTCGAAGCGATCCTGCAGCTTGCGACTTTCCTCGTGGTACAGGGCCATCGCCACATAGTGTCGCACCCGTAAGATCGCGCCATGGGCTATCACGTCGCCGAGGCCTCGGAGCTCGAGTGGGAGGAGCGCCCCGCGGTGGTCGAAGGCCAGCCGGCAAGACACTCCGCCAACGTCTCCAAGGTCGCGGCCCTCACGCAGTCGTTCGGGCGAGTCTGGCGTTACCCGCCGGGCACGCGCGGCAAGCGCCACGCCGACAAGGTGCAGGAGGAGGTCTTCGTCGTCATCTCGGGGCAACTCACGATGCTCCTGGGCGAGCCGCCCGAACGAGTCGACGTCGGCCCGCTGAGCGTCGTCTCGGTTGAGCCCGGAACGCCGCTGCAGGTCCGGAACGAGGGCGAGGACGAACTCGTCCTCTACATCTACGGTGCGCCCCAGCAGCGGGAAGGCGCCGACTTCTTCGAGGATCCCGGCGAGCTGACCTGAGCTAGGAGGCCTTCTGCCAGACCGCGACGAGCTTCGTGCTCACGCTGGTCAAGGGCTCACGCTTCCAGCCGCTCCAGCGCTCACGCCGGGTCATCCCGGCAAGCCGGGCCATCAAGTCGAGCTCGGAGGGCCAGAGATAGCGAAACGGGACGGAGGACTTCCTGAACGTCCGCTCCGACGTGCGGGTGTAGTGGTGCGAGATGAGACCCTGATTCGCGACGTCGTACTCGTCGAACCCGAGGTGCGTCTCACCGAGGTGGAACGGACGAATCGTCTCACCGAACGGCAGACGCTGGAGATCGGGAAGCCCCACCTCGATCACGAAGCAGCCCCCAGGCTCGAGATGCGCGGCCACGTTCTCGAAGCACGCCACCTGCGCGTCCTGGGTCGTGAGGTTCTGGATCGTGTTGTAGACGACATAGGCAAGCGTGAACGTGGCGTCCAACTTCGTGGTCGCAAAGTCCCCGATCGTAACGGGGATCCCATCGCCGCCCGGCTTGGCCCGCAGGCGCTCGACCATCGCCTCCGAGAGGTCGATCCCCTGTACCGCGACGCCGCGGGCGGCGAGCGGAAGCGCGATCCGGCCGGTGCCGATGCCGAGCTCGAGCGCTCGACCCTTGCCCGCCAGCTCGGCGAGGAAATCGACGACGGGGTCGATTGCCTCCGGGCTGAACATCGGGTCGTGCGGATCGTCGTACTCGCCGGCGACCTCTTCGCCGAAGTAATCCTCCGGCACGCTACGCGGCAGCCGGCTCGCGCTCGCGCGCGCGCTCGAAGACCAGCTCGCCGTCCTTGGTGTCGACGCGCACCGTGTCGCCCTCGCCGAACTCGCCTTCGAGGAGACGAAGGGCGAGCGGGTTCTCGACCAGGCGCTGCAACGCGCGCTTGAGCGGCCGCGCACCGTACGTAGGATCCCAACCGGCTTCCGCGAGTACCTGCTTTGCGCCGTCGGTCAGCTCCAGCTCGATCCCGCGATCGGCCAGCCGTGTGCGCAGCCGCTCGAGCTGCAGGTCGACGATCTCCGAGAGCTGCTCCTTCGTCAGCGCCTTGAACTCGACGACCTCGTCGATCCTGTTCAGGAACTCGGGCCGGAAGAACTCGTGGAGCTGATCCGCCGAACGGATGTTGGAGGTCATGATCAGGACTGTGTTGCGGAAGTCGACCGTGCGTCCCTGACCATCGGTCAGCCTGCCGTCGTCGAGGATCTGGAGCAGGACGTCGAAGACCTCGTTGTGCGCCTTCTCGATCTCGTCGAGCAGGATCACCGAATACGGGCGCCTGCGAACGGCCTCCGTCAGCTGACCGCCCTCCTCGTACCCGACGTAACCGGGCGGCGCGCCGATGAGGCGGGCGACGGTGTGTCGCTCCTGGTACTCCGACATGTCGAGCCGCACCATCGCGCGGTCGTCGTCGAACATGAACTCGGCTAGCGCGCGGGCCAGCTCCGTCTTGCCGACGCCGGTCGGGCCGAGGAAGACGAACGATCCGATCGGACGGTCGGGGTCCTGGAGGCCGGTACGCGCGCGTCTCAGCGCGTTCGCCACCGCTTCGACCGCCTCGTCCTGGCCGACGACCCGCTGGTGCAGGCGCTCCTCCATGTGGATGAGCTTCTCGGTCTCACCTTCGAGCAAGCGGTCGACGGGAATCCCGGTCCAGCGCGCGACGACCGCGGCGACGTCGTCCTCGTCAACCTCCTCCTTCACCATCGCGTTCTCCGGCTGGGCGCCGTCGCGCTCGGCGAGCTCGCGCTCGAGGGTCGGCAGCTCTCCGTGCCTGATCTCGGCAGCACGGTTGAAGTCACCCGCGCGCTCCGCGCGCTCATACTCCATGCGCAGCTCATCGATGCGATGCGTGATCTCCTTGACGCGGTCGAGGGCCTCCTTCTCCTTCGACCACCGCGCCCGCAGTCCGCCGCGTCGCTCTTTCGCCTCGGCGAGCTCGCGCTCGACCGGCTCGCGCACGTCCTTCGATTCCTTGGCCGTCGCAGCGAGCTCGATCTCGAGCTGGCGCACGCGCCGATCCGCCTCGTCGAGCTCGACCGGGCTCGAGTCGATCTCCATGCGGAGCCGTGAGGCAGCCTCGTCCACGAGGTCGATCGCCTTGTCGGGTAGGAACCGGTCCGTGATGTAACGGTCGGAGAGGACCGCAGCCGCGACGAGCGCCGCGTCGCGGATGCGGACGCCGTGGTGCGCCTCATAGCGCTCCTTCAGGCCGCGAAGGATCGCGATCGTGTCCGCGACCGAGGGCTCGCCGACGAAGATCGGCTGGAAGCGCCGCTCTAGCGCCGCGTCCTTCTCGATGTGCTTCCGGTACTCGTCGAGCGTCGTCGCGCCAACCGCACGGAGCTCGCCGCGCGCGAGCATCGGCTTGAGCAGGTTGCCGGCGCTGACCGCGCCCTCGGCGGCGCCGGCGCCCACGATCGTGTGCAGCTCGTCGATGAAGAGGATGATTCGGCCTGCCGCCGCCTGGATCTCGGTCAGCACCGCCTTGAGCCGCTCTTCGAACTCGCCGCGGTACTTCGACCCGGCGAGGAGCGCACCGATGTCGAGCGCCCAGGCCCGCTTGCCCTTGAGCCCTTCGGGAACGTCACCCGCGACGATGCGCTGCGCAAGGCCTTCCACGATCGCCGTCTTGCCGACGCCGGGATCGCCGATCAGGACGGGATTGTTCTTCGTGCGGCGCGAGAGGACCTGGATGACGCGGCGAACCTCCTCGTCGCGTCCGATGACGGGGTCCAGCTTTCCCTGCTCGGCGAGCGCCGTGAGGTCGCGGCCGAACTTCTCCAGCGCCTGGTAGGTCTCTTCCGGATCCTGCGAGGTAACACGCTGGCCGCCCCGGACCGCCTTGATCTTCGCCTCGAGCTGGTCGCGCGGCACGACGTCGAGCGCGAGCAGGAGATGCTCCGTGGAGACGTAGTCGTCCTCCATCCGCTTCGCTTCGTCGGCGGCGCGGTCGAGCACGCGGGAGAACTGCGCCGAGACGGCCGGCTGCTGCTGCATGCCCTGAACCGACGGCTTGCTGCGCAGAGTCGCTTCCGCCTGGCTGCGAAGCGCAGCCGCATCAGGCACGAGCTGCTGCGGCAACTCCTGGTCGAGGAGGGCGAGCAGAAGGTGCTCGGGATACAGCTCGGGATTGCCGATCCGGCGCGCGAGCTCCTGCGCGGCCGCGACGGCTTCCTGGCTCTTGAGTGTCAGTTTGTTGAAGTCCATGTTCAGTGCTTTGGAATGAGTTCGATTGGTGGTTTCCAGGGGACGAGGTCGCGCCGGTACTGCCGGTGCACCGCGCTGACGGCCTGGCGCATCTCGCGCTCCATGCGGTCGAGACGCCGACGCATGCGCTCGACCTGGTCCTGCAGTTCGAGCACCTGCTCGACGCCGGCCAGGTTCAGGCCGAGCTCGTTCGTCAGCTGTTGAATCAGCCGCAGCCGCTCGAGGTCGGCCTCTGAGTAGAGCCTGGTGTTACCCGCCGTGCGCTTCGGCCGGATCAGTCCCTTGCTCTCGTAGATGCGAAGCGTCTGCGGATGCATCCCGACGAGGTCGGCTGCGACGGAGATCATGTAGCGCGGACGGTCGTCCATCAGCGCTCACCGTCCTTGAGCCGCCGCAGCTCCTCGAGCTTGCGGCGCATGATGACGAACATGACGAGCACGCCGACCGTGCCGACGCTGACGAGGATCACGGCCGCGAGCTTCACGCGAACAACTCCTCTCGCGGGTCCTCATGCGAGACCTTGCGCAGCTCCTCGAGCGCCTCGCGCTCCTTCTTCGACAACTTCTTCGGGACCGTCACTCGCAGCCGGGCGATCAGGTCGCCTTTCCCACTCCCGTCGAGCTTGGGCGCGCCGTGGCCGCGGATCCGCAGCTGCCGCCCGTCCTGAGTACCCGACGGAACCTTCAGCGAGACGCGGTCGCCGTACGGCGTCGGCACTTCGACCGTCGCGCCGAGAGCAGCCTCCGAGTACGTGACGGGGACCTCGATGACGAGGTTCGCACCTCGCCGCTCGAAGAGTCGAGACGGCTGGACGCGCGTGACGACGAACAGGTCGCCGGCAGGCCCGCCTGCCTCGCCGAGCTCGCCCTTGCCCTTGAGCCGGATACGGGTGCCGTCCTTGACGCCCGCAGGGATCTTCACGGTGTAGCGGCGCGTGCGCCGCTCCCGGCCGCTGCCCTTGCACTTGTGGCACGGCTTCTCGATGACTGTGCCGTTGCCGCGGCAGCGCGGGCATGGCTGTGACAGCGCGAACAGACCCTGGCTCTCGGAGACCACGCCTCGGCCGTGACACTCTGGGCAGATCACCGGCGCGGTTCCGGGCTCGGCTCCGGTGCCCCCGCACTCTCGGCATGCAGTCGTCACCTCGACCGGGATCTTCGTCTCTAGCCCCCGGAGCGAGTCCTCGAACGACAGGTTCACCATCGCCTCGATGTCAGCACCGCGCTCAGGCGCCGGTCGCCGAACGCGCGTGCCGCCGCGGTTGAAGAGGCCGCCGAACAGATCGCCGAGATCGCCCAGGTCGTTGATGTTGAAGTTGCCGCCGAAGTTGAAGTCGCTCGGATCGGGGCCACGCCTGCCATTCGTCGACCCGAAGCGGTCGTACTGTTTCCGCTTCTCGTCGTCGGAGAGCACGTCGTACGCGTTCTGAACTTCCTTGAACTTCTCCTCGGCCGCAGTGTCGCCGGGATTGCGGTCCGGGTGATACTGCGCGGCGAGCTTCCTGTAGGCCTTCTTGATCTCCTCCGCCGACGCGCTCTTCTTCACGCCGAGCGTGTCGTAGAGCGTCGCCATTACTTGTCCTCGATCTGAGGACCCGCCACAACAACACGCGCGGGCCGCAGCACCTTGTCACCAAGCTTGTAGCCCTTCTGGACGACCTCGATGACCGTCCCTTCCTCCTGATCCGACGGCTGGGAGAGGAGCGCCTCGTGGAGGTGAGGATCAAACCTGCCGTCCGTCTGGATTTCCGACAGTCCCTGCTTCGCAAGGAGGTCGGCGAGCGAGCGGTGAACAAGGCGAACGCCGTCAAACACATCGTGGGCCGTCGGGGGAACCTGCCGGTTCCCCCGAACTCCCTCCACCGGTCCGCTATCGCGGACGGGCCGCTTCGCGGCCTCCTCGTGCTCGGCCGCAGCCTCGAGCGCGCGCCCGAGGTCGTCGAGGATGGGGATGAGCTCCTTCACGAGCCGCTCGCCTGCACGCTCGCTGAGCGTCGCCTGCTCCCGGGCGGTGCGCTTGCGGTAGTTGTCAAACTCCGCTGCGAGCCGCTGCAGGCGGTCGAAGAGCTGATCGCGCTCAGCCTGGAGCGCGTCGATGTCGACGCGCTCCTCCTGCTCTTGCTCTTCGGACCGGGCCGCGGTACCCGGGGGAACCTCCCGGTTCCCCCGAACCCCCTCCACCGGTCCGCTATCGCGGACGGAAGGCTCCGCCGGCGAATCGATGTGTCGCTTCGAGGCGTCTGTCATGGCTACGCCTTCGGAGCCTCCTGCTCTTCATCGATGACTTCGTAGTCGCCCTCTTCGACGACCTCCTCATCCGAGGCGTCCGTACCGCCGCCATTGCCGCCGGTCGAGGCCGTCTGGGCCTGCTGAGCCGATGCGTACACCGCCTCTGCGAGCTTGTGCGACGCCTCCTGCAGCGCCTCCGTCTTCGCGCGGATCTCGCCGACGTCGTCGCCCTCGAGCGCCTGCTTCAGCTCCATGATGCGGCCCTCGATCGTCGACGCGTCGGACTCATCGAGCGCCGAGCGGTGGTCCTTGAGTGAACGCTCCGTCTGGTAGGCGAGCTGCTCGGCCTGGTTCTTCGTGTCTGCGATCTCGCGCAGGCGGCGCGCCTCGTCGGCGTGCGCCTCCGCGTCGCGGATCATCTGCCGAACCTCGTCCTCCTTGAGACCCGAGCCGCCCTCGATGCGGACCTGCTGCTGGTTGCCCGTGCCGAGATCGCGCGCCGAGACGTTGATGATCCCGTTCGCATCGATGTCGAACGAGACCTCGATCTGCGGCATGCCCCGCGGCGCCGGCGGGATGCCGACGAGCTGGAACTTGCCGAGGGTCTTGTTGAACGACGCCATCTCGGACTCGCCCTGCAAGACGTGGACCTCGACGGACGGCTGGTTGTCCTCGGCAGTGGAGAACGTCTCCGACTTCTTCGTCGGAATCGTCGTGTTGCGCTCGATGAGGCGCGTGAAGACCCCGCCCTTGGTCTCGATTCCGAGAGACAGTGGCGTAACGTCGAGCAGGAGGACGTCCTTCACCTCGCCCTTCAGCACGCCGCCCTGGATCGCTGCGCCGACCGCGACGACCTCATCCGGATTGACGCCCTTGTGCGGATCCTTGCCGATGAGCTCCTTGACCTCGTCGACGACGGCCGGCATGCGCGTCATCCCGCCGACGAGCACGACGTGGTCGATCTTCGACTTGTCGATGCCGGCGTCCTTGAGGCACTGCTCGGTCGGGCCGACTGTGCGCGCAAGCAGATCCGCGCTCAACTCGTTGAGCTTCGCGCGAGTGAGCTGGAGGTCGAGGTGCTTCGGGCCCTCCTGCGTCGCGGTGATGAACGGCAGGTTGATCTGCGTGGTCATCGTCGAGGACAGCTCGATCTTGGCCTTCTCCGCAGCCTCGTAGAGACGCTGGAGCGCCATCCGGTCCTGCGAGAGGTCGATTCCCTGGTCGCGTTTGAACTCGCTGACCATCCAGTCGACGATCGACTTGTCGAAGTTGTCGCCGCCGAGGTGGTTGTCACCGTTCGTCGCCTTCACTTCGAAGACGCCTTCGCCGAGCTCGAGGATCGACACGTCGAACGTGCCGCCGCCAAGGTCGAACACGAGGATCGTCTGGTCCGAGCTTTCCTTGTCCAGGCCGTAGGCGAGCGCCGCCGCCGTCGGCTCGTTGATGATCCGGACGACGTTGAGACCGGCGATCTTGCCTGCGTCCTTCGTCGCCTCGCGCTGCGCGTTGTTGAAGTACGCGGGGACGGTGACCACAGCGTCGACGACCGTCTCGCCGAGATAGGCCTCGGCGTCGGCCTTCAGCTTCTGCAGGATCATCGCGCTGATCTCCGGTGGGGCGTACTCCTTCCCGCCGGCCTTCACGCGGGCATCGCCATTCGGGCCCTTGACGACTTCGTACGGAACGATGGTCATCTCCTCCGAGACCTCGTCCCACTTGCGGCCCATGAACCGCTTGATCGAGAACACCGTGTTCTCCGGGTTCGTCACCTGCTGGCGCCGCGCCGGAGCGCCGACGAGCCGTTGGCCGTCCTTCGTGAACGCAACGACGGACGGGGTCGTGCGCCCGCCCTCCGCGTTCGGGATGACCGTGGGCTCGCCCCCCTCGAGCACGGCCATGCAGCTGTTGGTCGTGCCGAGGTCGATTCCTAGTGTTTTTGCCATCTCTTGATTACCCTCCGAGGTCGATCTACTGAGAAAATCTAAGCCTGATCGTATCAACCAGGTTCGGGCTCCGCTAGGCATTCCTCCGCACGAGGCGGGCCAGAGCAGCCGCCGCCGCGGGCTCGGCGAGCACGATGCCGGCCATGATCGCCGCGCAGCCGCCCCAGCCGAGAGCACCCAGACGGTCGCCCGAGAGCGTGTACCCGAAGAAGGCGGCCCAGACCGGCTCCAGTGAGAACGCCAGGGCGGTGCGGGTGGCGGACGTTCGCCGCTGCGCCCACGCCTGCAGAAGGAAGCCCAGGGCGCTGGCGAAGACCCCCGTGACGACCAGGGCGGCCCAGACTGTCCAGCCGCGCGGAGCGTGGAGATCTCCGAGCGCGACCGCGACGACGAGCAGCCCGGAAAACGCCGCCGCCATCTCGAGGAAGGTGAAGGCCAGCGGGTCCACCCTCGGGGCGTAGCGCTCGAGCAGCACGATCTGCAGCGAGTAGACGGCGGCAGCTGCGAGTACCAGGAGATCCCCACCGATCGAGCCGCCGTGGATTCCGGAGAGCATCGCCAGCCCGGCGGTCGCCAGGACGACTCCTCCCCAGGCCGCACGCCCGATGCGAGCGCGGAAGAGGGCGAGCGCCAGCAGGGGCGTGAGCACGACGTACATGCCGGTGATGAAGCCGGTGCTCGAGACCGTCGTCCGTTCGAGACCGGCCGTCTGCAGGACGTATCCGGCGGCGAGCAGCAGCCCGAGCAGCACGCCACCGACCCCTCCGTCCCGGCCCAGAGCGCGAACCCGCGACCAGGCGGGAACAGCGAGGACGCCGGTCGCGATCGCAAAGCGGACAGCGAGAAACGCGAACAGCGGGTAGAGCGCGACCGCGTCCTTGACCTGGACGAAGGTCACGCCCCAGACGGCGGTCACGGCGACGAGTGCGACGAGGGCCGGCACCGCGCGATTGTCTCCTGGTTTCCCGCGAAAGCCGTGGGCTAAGCTCACCTCGTGGACCCGCTTCGGGATTCCTGGGGACGCGAGATCAAATCGGTGCGCGTGTCGGTCACCGACAAGTGCAACTTCCGCTGCACGTACTGCATGCCGGCCGAGGGGCTCGAGTGGCTACGCCGCGACGAGATCCTGACCTTCGAGGAGATCGCTCGCCTCGCCGGCGTGCTCGCGCAACTCGGCGTCGAGGAGGTACGGCTGACCGGCGGCGAGCCGCTTGTGCGGCGCGATCTGCCCGTCCTGGTCGGGTTGCTCGCGCAGATCGACGAAGTGCGCGACCTCTCGCTGACGACGAACGGGATCCTCCTCGACCGACTGGCCGGGCCACTCGTCGCCGCCGGCTTGCAGCGGATCAATGTCTCGCTCGACTCCTTGAACCACGTCCGCTTTGCGGAGATCACACGCAGGGACGCCCTCGACGCGGTCCTACGCGGGCTCGAAGAAGCCGAGCGGTATCCGCAGCTGAGCCCGATCAAGGTCAACTGTGTCGCGGTCAAGGGATTCACCGAGACGGAAGTCCCGGCCCTCGCCGACCTGGCGCGGCGCAAGCCGTATGTTGTCCGCTTCATCGAGTTCATGCCGCTCGACGCCGACGAGGCCTGGCGCGAGGACGACGTGCTGACGGGCGCCGAGATCCGCGCGCTCGTGGAGCAGCGCTACGGGCCACTGGTCGAGGTTCCGGCGAAAGCGTCATCCACCGCGCGGCGGTTTCGCTTCGCCGACGGCGTCGGCGAGCTCGGTTTCGTCAATCCCGTCTCCGAGCCGTTTTGCTCGAGCTGCGACCGGATTCGTGTCACTGCGGACGGCCAGCTCCGCACGTGCCTCTTCTCACGACGTGAGTGGGATCTGAAGACGCCGATGCGGGACGGAGCAAGTGACCACGAGCTTATTCGCCTTATCCGTTTCGCCGTACAACACAAAGAGTTGAAACACCGGATTAACGATCCAGGGTTTGTACGTGCGTCGCGATCAATGTCGCAAATAGGCGGATAGACCCGCCTTTCGGGGAATCCCGAGCGGCCACCTCGACGTTTAGAATTCGAAGATCATGGCCGCCGCCATTGCTGCCGGAAGACGGTTTATGCCGCGTGGTTACGCGGATTTCGCCTACCAGCTCCTCATCTGGTTCGGCTTCCTGGCCGCGTACCAGATCGCCAGGGGTGTAGCAGACCGCGATCCCACCCGCGCGTTCGCGAACGGCTGGCGCGTGATCGGCGTCGAGCAACGGCTCGCCGGACTCGGAGAGCTGACGCTGCAGGGGTGGACGCAGTCGTCGAAGGTGCTGGAGACACTGGTCTCATGGACGTACTGGAACTCCGAGTTCACCGTGATCGGGTTGGCGCTGCTGTGGGTCTACTTCCGGCGGAACGACCGCTTCACCCGTTTCCGCAACACGATCCTGCTCGCCAACGTCCTCGGCCTCGTCGGCTACGTGTTCCTGCCCACGGCGCCGCCACGATTCTTCACCTCGATCGGCTTCAGCGACACCCTCGATCAAATGGGTGGGCTCAACCACGGCAGCGGCCTGGTCGAGCTCGCATCCAATCCCTATGCCGCCATGCCGAGCCTGCACGCAGCCGACGCGCTGATCGTGGGCGTGATCCTGGCCTCCGCCGTGCGCCGGCCGATCTGGAAGGTCGTCTGGCTCCTCTGGCCGGCCTGGGTCTGGTTCGCGGTGATGGCGACCGGCAACCACTTCTGGCTCGACGTGCTCGCCGGAATCGTGCTCGCGACGTTCACCCTCATCGTCACGTACCGCCGGGCCGTGAAGAGCTTCATCGCACGCCTGCTATAGTTCGGCGCATAGCAGGAATGCGATGGGCGTGCACATGAGAGAGACCGCCGTTCTGCAGCGGATGAAGAACGGCTACACGACGGGCGCGCGCTCGCTCGCGGCCCGTTCGATCGGGGGGCTCGCCCGCACGCGCGTCACGCCGAACGCGCTCACCACCGCTGGGGTGTCCCTCTGCCTCATCGCCGCCGTCATCGCCTACTTCGAGTACCAGAACGAGCTGCTCTTCTACTGGTTGGCCGCGCTGATCTTCGTGCTGGGATCGATCCTCGACATCCTCGACGGCGCACTGGCCCGCGCCGGAGGAAAGACGACGCCGTTCGGGTCGTTCCTCGACTCGACGACCGACCGCGTCGGCGAGGGCGCGATGCTCGGCGCGATCGCGCTGATCTTCTCGCGGCACGGCAACGACGTTGCCCTTGCCGCGACGATCGCGGCGATCGCCGGCTCGTTCCTCGTCAGCTACACACGGGCGAAGGCCGAAGCGCTCGGTCTGCGCGGTGACGTTGGGCTTGGCTCACGAGCCGAACGCGTGGTCGTGATCACGGCCGGGCTCGTGCTTGCACCGATCTCGATCTGGCTCCTCGTCGGCGCGATCGCGCTCCTCACCGCCACCGCGTGGCTGACCGTCCTGCAGCGGATCCTGTTCGTCCGCAAGCAGCTGCGGGAGCGAGCAACGCTCGAACGCCGGGCCTGACCGCCTTCACGGTGCCGTGCTGATCTTCATCATCGCCATCATCGTCTGGGGGTTCATCGTCGGCGCGCTCGCGCGGCTCGCTCTCCCCGGTCCGGATCCGATGCCCTGGTACGCGACGATCGGCCTCGGGCTCGGCGGGTCACTAATCGGCGGGATCATCGCGCACGTCCTGCTCGGGACGGCCGGCGGCCTCGTCTTCGCCCTGCTCGGCGCGATCCTCCTGCTGTATCTGTACCGCCGGTTCGTCCAGGGCCGCGGCATCACAGGCCCCAGCGCCGGCCGACTTCCGTAGCTCGTCATATCGCAAACCTGCTATCGTGCCCGCCGGCATAGCAGGAATGCAATAGGAGGAACCTCTTCATGGCTCAGGAGAACGCGAAGCAGAACGGCAAGGCCAGCCTCGACGACCGGGTCCGCGTTGCATTGGTCGGCGTCGGCAACTGCGCCAACTCGCTCCTGCAGGGCGTTGAGTACTACAAGGACGCGCCGGACGACAAGTTCGTGCCCGGCTTGATGCACGTCAATCTCGGCGGATACCACATCCGCGACATCGAGTTCACAGCGGCATTCGACGTGACCACCGACAAGGTCGGCAAGGACCTGGCCGACGCGATCTGGGCCGACCCCAACGACACGATCAAGTTCGCCGAGGTGCCGACGACGGGGGTCAAGGTCTCCCGCGGCATGACCCACGACGGGCTCGGCAAGTACATCTCGCAGGTCGTGACCAAGGCACCGGGAGAGACGGACAACGTCGTGGGGATCCTGCGCGACACGAAGACGGACGTCGTCGTCAACTACCTCCCGGTCGGCTCCGAGGCCGCGACCAAGTGGTACACGGAGCAGGTCCTCGAGGCGGGCTGCGCGATGGTGAACTGCATGCCGGTGTTCATCGCGCGCGAGGCCTACTGGCAGCGCCGTTTCGAAGACCGGAGACTGCCGATCATCGGTGACGACATCAAGTCGCAGGTCGGCGCGACGATCACGCACCGGGTGCTCACGTCCCTCTTCCGCGAGCGCGGTGTTCGTCTCGACAAGACGATGCAGCTGAACGTCGGCGGCAACGCCGACTTCCTCAACATGCTGGAGCGCGAGCGCCTGGAGTCGAAGAAGATCTCGAAGACGAACGCGGTCACGTCGATGCTCGACTACGACCTCGGCGACAAGAACGTCCACGTCGGCCCGTCGGACTATGTGCCGTGGCTGACGGACCGGAAATGGGCGTACATCCGGATGGAAGGCTCGTCCTTCGGCGACGTGCCGTTGAACGTCGAGCTGAAGCTCGAGGTCTGGGACTCGCCGAACTCGGCCGGCATCGTCATCGACGCGGTGCGGCTCGCGAAGTTGGCGCTGAACAACGGCGTCGCTGGCGCGCTCGAGGGGCCGAGCTCCTACCTGATGAAGTCGCCGCCGCGGCAGGTGCCGGACGACGAGGCCTACGAGGCGACGGAGAGCTTCATCCGGGAGAACGCCGGTCGGGAAGCGAAGGAGCCCGCGATCGAAAAGGTGTAGGCGTGTCGCTTCGGCGCATCTTCCTTCTCGGCGCGGCGACACTCGTCGCCGTCGCCGCGCTCGTCGCGATCGCTGCGATCCTCAGCGGCGACTTCGGGGAAACCGAAGGGAAGATCTTCGCGACGCTCGCGACCGCCTTCGTGGCCGGCTCGACAGCGATCGCGGGGATTGCATGCCTCGAACAGTCCCTTGCCCGCCCGTTCGGTGTGCTCGGCATCGCGCTCGCGTCGCTCGGTTTCTTGCTCTGGACGGATCAGATCTGGGCAGAGCATCACGGTGACGGCTACTGGAAAGTGCTCGGGCTGATCCTGATCTGGACGCTCGTCCTGCTCGTCGTGACGACAACGCGCCTCATGACCCGGTCCCCGCAGCTACAACGCAGCCTGTTCCCCGCGACGGCAGCAGCCGCGGGTCTTGCCGGGCTCGTTGTTAGCGCGATGGTGCTGCGGGAGAACGGCGATGGCTGGCAACTGTTCGCCGTGCTGCTGATCCTGGCGCTCCTCGGTGAGATCTTGACGCCGATCCTGGAGCGCTTCGTCGCGACGCCTACCGAGGCCACGCCGTCGCAACGCGTTCTGGGCGAGGTCGCGGGCGCCGTGGTCGTGGCTGTGCGGGTCAGGCACGGCCGACGCACGATTCACCTCGGCAACCGCGAGATTCCGGTCCGGGACGACGAAAACATTGTCATCCGGCCTGCTTGACGCTGAGTCTGGGCCCTTGGTCTACAGCGAACTTTTGGGGTCTGACCCCAGCCTCTCCGAGGTGCGACGGGCCCGCACTACACTCGGAAGAGCAGATGGGCCTCCGAATCTGTCTCGTCACGCCCTTCGCCTGGTCTCGGCCCCACGACGTCAACGAGCACGTAGCCGGTATCGCGGGAGAGCTGCGGAAGCTCGGGCACAAGGTGACCGTCCTGGCCTCGTCCAACCGGGCGCGGGATCTGGCGGCGGGACGGCGGGCTCTCCTCGACGGACTCGATGCCGAGGTGGTCGTGCTCGGCCCGGCGGTGCCGATCTCCCGGCGTAGCCGGATCGGCGTCCCGGTCGGCGCCCGGGCGAACCTCTCCCTGGCGCTCACGCTCGGACGCTTCGACGTCGTGCACGGGTTCGAGCCGGGGTTGCCGTCGCTCTCCTACCTCGCGCTCCGCGACGCGCAGGCGCTCGCCGTGGCGACGTTTCTCTCGTCCGAGCGGCTCGGCTATCCGCCGGGGCGCGTGCAACGCGATCGCCTGCTGGGCCGGCTCGACGCCCTCGTCGCAACGACGGAGGCGGTTGCGGAAGCAGCCACGACTCGCTTTCCCGGGCACTACCAGGTGATCGGTGAGGGCGTAGACCCCGCGCTTTTCCAGCCGGGCGTCAAACGGAACCTGATCGTGCTCGAGTGGCGCCCCAACGAGCGCGCGCTCCTGCGCGGGGCCTTCCGTGCTCTCGAGGAGCTGACGGACTGGGAGCTCGTCCTTTTGCGCACGAAGCCGCTGGCGGGCCGACCGTCCATCCCTCGCCTTCTCCGCGACCGCGTGCACGTCCGCACGGCACGCGACGGAGTCGCACGTGCTCCGCTGCTCGCCGAGGCGAGCGTGTTCGTTCCGGCCCTGGCCGGGCTCGAACGCGTACGACTGGAGGCCTCGGCCTGCGGCTGCGCAATCGCCGCCCCGCCGGGAACCCGGCAGCAGCCGGAGCTTGCGGGTGCAGAGGTATCCCGGCTGGCCGAGGACGGTGACTTCCGGCAGCGCAAGGCGGAGAGGGCGCGAAGCGAAGCCGCAAGCCAGAGCTTTGGAACAGTCGCCGGGGAGCTAGACGAGCTTTACCGCTCGCTGACGAAGCGACGACACCTGCCCGAACGGGAGACCGAGCCGCTGGCCGGCCGGGACTGGATCGTGGCCGACTTGCACATGCACACGAACTGGTCGCCCGACTGCGCGGTCGACCCGGCGGATCTGATCATGCACGCGGAGGCAGTCGGCCTGGGCGCGATCGCGGTGACCGACCACAACGTGTTCGGCGGCGCGCTCGAGACCGCTGCCCTTGCCAGCGACCACAAGTTGATCGTGATCCCGGGAGAGGAAATCAAGACCGATGGGCAGGGCGAGGTGATCGGCCTGTTCCTCCGCGAGGAGATTCCACGCGCCCTATCGTTCGCAGACACGGTGCACGCGATCAAGGAACAGGACGGGCTGGTCTACTTACCGCACCCGTTCGACCGCATGCACGCGATCGCCGACCCAGCGACGCTGCGCGAGCATCTCGTCGACATCGACGTCTTCGAGGTCTACAACGCGAGGCTTCTCTTCGAGGCGTACAACGACGAGGCGCTGCGGTTCGCCCGCAAGTACAACCTGACCATGGGCGCGGGATCGGACGCTCACGTGTTGCAGGGCGTAGGCACCGGCGCCGTGCGGATGCGCGCGTTCGACGGGCCGGAGGAGTTCCTGCTCAGCCTGCGGTCGGCCCAGATCCTCCGGCGCCCGCGCTCTCTCGTCTACCTCCAGGGCCTCAAGTGGATGGCCCAGGCCAAGGAACGCGTTCGCTAGTCCCGAAACTGGTGGAGGCGTGCCGGCGACCGACGAGATCTACGAGAAGTACCTCCAGAAGGCCATCGTCGAGATCAACGATCTGGCGCACGAGGTGGCCCAGGCCGGCGGCGGGCGTGTGCCCGTCATGGGCTCCGGCCATCCCCTCGCGGACGTCATGCTGCTCAAGTACCGTCCGCAACCCTCGGAGGTTCAGGAAGGCGTCGCCTTTTACGGCCGAGCCGGCCAGGCGATCCTCAAGTCGTTGCAGCGCCTCCACGTCGACCCGATGTCCGTGTACGGGACGAACTGCGTCAAGTTCGCGGGCGGCGACGAAGAGGAGTCGCGGCAGTTCCTGACCCGTGAGCTCCACATCGTCCAGCCGAAGCTGATCGTGCCGATGGGCGAGAGCGCGGTCGGCTTCCTCAACTCAGTCGAGTTTCCGCTCGCAGACACTGTGGCGTACAAGCCAGGCGAGCTGCAGCGTTTCACCGCGACCGTTGAGGCGCTCGTCGTCCCGGACATCGACGCGTCCCTGGACGAAGCACCGGCAAAGACCACGTTTTGGAACGCCTTCAAGCCACTCGGCCAATGGTGGGCCGAGCTGCCGCCCTACTAGTGCCTCTGCCAGTGATGCCGTTCAGTCTCTCGGTCGCGAGCGCCAAGCCAGGGGCCGCACTCGGCCGCAGCCAAGGCTGAAAGAGCCTTGGTAAGGCCGAGGGTGGACACTTGCGCCATGCGGTCGCGGGCCAGAGGCGAACATGTATCGCTGGCAGGGGCACTAGCACTCCTCGCGGCGCTCGCGCTCTACTCCGCGTTCCACGATCGTCTGTGGAACGCGTCGCTGTGGGGAGACATCGCGTTCCTCGCTCTGGTGCTCATCCCGGCCTGCTTCGCACTGGTCTGGCTCGTGCTGCCGCTCCGCACCTGGCGCTGGACGATCGCCCTGGCAGCTGTGCTCGGGGTGCTTGCTCTGCTCTGCCATCTCGCCGGCTGGAGCACGCCGGAGAACTTCTGCAAGCTCTTCGGGGTCACCTTCGTCGGCTTCTGGTTCCTCGGCTACTTCGAGACGCTGAGTTGGGTCGTCCTCGTCGCAGTGATCATCCCGTGGGTCGACGCGTACTCGGTCTTCGCGCCGCACGGGCCGACGAACGTGATCGTGAACCAACATCGTCATGTATTCACGACGTTCTCGTTTGCCTTCCCGATTCCCGGCGAGACGGGCGCTGCGAACCTGGGCCTGCCCGACCTGCTGTTCTTCGCGTTGTTCCTTGCGGCGGCCGCCCGGTTCTCGCTGCGTCCGGGCTTGACGTGGTTGCTGATGACACTGTCGTTCGGCGGGACGCTTGCGATCGCCGCGGTTTGGCGCGGCGGGCTACCGGCCCTGCCGCTGCTTGCACTCAGCTTCCTGCTCGCGAACGCCGATCTGATCTGGACCCGGCTCGGCCCGGCTACTAAGCGTCGCGCTCGAGGAGCGAAACCGTCTCCACGTGCGGAGTGTGCGGAAACATGTCCACCGGCTTCGCACGCCGCAGGGCGTAGCCGTACTCCCCGCGAAGGCGCTTGAGATCCCCCGCCAGCGTCGTGGGGTTGCAGCTGACGTAGACGATACGCGGCGCCCCGATCTCGCCGAGTCGTTTGAGCGCCTTGCCGGCGAGGCCCGCACGAGGAGGATCGACGACCACGACGTCGGCTCCACCGCTGCGGTCACGCAACGCTTCGAGCGCCTGGCCCACGTTCCCCGCGAAGTAGGCAGCGTTGCCGATGCCGTTGAGCTCGGCGTTCTCGAGTGCACACGCGATCGACTCCTCCGAGATGTCGATCCCCCACACGGTCAGGGCATTGCGTGCGAGCACGAGACCGATCGTCCCGATGCCGCAGTACAGGTCGTAGACGGTCTCGTCACCGCCGAGGGCCGCGAATTCGCGGACGAGCTCGTAGATGCGCTCGGCCATGCGCGTGTTCGTCTGCAGAAACGCGTTCGGCCGGACGCGGAAGCGCAGGCCGCACAGCTCCTCCTCGATCGCCTCGTCACCCCAGAGCAGCTGGGTCGGCAGGTTCGTCACCTCCGCCGCCGTCTCGTTCACGGACCAGTGAATGGAGCGAACCTCCGGAAACCGGCGCAGCGCGTCGACGAAGCCACCGGTTTCGAACTTCTCGCCCGGGCCGGTGACGAGCTGCACGAGCACCTGCCCCGTGTTCATGCCTTCGCGGACGACGAGGTGCCGAAGGTAGCCGGTGTGCTCGGCCTGGTCGTACGCGACGAGCCTCTCGCTGCGGGCCCACTCGCGCACCGCATTGCGGATCGCGTTTCCGAGGTCAGTCGTCAGCCAGCAGCGTTCGATCTCGAGCACCTCGTCCCAGCGACCGGCCTTGTGGAAGCCGAGCGTGGGACCGTCCTCGAGCTGTGTGAACGAGTACTCCAGCTTGTTGCGGTAGTGGAAGACCTCCTCTGCAGGCAGGATCGCCTCCAGCGCGGGATTCTCGATTCCGCCGATGCGCCGCAACGCATCCTCGACCTGCGCTTGTTTCGCTTCCGCCTGCGCCTCGTAGGCCAGGTCCTGGAAACGGCAGCCTCCGCACGCCGGGTAATGCTGGCACGGAGCGTCGACGCGAAGAGGGCTCGGCCGGAGCACTTCAGTCGCGAGCGCTTCTGCGTGCCGCCGCTGCACCTTGGTCACGCGCGCACGCACGGTGTCGCCGGGAAGGCCACGCCGGACGAAGACGACGAAGCCGTTCAGCCGGGCGACGCCGTTACCCCCGTACGCAAGGGAGTCGATCCGGAGCTCCAGCTCCTGGTCTCTAGCGACCGGGGCAGCCACGCGTTGAGCGTAGCCACTTCTTCACCGCAAGTCGGTGTGGGGATGCGGATCGAGGAGGAGCGGTGGCCGCGGCTTCTGCGCGAAGTCGAAGTCGCGGACGAGCGTGCCGAGGATCGGCTCGTTCTCGCGCACGTCCGGCCGTGGATCCGGTCGGCCGTCGGTCCGCGGATCGATCCGTTCCCCGCCCAGGAAATCGTCTTCGATGAACTTTGCGTATGCGTCGAAGCTGAGCGTCTGATGATCGATGAAGCCCTTGCGCGCGTAGGGACTGATCACGATGCCCGGAACGCGCAGGCCGTAGCCGTTGCGGTCAACGCTCGGCGGCGTCACGTGGTCGTAGAAGCCACCCCAGTCGTCCCACGCGAGGAAGATCGCCGTCGACTTCCACTCCGGCCCGCGCATCGCGGCGTTCACGAGTCGCGTGACGTAGGCCTGCCCGGCACTGACGAGACCCGGCGGGTGCTCGCTGACCGACCCCGTCGGAACGATCCAGGAGACAGCCGGGAGCTCGCCCGAGCGGGCCGCGTTGAAGTACTTCGAAACGGACGTGATGTCCCCGCGCTGCCCGTCTTCTCTGACCGTGTCGAAGTACGGGAGCGGATTCCAGATGCCCGGGGTCGCCGCACTCTGCTTGATCGCTTCGCAGACCATGGCGTCGTCCTCGCAGTCCGGCTCCGTTCCGCTGAAGACGTAGTAGCGCCAGGTGACGTGATGCCTGTACAGGAGATAGGTGAGATCCGTCCACGCGTAGTCGGGCGTACCCGGCCCCTTCGGAGACGCCGGATTCTGCAACGCGTTCACGCAGCTCATTGGATCTCCCGCGCGTGAGCATCGCGCCGACCACTCCGAGACCATGAAGAGGTGGGCGGGCAGGCTCCACGAGGCGTTCGGCTCGAACAGGTGGTCCTGCAGGACGAAGTTGCGAGCGTAGGCCCAGTAGTTCGGGATGTCGCTCCCGTCGTGGTAGCCCATGACGTCGGGATCGCTCGCGCGCTGTGAGCAGATCGGATCGTTTGGATCCTTCGTGCAGCCCTTGTGCGTAGCGAGCTCCGCCTGGGCAATGAAGCCGTTCATCTTCCCGCGGTTGACGTCCGCACTTGCATTCGCCTCGCCGTGCGGTCCGCCTGAGTTCAGATCGCGCGTGTCGTGGTAGGGGCGCTGACAATCCCCCTTGGCGGGATCCGGACCACAGACTGCGAACACGCCGCTTGCCGTACGGGGAAATCCGTCCGCCCCCGGATACGTGCCGAAGTAATGATCGAAGGAGCGGTTCTCCTGCATGATCACGACGACGTGCTTGATCTTGTGGATCCCGGCCGGGGCGGCGACCGGCTTACGTTGGGTCCCGGCCGGCGTCATCCGCGCCGAAACGCCGACGAGGACCGCCGACAAAGCAACCAGTACGGCGACGAAGACGAGCGACTTGCGCATGACCTTTCCCGGGGTCGGTCACACGCGTTGTAGTCGCCCGTCGTTGCGTCGCCGTTAAGGCTGCGTAAACCCGGCGTTGGCCGCTAGGCAGCCCTCCGCACCCGCGAGGCGGGCACGCGGATCGGATGGTTCGACCGGAACACGTCCTGCGGATCAACCTCCGCTTTCACCGCCTGCAGCCGGGCGAAGGACCTGGGCCCGAAGAAGCGCTGACCGCGCTCTCGCCGTTCGGTGAAGTTGAGGTAGTCGCGGCCCGAGTCCCATCGCGCCAGGGCGGCCTGGACGAGCTCCACGTGGGCACGCACCGCCGCGGCCATCGCCGGCGTTGCCGCGATGCCGGCCGCGAATACGGCGAAGCGGGCCTCAAGCGAACTGAGCACGCCGTTGGCGGGCCTCGGGCGAGCGAGCTCGCCTTCAAGGTGCCGCACCTCGAGCGTCAAAAGCGGCGAGCCCGAGCCCGCGCCGGCCAGACGGAGGAGCGAGTCGATCGCCTCCTCCGGAAAGTCCGACAGGAGCATGCCGTCTCCAGCCCCGGGGACCGGATGCTCGGGATCCATGTGGACTTTGCTCAGCTGCTCGACAGGAATCGTCGCCACCGTGTCCAGGTCCGGTCCGAGCTCCCGGATGGGCCGAAGGAGCTCCACTCCCGACTCTTCGTCCCCGAGATAGACGGCCTCGACGACGACGAACGAGCGACCGCGCAGGTGCTCGGGAAGGTCCGGGAGAGGCGGGAAGTTGAGGAGGCGTCCGACCGAGGTCAGCTCATCGGGCATGTCCTCGATCCAGCGCCGCCACGCGCCCAGGACCTCCGCGCTGCGCTCCGCAGGGAAGAAGAGCACGCCCGCATAGACGTCAGGGATCGGATAGAGCTCGAACTCGAGTGCGGTGACGAGGCCGAAGGCGCCTCCGCCTCCGCGAAGGGCCCAGAACTGGTCCGGCTGGTTCTCCGAATCGACGCGCACCTGCTCGCCGTCCGCATCGATGAGCTCCACCGCGGTGACGCTGTTCGCGGCCAGTCCGTGCCGTCTTCCGAGCCAGCTGAGCCCTCCGCCGAGCGTGTAGCCCACAACACCGACGTCCGGCGAGGTCCCCGCAAGTCCAGCCAGGCCATGCTTCGCAGCCGCGTCGCTGAGCTCGGCCCACAGGACGCCCGCCTCCACGCGCGCCCGCCGAGCGTCCGGATCGATCTCGATGCCGCGCATGCCCCACGTCTTCACGAGCACGGTGTGCGCAAGCGAGCCCATCGCCGAAGCGCCGTGTCCCGTTCCCTGCGCCGCGATGCGAAGACCGCGCGCGCGTGCCCAGCGGACGACGGCCGCAGCCTCATCGGCGGTCTCGGGAATTGCGACTGCCGCGGGACGCTGGTCGACTGCCAGATTCCACGCGCGCCGGGCTTCGTTCCAACCCGGGTCGTGCGGCAGCACCAAGGATTCGGTCTTCATCGGGCCTCCTGGCCTTCGGGGGTCTTCGCCACACACTGGCAGTCGGGAGGACGGCAGTGGAAGACGGCGAGCCGGTGTCCTGTAGTGCGGGAGACCGTACGATCCGGCCGTGGACGTCGAGGCAAGCGCGCTGGCCTGGATCGACGCGTGGACGCGGTCGTGGCGCGCGAAGGATGCCGGGCTGCTCGCCCCGGTCTACGCGCCCGACGCCGTCTTCCGGTCGCACCCCTTCCGCGAACCGCAAGCGCCGCTCGAGTACGCGAGCTGGGCATACGCCGAGGAGGAAGGAGAGCCGGAGGTGTGGATGGGCGAGCCTCTCGTCTCAGGCAACCGCGCCGTCGTGGAGTGGTGGGCCATCGTGGTCGAGAGCGGTGAGCTCGTCTCGCTTGCCGGCGCTTCGGTCCTCCGCTTCGACGAGGAGGGCCGGGTCGCGGACCAGCACGACTACTGGGGAACCGCTCCGGGTCGAAGGCCGCCGTGGGAGGACTGGGGCGCGTCTAGCTCAGCGGGGTGACGTAGACCTTCCGTTCGCGCGGGCCGTCGAACTCGCAAAAGAAGATCCCCTGCCAGGTGCCGAGCGCGAGCTTGCCGTCGTCGAGCGGCACCAGGATCTGCGGGCTCATCAGCGACGCACGGATGTGCGACGGCGCGTTCGGCCCGTCCGGGTCCTCGACGTGCTTCCACTCCCAGTGGTCGTCGACGACCTTCTCCAGTGCCGACTCGAGGTCGCGTGCCACCGCCGGATCCGCGCCCTCGTTGATCGTGACGCCGGCAGTCGTGTGTGGGACGTAGACGAGCGCCGCCGCAGCGCCGTTCGCGGAAGTCACCGCCTCCTGCACCTGTCTCGTGATGTCCACGAGTTGCGTACGGCGGTCCGTCTTGAGCCGGATCTCAAGCACCGCTGCGTATCCTAGGCGGATGCCTGTGGAGGCGACGAGGAATCGAGCCACGATGCTGTGTTGGACGGCCGCGCGAGCAAAGACTCGCACGACCTCTATCCGGCGCCGCCGAGTCGGCGCCTAGGCGGATGCCCGTGGAGGCGACGAGGAATCGAGCCACGATGCTGTGTTGGACGGCCGCGCGAGCAAAGACTCGCACGACCTCTATCCGGCGCCGCCGAGTCGGCGCCTAGGCGGATGCTCGCGGTTCCGCCCTCCGACCGAGAGCTCGACGCGTACCGCGAGCAGGCCGACCGGTTCATCGCCGAGCTGGACGAGGAGTTCTATCTCCACTACGCCGGCTTGAAGGAGACGTTCGATCTGGCGCCGATCTACGAGCGTCACGCAAACCTGACCGAGCTCGACCAGGTCCGGTCGATCGGCCTGGCAGTGAACGGCGGCGCCCGGATCCGCGAGCTCTGGCGCTTCGCTTGCGAGGGGTACTTCGGCGACCTCACCCGAGACCACGCCGAGAAGCTCGCGCAGCTCGAGTCCGAGCTCCAGGTCTCGGTCGAGGGAGAAGAGATCCCGTACCGGATGGTTCGTCCCGCGCTGGCGAACGAGCCCGACCGGGACAAGCGCCGCGAGCTCGACGCCAAGGCGAACGATGTCCTCGACGAGCACATGAACCCATTGCATCTCGACGCAGCCAAGGTCGTGCAGCGTGGCGCGCGCGAGCTCGAGTTCGCGAACTATCTCGAGCTCTATCGCAAGGCGCTGCCTCCTTCCGCGCTCGACGAGCTGGCGGAGCAGTGCAAAGCGTTTCTCGCGGGGACGGAGAGGCTGTACGAGGAATGGGCGGACAGGCTCTTCCGCACCCGCGTCGGCGTGTCCCTCGCGGAGGCGGAGCGCTGGGATGTCCCGCGCCTGTTCCGGGCGCCGGAGTGGGACGACGAGTTCCCGGCGGACCGCATGGTTCCCGCGCTCGAAGGCACGCTCGAGGATCTCGGCATCGACCTGAGCGCGCAGGAGAACGTCACGCTCGATCTCGACGAGCGGCCGAACAAGAGCCCACGCGCGTTCTGCGCGCCGATCGAAGTGCCCGATCGTGTCGTCCTCGTGATCCAGCCGATCGGTGGACCCGATGACTGGCGTGCTCTCTTCCACGAGGGCGGGCACACCGAGCATTTCGCCCATACCTCGCGCGATCTCTCGATGGAGGAGAAGCGCCTTGGCGACAATGCAGTCACGGAAGGCTGGGCGATGCTGCTCCAGCATCTGACGGACGAGCCGGCCTGGTTGACCCGCCGGCTCGACTTCAAGCGTCCCGGCGACTATGCGGTCGAAGGCGCGACAGGACTGCTGTATTTCGTCCGTCGGTACGCCGCGAAGCTCCTCTATGAGCTCGAGTTCCACGCCGTCGAGGACGTAACGACGATGCGCGACCGCTACGCGGAGCTCCTCACCGACGCCCTAAAGATCGAGGTCACTCCGGCGAACTACCTTGCCGACATCGACTCGGGCTTCTACGTCTCCTCCTACCTGCGCTCCTGGGCCTTCGAGGCGCAGCTGCGCGCCTATCTGAAGGAGAAGTTCGGTACCAAGTGGTTCGCCAGCCGCGACGCCGGCTCGCTGCTGAGAGAGCTGTGGAGCGAGGGCCAGCGAATGCGGGCGGAGGAGATGCTGAACGAGGTCACGGGCTCGACCCTCGAGATGGAGGCGGTGGCGGACCGCGTCAAGGAAGTCCTCACCTAGCGAAAGCTGACGCTTTCGCTCGGGTTTTGGGGACGCCGCTTTCGCGGTGAACGTGCGCGGGCGGAGCCCGCGCACTCTTTTTGGTGTTGGTGCCGGGAGGGTGTTCGCTTCCGTGCGGGCGCGGGCGCCTTCGGCGGCCGCGCCCGGATCGGTTCGCCTGCGGCTAAGCCCGGGCTTCGCCTGGTCTTACCCTCCGGCTGGGATTGGTTCTGCTTGAAGCGCGCGTCCACCATCACCACAGCGGGCCGGAGCTAAGGGCAGGCGGAGCGGCCCTTAGTGGAGGCCGGACTCACTCGGGCGGCGACGCCCTTCGGCGCCGCCGCCCGTGGACCGATCCAGGCGGCTAGAACCAGCCCCGTAAGAGCGCACGGGCTCCGCCCGTGCGCGTTAGGCGCGACAAGCGCCGTACCCAACTCCGAGCGAAAGCGGAGCTTTCGCGCGGCATCCGCCAGGATGAATAAGCTTTATGCATGGCCAGGACTCGAGTCCTGATCGCTGGGGCAGCGGGACGGGACTTCCACAACTTCAACCTCGTCTACCGGGACCGTCCGGAGTACGAGGTCGTCGCCTTCACCGCGACGCAGATCCCGAACATCGACGATCGCCGTTATCCCGCCGAGCTGGCGGGGTCGCTCTATCCGGATGGCATCCCGATTCTCCCCGAGTCGGCTCTGGAGGAACTCGTCCGCGAGCACGAGATCGACTCGGTTGTCTTTGCGTACTCGGACGTCACGCACGAGCACGTGATGCACATCGGCTCGCGCGCGCTCGCCGCAGGAGCGTCGTACCACCTGATCTCGCCACACCACACGATGCTCGCGACGCCGAAGCCGTCGGTTGCCATCTGCGCCGTTCGGACGGGCTCCGGGAAGAGCCAGACGACGCGCCATGTCGCCGCGCTCTTCCGCCAGGCCGGCAAACGCGTCGCGGTGCTGCGCCATCCGATGCCGTACGGAGACCTGACGAAGCAGGCGGTGCAGCGCTTCGAGCGCTACGAGGATCTCGACGCCGCGGATGCGACGATCGAGGAGCGCGAGGAATACGAGCCCCATCTCGCCGAGGGAAACCTCGTGTTCGCCGGGATCGACTACGAGCGAATCCTGCGGGCCGCGGAGCGCGAGGCGGACGTGATCCTCTGGGACGGCGGCAACAACGACACGCCGTTCATCAAGCCCGATCTCCACATCGTGGTCGTCGATCCGCATCGTCCCGGACACGAGCTGCGCTACCACCCGGGTGAGACGAACCTGCGCATGGCTGATGTGTGCGTCGTGAACAAGATCGACAGTGCGACGCAGGAGGGCATCGATGCCGTCCTCAATTCGATCCACGACAACACGCAGAACGCGACCGTCGTGCTCGCGGCCTCGCCCTTCCACGTCGAAGGCCATCCGCAAGAAATCAGAGGTAAGCGAGTGCTCGCGGTCGAAGACGGACCGACGCTGACGCACGGCGAGATGACCTACGGCGCAGCCGTTCTCGCCGCGAAGCAGTACGGAGCTGCGGAGCTTGTCGATCCTCGGGGCTGCGCGGTCGGCTCGATCGCGAAGACCTTCGAGGACTATCCGAATGTAGGCAGGCTCCTGCCGGCAATGGGTTATGGGCGCGAGCAGATGGAGGACCTCCGCGAGACCATCCACCGATGCGACGTCGACCTCGTCCTGATCGGGACGCCTGTCGACCTCCGTCGCCTGATCGATCTGGACAAGCCGGCGCTCCGGGTCACCTACAAACTGCAGGAGATGGGCGAGCCGACGCTGGAGCAAGTCCTCGCCGAGAAGGGACTGCTGCAAGCAGCACTGGTGTGAGCACGGTCGTCGCGCTCGGCGGCAATGCGCTCATGCGGCCGGGCGAGCGAGGCACAGCAGCCGAGCAGCTCACGAATCTGCGTCGCGCCGTCGCTGCGCTACGACCGCTCCTCGCGGAAGCCGGCCTCGTCCTCACCCACGGCAACGGCCCGCAGGTCGGCAACGAGCTGCTCCGGCAAGAACGCGCGGCCCAGGAGGCGCCGCCGTTACCGCTCTGGCTCGCCGTCGCCCAGACGCAAGCCGAGATCGGTGCGCTCATCTCGGCGGAGCTTCGCCCGGCGCTGAACGCCCGTGAGCCGGCTTGCATCCTGACTCACGTTCGCGTTTCCGCGGACGACCCTGCCTTCGACCGCCCGACGAAGCCGATAGGACCGTTCTACTCGGCGGAGCAGGCAGAGCAGCTCCAACGTGAGCGGGGTTGGATGCTCGTCTCCGACGCGAATCGCGGATATCGCCGAGTCGTTCCGTCACCTGAGCCGCTCGAGGTCGTCGAGCTCGAGGTGATCCGCCGGCTCGCCGACACCGGCGTCGTCGCGATCGCTTGCGGCGGCGGAGGCATCCCCGTCGTCAGGCGCAACGGAAGACTGGCAGGGGTCGATGCAGTCATCGACAAGGACCGCGCCTCGGCGTTGCTCGCCCGCAACCTCGAGGCTCGGCGGCTGCTGATCCTCACCGAAGTTCCGGCGGTCTACCGTCACTTCGGCATGCCCGGCCAGGAGGAGCTGCGCGAGCTGTCTGCCGCAGAGGCGGAATCGCTGCTTCCGGAGCTCCCAGAGGGCTCGATGCGCCCGAAGGTGGAGTCGGCGCTAGCGTTCGGAGGCGAGACGCTGATCACCAACTTCGACGCCCTGGAATCGGCGCTCACGGGGAAGGCCGGCACGCGCATCGGCGAACGAATGGAATAGTCGGATCGATGGCGACGGTCGGCCTTCTGCATCCCGGAGAGATGGGCGCAGCCCTTGGACAGGCCCTCCGCGACGGCGGGCACGAAGTCCTCTGGGCTTCCACCGGCCGAACCGGGGCGACACTGGAGCGAGCGTCGTCGGCCGGCCTCCGCGACGTGGTGACGGTGGACGCGCTCGCGACACGAAGCGAGGTGCTGATCTCGGTGTGTCCGCCCCACGCCGCACGGGAGGTGGCCCGAGCGGTGCAGGGCTCGCCGGGCTTGTTCGTCGACGCGAACGCGATTGCGCCCCAGACGGCCCGTGCGATTGCGGCAGAGCGCGGTGACTCGACCTTCGTCGACGGCGGCATCATCGGGCCTCCTCCAACCTCACCCGGCACGACACGCCTGTACCTGTCGGGATCTGCTGCTCGGATGGTCGCGGATCTCTTCGCGAACACGGCGGTCGACGCGCGCGTTGTTTCCGAAACCGTCGGAGCTGCATCGGCGGTGAAGATGATCTACGCCGCCTGGACGAAAGGAACCGCTGCGCTCCTGCTTGCGAGCCATGCGGTCGCAGAGTCGGAGGGAGTCGAGGCGGTGCTCAGCGACGAATGGCGGCTGTCACTCCCGGAGCTTCCGGAGACGTTGTCCCGCGCGCAACGTTCAGCGGCATCGAAGGGCTGGCGGTGGATCGGTGAGATGGAGGAGATCGCCGCGACGTTCGCCGCAGCCGGTTTACCCGACGGGTTTCACCGCGCGGCGGCGGAGATCTTCCGGCGTTCCTCCTAGTCCACGCGCCAACCCGGCCCCCGAACAACACGCCCGGGCAGTGCGCCGGTCGGCTCACCGTCACGCAACGCTGGCGTTCCGTTGACGACGACGTCCCGCACGCCGGTCGCATACCGGTGAGGATCGTCGAACGTCGCGTGGTCTTGAATGCGATCTGGGTCGAAGACCACGAGATCCGCGTGGTAGCCGCGCTCGACGAGACCACGGTCCGCAAGCCCGAGATTGCGAGCCGGCAGCCCTGTGAGTCGGTGAATCGCCGACTCGAGCGCGACCACCTGTTCCTCACGGACGTACTTTCCGAGCAGACGCGCAAAGCTGCCGTAGGCGCGTGGGTGGGTACTCCACTGCAAGAACACTCCGTCGGCGGTTGGAGCGGCGGAGTCAGAGCAGAAGGTCACCCAGCGAAGCTGCAACTCGCGGCGGAGGTTGTCCTCCGAGATCGTGAAATACGCAGTGGAGACGCGGCTCTCGTCCTCGACGACGAGGTCCATCGCGGTCTGTGCCGGTGAGGTCGCGCGCGCTGCCGCAACCTCGGCCAGCGTCAGCCCGGTCAGGGGACGCAGCTCATCGCTGCGGAAAGCCAGGAGACGCATGTTCTCGGGCCCCGCGAGCAGAAACATGTTCTCCCAGTCGTCAGCGTCGGTCCTCATCTCGTACTCGACGCGCGGCCGGATGTCGGGATCCGAGAGTCTCGACCGCCACGCCTCGAAACCGCCCTCTTGCACCCATGGCGGCATCGCACCGTTCAGGCCCGTCGCGCCCGCGGTGTAGGTGTACATGTCGGCGCTGATCGGCAGACCTGCGCGCCGCGCATCTTCGACGCGCTCCACCACGCGATCGAGCTTGCCCCAGTTGGACGAGCCGGCGGCCTTCAGGTGGTAGATCTCGGCGCGCACCTGGGCCTCGCGCGCGATGGTGAGAAATTCGTCGAGCGCCTCGTGCAGCCGGTTGCCCTCGCTACGCAGGTGGGAGATGTACATGCCGCCCTCGTCGCGCGCAGCCTGCGCGAGCGCGATCAGCTCTTGCGTGTCCGCGTAGAAGCCCGGCGCGTAGACGAGAGCCGACGAGACGCCGACCGCGCCTTCGCGCATCGCCTGGCGCACGAGCGTTTGCATCCGTATCAGCTCCTCCTTCGTCGGCGGACGATCCTCCGCACCGAGCTCGTGCACGCGGACCGTCTCGGCGCCGACGAACGAGGCAACGTTCGGGGCGACTCCGTGCTCGGCCAGGTAGTCGAGGTACTCGCCGAGCGTCGTCCACTCCGCCCGCAGCCCGAGCAACGACTGTGCGGCGAACTCCTCCTTCATCGCCCCGTTCAGCGGGCCCATCGACGTCCCTTCGCCGAGGATCTCGAGCGTCACGCCTTGCCGGAGATCGCTTTGAGCCCGACCATCCTCGAGCAAGGACTCGTTCGCCCAGCTGAGCATGTTCACGAAGCCGGGCGAGACCGCCAGGTCCCTCGCGTCTATCTCGTCGCGCCCGATCCAGCCGCGCGGCGGGCCGACGCCGACGATCTGATCGCCTTGAATCGCGACGTCGCCTGCGAAAGGCGGTCCGTCCCTTCCGTCGTAGATCGTGCCGTCCCGGATGAGGAGGTCGCACTGCGTGC
>JBKOWS010000064.1:0-6949 GCA_046724565.1 Actinomycetota bacterium | reverse complement strand
CTGTTCCCGGGCGAGCACACGCACGCCGCCTTCTGGGCGATTGCGGGCCTGATGATCGCCACGATCGCCGGGATGATCGGCTTTTTCAAGTACAAGGGCTGGCTCTGAACAGAAGGGCCTAGCCAAGCGGCTGGGCCGTTCCTTCTACGGCAAGTTTCGACCGCCGCTCTTCCCTCAATGTGCCGCTTCACGAGTTCTCTTCGTGGGCCCGTTGACGTGTAATAGATGGGCCGAACGGCCCATTGCGCCGTGCGCGCTTCGCAGGAAGACTGTTTTTCGGCTGAACCCTGGCGCTGCGGCTCCGGGCTTTTGCCCTGGGAAGCGCGTTTGGGCGTAGACAGCTTGGGGACGCTGTCAGCTCTGCGCGCTTCCTTCTTTGCTTTTTTGGGTCCTCGCGCATCTACTTCTCAACTACGACGCCGGTCGGGGGCTTCCGTGTCGCGGCCCTGCGGGTGGTCGACTTCTTCGCTGTGCTCGTCTTGCGTGTCCTCGGCTTCGGCTTCCCTGCTTCTGCCTCGGGCTCCGTGCCGGAGCCAGAGCGGAACGGGTGGCCGGGGGCGCTAAGGCTTTACGCCCAGAGACGCTCTCGCGTGCGATCCGCCATCGACGGTGGCGGGCCGTCCATGCGCGGAGCTCGCGACCAGGTGTAAGCGATCGCCGCGAGCCAGGGAGTGGCAAGCAGGAGCGTGGTCCAGAGCGCGTTCATCGGTGGAGTGTGCCAGCCACGCGGCGAGCTACGAAAGCCTCCTGCGCCTTTTTTTCCAAATTGCTTACCTGTCGGTGCGGCGCGGATCGTCGGCCCGCTGTGGCTAGGAGGGCGTTCTGACCTCAGGGGAACCGAAAACGTCGGCCGGTGGGAAACACTTCGGGGTTGCGGAAGGCACTCGCGCTCCAGATTTCGAGGCCGCGGATCCAGCCGTCCTCGACGAAGAGGATCAAGCCGATCACCCCTTCGAGGTCGTCCGGTAGAGGAAGGCTCTCGTCGAAGGTGAGGTCGTCTCCCACGACGGTGAGGCGCTGACGCCGATTCACAAGCTGCAGATCGTCGGCGTGAGCGGTGACCAGGTCGAATGGAAGATCTTGGCGAGCTTGCGGCGCAAGGGAGCCGGTCAATGCACAGACCGATTGAAGCGCAGCCACAATTGCACTCGTCGGCGACCTCAGCAACCTCTGCCTGGCGCAGGAGAGCGTCACGATCGGGCAGGTCGGCGGCGCCGAGCCGCCCGCTCGTGACCGGCGGATCGGTGTTCGCAAGTAGTTCGCAAAGCGAGAGAGCATGGGCGAGTGAGAGCCCTCCCATCTCCCGGGCGGCCACCCCCGCGTTCTGGACGTGCCGGCGTCGTCTTCCGCGATGAGGCTGACGCACTCGAGCGGCGCCCACCCAGGACTGCGACGAAACCACAAAAAAAGATCAGCGGACCGGCTTAGCGCCGTGCGAGCCTCCTCAAGAGCAGCGGCCGCGAGATCCGACGACTCCGTGTCCACTCTGAGCGACGTGGAGAGCACCGTTCGCGTCGCGGGCAGGTCCAGTCTTCCGAGGCGCGCCTGCAGCTTCGCTTTCGGCCCCGGAATCTAGCGCTGGCTCCGAGGACCTCCCTCGTTCGAGTCATCTAGCGCGGTCGCGGTCGCGGCCGACTAAGACGACCATGTCCGGGCCGTTCGGGCGCAGGGGTCTCGCTCTGCTCGTCGTCGTCGCCGCCGCGCTTGCGGGCGGGAGCGCTGCGCCTGCGGCCGGGCGAGCCACGGGCGAAAAGCATCTCAGCATCGCGGGTCTCGCTCAGGGGCTCGGTCACGTCCGCTCGAGGATCGTCTACTCGAAGGTCGCCAGGCGCCTGGCCGCACAGCCCGGCGCGTGGGGCGGCGTTTACACATCGAAGAGCGGCGCGCACGTGACGATCTACTCGTCGCGCTACTACCCGGTCGACGAGTCGGTGAACCAGGCCGCGGCCGACTTCGTCGGCGGCCTCGTGCACGGCTCGGAGATCTCGGGCGTGAAGATCTACTTTGCCCCGCCCGCCGAGGTCGGGCTCCTCTGCTACGCGCAGGAGGCGGACGGCTGCTACTTCCCGGACACGCAGGAGATCATCACGATCGGCGAGGACACGCAGTGGAGCACAGTCGAGCAGGTCGTGACGCACGAGTACGGCCACCACGTCGCCAATAACCGGGTGAACGACCCGTGGCCGGCCGTTACGTACGGAACCAAGCGCTGGGCGACCTATGAAGGCGTCTGCGCCAAGACGTTCGCGGGCCAGGCGTTCCCCGGCGACGAGGCCGAGCACTACTTCCAGAATCCGGGCGAGTCGTTCGCGGAGTCGTTCATGCACCTGAACATGGTGAAGCTCGGTCTGTCTGAGCCTGCCTGGGGCTACGACCCGATGTTCGCGCCGAACCCCGAGGCACTCGCCGCCATCGAGCAGGACGTGCTCAAGCCGTGGAAGGACGACGTCGTCAAGCGCTGGAGGGGTCGCTTCACGCGCCGCGGCCAGTCGAGGACCTTCACCTTCAAGACGCCTCTCGACGGTGTTTTCGCGTCGCAGCTACGCGGTCCGAACGGCTCGACGCTCCGGCTCACCGGTCCCTCTGAGGTCAAGCGGCTGTCGTCGACGCTGTCTGCCGGGCTCGTGTGTGGCCAGCGCACGGTCTCGGCCAGGTTCGTCGCGGGCGGCGCCGGACGATTCACCGCCGCGGTCGCGATTCCGTAGGGACCCGGAAGGAGTCCGCGGCGCGCACCCGAACTCGTGAGTCGAACGTTCTCCTCACGACATGCTCACGCTCCAGGCGCTCCTTCTCACCTTCTCCCTCCTTCTCATGCTGGGCATGGTCGTCTCTGTGATGTATCTCGCCGCGCTTCGCAGCAGGCTCGAGACCGAGCCCGTCCGCGTCGAGTCCACTGATGAGCCGATCTAGACTCGCTGCGTGAAGCAGCTGTGGGCGCCCTGGCGCCTCGAATACATCAAGTCCGCCGACGAGGAAACCGATTGCGTCTTCTGCTCGGCGGTCACGGGCGACGACGAGGAGAAGCTCGTTGTCCATCGCGGCGAAAAGGGCATCGTCCTGCTGAACAAGTTCCCGTACTCGTCCGGACATTTCATGGCAGCCCCGGTGCGTCACGTGGGCGAGTACGGCGAGCTCGACGACGGCGAGGTGCTCGAGCTGCACCGCCTCGCCTCCGCCGGCATGGGAGCGCTCGGGGAGCTCTACGGCCCGCACGGCTACAACGTCGGCTGGAACCTCGGTCGAGTAGCGGGAGCAGGGATCGTCGACCACGTGCATCTCCACGTTGTCCCTCGCTGGGGCGGCGACACCAACTTCATGCCGGTGCTCGCCGACGTGAAGGTTCTGCCGGAGCATCTGCGGGAGACGCGCGCGAAGCTCGCGACGGCCTGGCCCGGCTAGGGCTCATGCGCGAGCCTGGCCTCCAACTCCTCGAACATGCGCTCGAGGCGCGCGAGCCTGTCCTCGATCGCACCGAGGCGGTCGTCCGGTGCAGGCGGTGACGTAGCGGGCACCGTCGCAGGCGGCGCCTCATCGGTCGCGCCGCCGAGCAGCTGCGCCCAGCGCTCTTCCTTCTGTCCGGGCCGCCGCTCGCGCTCCGCCGCCAGCTCACGGCCGGCCAACCCTTCGAGGACTTGAGTGACCTCAGCCGTGGACTCGAACCGGTGCAGACGTTCGCTGCGCTGCTTCAGCTCGCCCACCGTCTGCGGGCCACGCAGCATCAGGACGGCGAGCAGCGAGATCTCCGCCTCGGAGAGCGACAAGGCCTCGTCGAACAGGTGGCGGTACTTGAGCGCGCGGCTGCCGGCGCCGCTCGCGAACCGCGCCCAGCCGCGATCGGACAATCGTTCGAGCGCTGCCTTGATCTCTCGCTCCTCGTAGACGACGACCGGATCGCGGTTCGTTGTCTGGTTACACGCGAGCCGGAGCGAGTTGAGAGAAAGCGGGTAGGCGTCGGGGGTCGTGCGCTGCTTCTCGATCAGGCAGCCGAGAACACGGATCTCTACGGCGTCGGGCTCCACCCGGCGACAGGTTAGTTCCTAGCCCGCTGCGCGGAGATATGCGAGAACGGCCAGGACGCGACGGTGATCATCCGGCGCCGGTGCGAGCCGAAGCTTGTTGAAGATCGAGCTCACGTGCGTCTCGACCGTCTTCGAGCTGAGGAAGAGCTTCGCACAGATACCTGCGTTCGACCGCCCTTCGGCCATCAGCTCCAGTACCTCGCGCTCGCGCGGGCTGAGCTCGTCGATCGGGTCGTCCTTCCTCTTCTTGCCGACGAGCTGCGAGACGACCTGCGGATCCATCGCCGTCCCGCCGCGGGCGACGCGCTTGACGGCCTCGACGAAGTCGTCGATCTCGAGCACCCGGTCCTTGAGCAGATAGCCGAAGCCTTCAGGGCGCTCGCCGAAGAGACGCAATGCCGTGTGCGCTTCGACGACCTGGGAGAGCATGAGGATCCCGACCTCGGGATGCCGTTCGCGGATCGCTTCGGCGGCCCGCGAGCCCTCGTCCGTCTGGGTCGGCGGCATCCGTACGTCGACGATCGCCACATCGGGCTTCTCGGTCGCCACGACGCGACGCAAGGCGTCGGCGTTCCCCACGCTGGCGGCCACCTCGATGCCGGCATCGCTCAGGACGCGGGCGACGCCTTCTCGCAGGAGGATCGAGTCGTCGGCGATTACTGCGCGCACGGCAGCTCCCCGATCACGCGTGTCCCCTGTCCCGGCTCGCTCTCGACGCGGAGCGTGCCGCCGTGAGCCTCGACCCGGTCGACGAGTCCTCGTAGCCCCGAGCCGCCGTTTTCGCGCGCGCCGCCGATTCCGTCGTCCTCGACCTCGATCACGAGGCGGCCGTTGCGGCGATCGGCGCTCACGCGGATCGCGGTGGCCTGTGCATGCTTGACCGCGTTGGCGATCGCCTCGCAGGCGACGAAATAGGCGGCAGCTTCGATCTCCGGGGGCAAGCGTTCCTCGGGTGCACACTCGATCCGGACCGGAACCGGCGTGCGGCCGGCCAGTGACTCCAGTGCGCCGGCGAGCCCTTCCTCGGTGAGAACTGCAGGATGGACTCCGCGCGCGAGCTCGCGGAGCTCCTCAACCGCGAGCTGGAGCTCGTCCACGGCGTCGGCCAGGATCCGTTCGAGCTCGGGGTCGGCGTCCCGACCTAGCTGACGCTGCGCCAACCTGAGCTCCAGCGCGAGTGCGACGAGCCGTTGCTGCGCACCATCGTGGAGGTCTCGCTCGATCCTGCGGCGCTGCTCGTCACCCGCCGTGACGATGCGCCGTCGCGATTCCTGCACCTTGCCGAGCTGGGCGCGCACGTCAGCCTGCAGCCGGGCATTGTGGAGCGCGAGCCGCGCGGCCGCACCCGCCGCCTCCACTAGGTCCGGATCGAGCTCGGGGTCATGGACGATCGCGGCAATGTCCTCGAGCTTCATGACGGCGCGACCGTCGTCCGACACCTCGACCGGACGTCCGTCCTCGTCGACGTAGCTCTGGCGCATCGGCAACCAGTAGGCAACCTGCAACGTCGGATCGTGCAGTGCCCGCGCGAGTGCGTCCCGAACGCCGCCGGGCGGGGTCCGGCCGAGCTCGACCACGAGGTCCGCCACCCCACCACGCGCAAGCCGCGCACTCAGGAGCCCCGCGAGCAGGGCGATGGGGATTGCGATCTGGCCTGCGATCTGCCACCAGTAGAACGCATCGCTCGTGCTCGTTCCTCCGATCTCGTGGATGCTCCCCCAAACGGCACGACTCCCGGCGACGACACCGGCGAGCAGAAGCGGAGCGAGGAGCCGGCGCCCACGCGGGGTCGCGTGCCAGAGCCTCCACACGATGAGTGCAATGAAGGCTACGGCGAAGGTCCCATAGACGCCGATCCTGAAGACGTCGTCGAGCGCGTCGAAGGCCGACTCGCTTGGCGCGACCGAGATCAGGCTGTGCTGGCGGAAGGGATGTCCGCAGTCGTACGCGCATGAGGATGGGTAGTCCCAGACGAGCAACATCGCGAGCGGGAACGCGACCGCCGATGCGTAAGCGGCGCCGACGAACCAACGCTCCACGCGCGTAGTCAGCCTCCCGCTCGGATAGGCGAGCACAACGTGGGCCAGCGCGGCGCCCAGCCCGATCTCGCCAAGGGCGAAAGCAGGAGTGAACACATACGCGTTGTGGCTGTACTGCAGCTTGCGCTCGAGCAGCGCGTAGCCGACGAAGGTCATCAGGATTCCGACCGTGCTCTCCGGTCGTCGCGCCCAGGCGACGAGACCCGCACCGATGAACGTCCAAGCAACTACGACGCTCGCTACCGCGTTTTGCGGCGACGAGTGCAGGTCGTGGACGAGGATGTGGTAGCCGAGGAGCCCGAATGGGATCGCGGCGACTGCGAGCGCAACCCGAACCGCTCTCATCGTCCGCTTCTCCCGACGACGGCGAGGAGGGATTCCTCGGACAGTCGGTCCTTGGGGATGAATCCGAGCGCACCGCTCTCCTTTGCGCGCCGGCCCAGGTCGCGCTGGTCCCGGCTGGAGACGAACACGATCGAGGAGGGACTCTCGGCCAGCTCCTCCGCCACGTCGAAGCCGCTCATGTCGGGTAGGGCAATGTCGAGGAGGACCAGCTCAGGTTCCTGCTCGCGGGCGAGGGCGAGCCCCGATGCACCGTCGGCCGCCTCGCCCACCACCTCGTACCCGCTCAGCTCGAGCAGCCGGCGCGCTGAAGCCCGGAACGCCGGGTGATCGTCCACGACGATGGCGCGTCCCATGTTCGGATGGTGACACTGGTTGCAGCCGTTGACGAGGGAGGCGGCCCCGAGATCTCAGTCGGGGCTAACCCTCAGCGGCTGACGCGACGGTCGAGCCACTCGCTGAGCCCTCGGTCCGTATCTCCCGCTGCACCAGTCACCCGGACCAGGCCGAAGAGGCGGTCGGTGAGAGCTCGTCCCGAGCGGTGCAGCG
>JBKOWS010000114.1:0-6297 GCA_046724565.1 Actinomycetota bacterium | reverse complement strand
AGCAACGTTCTGACCGACCGGCTCAACCGGCTGGTCGACGAAGGCGTGCTCGAGCGCGTCCTCTATAGCGAACGCCCGGAGCGGTACGAGTACCAGCTGACGAAGAAGGGTCTCGACCTGCAAATCGTGCTGGCCGCGCTTGGTCAGTGGGGTGACGACTACCTGAGCGAGAAGCCGCCGCGCCTGCTTCGCCGCAAGGTCGACAAGGCGCCGGTCGTCGCCGCGCTCGTGCCGAAGGGGACCAGGACGCTACGGGCCGACGAGGTCGAGGCGGTCCCCGGACCAGGCGCCACAGGTAGCGCTCGTCGCGCCGGCCGACCGGGCGGCCCACCTGCTCGTCGCTGAAACGCCATGCGCCGCGGGTACCGCCGCTCGAGGACCGGCCGTCGCCTCCGCTTGAGAGCGGTGTCGTTCGCCTGATCTCTGCGCGAAACGGCCGGCTCCGCGCCGCTGCCTGACGGACCTTCCTCCGCGGCCACGCCCGCACCGTAGCCATACCCGCGTGGGGTTCAGAAACTCGGTTCGTGCTGGGGAGCGGCGTCAGCTCACGGGTCGGTAGCTTCGCGCCTTCCCGATTCCGGAGGTGGTGGGTGGGGTGGTCGTTCCTCTATCTGGGACTGTGCCGGCTGTTTCAGTTGGTGGTGCTGCTGCCGAGACGGCGAGTCGCTAACAGCACGCGAACTTCAGATCGCGCGGCTCGTCGTCGACCGTAAGACCAACCCTCAGATCGCCGAAGCGCTCTTCCTCAGCCCGAAAACAGTCGAGACGCACCTGCGAAACGTCTTTCGCAAGCTCGATGTCTCCGCACGCGTCGACGTCGCGCGGGCCGTCGAGCACACCGACCGCGCGGAGAGCGCACATCGCAATAGCGGGGCCCGCTCGAGCTGGACGGCGGTAGACGGAGTGCGTTGTCGTGCTAGGCACCAACACGCGGACACAAAACGGACACATCAGAAACGACACGCGCGACGTCTCGCGACGCATCTCGGGCGCGTAAAAAGGCCCGACTTCCAGGAGAAACTGCGTCGCGGATGATCGCGTGTGTACGCGCGTGATGGTAAGGAGGGGGTCGACGGTTCGAGTCCGTCAGAGGGCTTCAGCTTTCTCCCTGCTTAGGCATCGCGTTCGTTTTCAGACGTGACGCCGACCCGGATCGCTCAGCGTCCACCCAACGTCCACCAGCGTCCACGGCGCGTTCAATGCGTCGAGAAGCTTGATCGCGTGCTCGCGTCCGTCGCGAGCCACGTGGCCGTAATGGCGGTCGATCATCGTCAGGCTGGCTCCCATATACCGGGAGAGATCGAAGGTTGAGATGCCGGCACGAAGCGCGAAGGTCGGGAAGGTGTGCCGGAGATCGTAGACCCGCCGAAACGGCGCGACGCCCGCCGCCTTCTGCGCCGGCCGCCATTGGAATGGTCGGAAGTGGTGGATGTCGACGTAGCCTCCGCGCTCGCCGGAAAACAGGAGCCGCGAGCCGTTGGCGTCCTTGATTCGGTCGAGCGCGTCGAGCGCCCGCGCTTGGAGGGGCACGGCTCGCGTACTTGCCTCGGTCGTCACCTCGTACCTGCGCTACACCGACTTCCCGGCTTGTCGCAGTGCCACCGACTTCGAGTCGGTCCGCACGCGCAGTGACTAGCCGGTCGTTCTGCCGCGGTAGAGGACGGTCGCGAGCGGCGCGAACAGGGCGAGCAGTGCGATCGACCAGGCGAGCGATGCGACGATCGGGTGCTGCATCGGCCAGGTGTCGATCGCGGCGGATGGGTTCGGGTTTCCGAACAGGTCGCGGGTGGCGGCGGTAACCGCACTGACCGGGTTCCAGTTCGCGATCGTGCGCAGCACATCTGGCATGTGGTGGGTCGGGACGAGGGCATTGGAGACGATCGCGAGTGGGAAGAGGATGACGAGCCCGGTGCCCTGGGCGGACTCGGGACCCTTACTGACCATGCCGAGGCAGGCGCAGCCCCACGAGAGGGCATAGCTGAAGAGCAGAACAACGGCAAAGCCGGCGAGCGCGAGCACGATGCCTCGCTCCGGCCTCCAGCCGATCACGAGACCGGTGACGCCGACGATCGCCGAGCAGAGAGCGGCGGTCATCAGGTCGGCGAGGGAGCGGCCGACGAGCACCGCCGGCCGCCACATCGGGAGCGTCCGCAGGCGCTCGACGAGGCCGCTTCCGAGATCGGTGCTGAGCCCGACCGCGGTCCCGATCGATGAGGTGGTCAAGTTCAAGGCGAGGAGTCCCGCAATCGCGTACGCCGTGTAGCTGCCTCCGTTCGGCAGAACCACACCGGCTCCGAAGACGTAGACGAAGAGCAGCGTGAAGAGGAGCGGCTGAACAGTGACGTCCGACAGCTGAAGCGGCTCGCGGGCGATGTGGACGAGGTTGCGGCCGGTCAGCGCGGCGACGTCAGCGAAGCGTGGAATCACCTGCTGCCTCGAGAGCGGTCACGGTCGGGTGGCCGGTGAGCGCGAAAAAGACATCGTCGAGCGAGGGCTGGCGCACCTCAACGTCGTCCACACCGATCGCGGCGGCGTCGAGGGCGCGGACGACGGTGGTCGCGAGGCCAGAGCTGTTCGTAACCGGGGCGCTGAGGCGGCGGCCGTCGTGGCTTGCATGGACGGGGCCGGAGACGAACGGCTCGAGTGCAACGGCGGCGGCAGGGGTAGCACTGGTGAGCGTGATCTCGAGACGCGCGCCGCCGGTCTGGCGCTTCAGGTCGGCCGCGGTTCCTTCCGCGATCGCGCGTCCATGATCGATGACGACGATGCGGTCGGCGAGCTCGTCGGCCTCGTCGAGGTACTGCGTCGTGAGAAGGAGCGTCGCCCCGTCGGCGACGAGCCCGCGGATCACGTTCCACATCCGCACCCGGCTCGTCGGGTCGAGACCTGTCGTCGGCTCGTCGAGGAAGAGCACCGGCGGCCGGGTCATGAGCCCCGCGGCCAGATCGAGCCGGCGGCGCATTCCACCCGAGTAACTCTTGAGCATCCGGTCGGCCGCATCCACGAGGTCGAACTGCGCAAGCAACTCGTCAGCGCGAGCGCGAGCCGCGGCACGGCGCAGCCCGCTCAGCCGGCCGATCAGCACCAGGTTCTGGCGGCCGCTCAGCACCTCGTCGAGAGTCGCGTCCTGCGCGGTTACCCCGATGCGGCGACGGACGGCCTGCGCGTCCTTCTCGACGTCGAGACCGGCGACCCGTGCCGACCCGCCGTCCGGCCTTGCGAGGGTGGTCAGGATGCGGACCGCCGTCGTCTTCCCTGCGCCGTTCGGGCCGAGCACACCGAGAACGGCACCGGCGGGAACCCCGAGATCGAGCCCTGCCAGTGCAGTCGTCGTTCCGAAGCGCTTCTCGAGTCCCTCTGCCTGGATCACGAAGTCGTTGCCCATCACACCCCCGGCATTGACTTGCCTCCACCCATGGATCACGTGACGTAGTCCGTCGCTCCGCCCTCCCCGCACGCCTGGACATCGAGAAGTTGCAGGCCGAGTGCCTCGAGTTGGTGGATGACGCCGTACAGCGCGGATTGGTCGGGGATCGAGCCGGTGAGCAGCGTGTCCCGTCCGTTTCGGCTTGCGGTCAAGGTCGGGAACGCTTGCATGAGCGTCGGGCCCATCGGGCCGCGGACGCGGATCTCATATCGTCTCGGCTTGCCGCCACCGGTCGCGCTCTTGTCGGCTGCCACTCTCGGAGGATCGGTGTCGGGTGGATGAGCGCGCATCGCATCGTTCGTGTGAATCGCCGGTCCAATGGGTGCGGCAGGTGTAACGATGTCGGTCGTGGCCGACACGACCGCAGCCACCGAATACGCCGGCTCTGGTGTGCAGCCGTGGCTGATCCCGCGACCTGGGCTCTTTGAGCTGCTCAACACCGCGGAGCGGGTGGTGCTCGTGTCGGCGCCGGCAGGGAGCGGCAAGACGTTCCTGCTGCGCTCGTGGATCGCGTCGGAGGGTCTGGGCGAGCGCGTGGCGTGGGTGTCGGTGGGGCGAGAGGAGCGCGACCCCCAGGCGTTTTGGCTGTCGGTTCTCGATGCGTTGCGTGCGACGCGGGTCGGGTCGGGGCGGATACGTGAGCTGACCGCAGCTCCTGATCTCGACGACGAGACCATCGCGCGGCGGTTAATGGAGGATCTGCTCCCGCTCGATGAGCGGCTGTGGTTGGTGATCGACGATCTGCATGAGCTCCAGTCCGAGCAGGCGATCGGCAAGATGGAGCGGGCGCTCATGAGCGCGCCGCCCGAGCTGCGAGTCGTGTTGCTTACACGTCGGGATCCGCGGCTGGGATTGCATCGGTTGCGGGTGGAGGGCGAGCTGACCGAGGTCCGGGGTGAGGACCTCCGCTTCACGTCGGAGGAGTCGCGGGCTCTGATGGATGCGGCGGGGGTGCGGCTGTCAGACGGCGCGATTGAGTCGGTGGTCGCGACGACCGAGGGCTGGGCGGCGGGTTTGCGGCTCGCTGCCCTGTCATTGGCTCGGGATCCGGACCCGGAGCGCTTGGCGGCCGGCTTCTCGGGCCGTGAGCGTGCGGTTGCCGAGTACCTGCTGGCCGAGGTGCTCGAGCGTCAACCACCTGAGGTCAGTCGGCTGCTGCTGCGGACTTCGATACTCGAGCGGGTGAACGGTCCGTTGGCCGACGAGCTGACCGGGTGCTCGGGCTCTGAGCGGATCCTGTGGGAGCTCGAGGACGCGGGCGCATTCGTCGCGTCGCTGGATCCGGAGCGATCGTGGTTCCGCTACCACCACCTGTTCGCTGACCTACTCGCGCTCGAGCTGCGACGCACCGCCCCACAAGACGTGCCGGCCTTGCACACCCTCGCTGCCGAGTGGATGGCGGGTCACGGGTACCCCGTCGGCGCGATCCGCCACGCGCAGGCGGCCGAGGACTGGGGCTTCGCCGCCCGGCTGCTTGCGGACAACTGGTTCGGTCTCGAGCTTGACGGCAGACGCGCCACCGGCCGCCAGCTCCTGTCCCAGTTTCCCGCCGGGATGGTGAGATCGAATCCGGAACTTGCGATGCTCGCCGCAGCCGCCGAGCGCCTTGAAGGATCTCTGGATGAGGCCGAGCGCTATCTGCAGCTTGCCGAGGCCGAGGCGGCGCTCGTACCCGGAGATCGCCAGCAGCACTTTCAGGTAGCGCTCGCGTTCACGCGCCTGTCTGTGGCCAGAATCCGCGTCGACCTGGACGCGGTTGAAACAGCGGTCCAACAACTAAAGGCTCACGCTGACGGCGGCGCCTGGGTTGAAGGCGACCTGCGCGCCATGGCCCTGACCGAGGTCGGCATAGCTGCGCTATGGGCAGGTCGAATGGAGGAGGGTGAGCGGCACCTCGACAAGGCATTGGTGGTGGCCCGCAAGATCGGCAGGCCCAGGCTCGAGCTCGTCGCGCTGGCTCACCGGTCGATCGCGGGCATCTTTCGTGTTCAACGGTCCGGAGAAGAGGAAGCCCTGGAGGCAATCGGCTTCGCGCGGAAGCATGGTCTGGAGGACGACACCGCGGTCGCCGTCGCATACGTCGTGCTCGGCGCAGCGCATATGTGGCGCGGGCGCGTCGAGGAAGCAGAGCACTGGCTGGAGCTGGGAGAACGCGGCCTTGCGCAGGAAGCCAACTTCGCACCTGGGCAGGTGACGTACGGCTGTCGCCAGGTGCTGGCGTTGCTCCGCGGCCAGCCCGCGGAGGCACTTGCCCACCTTCGGGCTGCGGAGGAGCTTCAGGTGCCATTGGTGATGCCGCATGCGTGGACACAACGCATGCGTGTCGCCCGGCTAAGAGCATTGATCCGTCTGGGCGAGACCGATCAAGTGCAGCAATCGATCGACGAAATGGATCACGATCTCCGCGCAACGCCCGAGATGCGGGTCATCCTCGCCGAGCTCAGGCTCGCGCAGGACGATCCGCTCGGCGCCGCGGCAGCGGTCGCGCCGATAGTCGACGGGGCGCTCGCGGTGCGCGCGCCGTTGTTCGAGATTCAGGCGCAGCTCTTGGAGGCGATTGCGCGTGATGCGCTGCGCGATCCCGATGCCACGTCGCGGGCGCTGGAGCGGGCGCTCGATCTCGCCGAGCCGGACGGTCTGCTGTCCATGTTCCTGCTGTACCCGGCGCCGGACCTGCTGGAGCGCCAGCTGCGACTTCGGACCACTCACGCGTCGCTGATCTCCGAGATCCTGAGCCTGCTAGCAGGACAAACCCCGTCGGCGACGTCCGAGGAGGTCGAGCCGCTCCGGGAACCGCTCTCTGAGAGCGAGCTCCGCGTCTTGCGCTACCTGCCGACCAACCTCCGTGCGCCGGAGATCGCCGCGGAACT
>JBKOWS010000156.1:0-11564 GCA_046724565.1 Actinomycetota bacterium | reverse complement strand
GCGCAACAAGAGGCGGGCGGCTGAAAGGTCGAGCAGGTTGATCAGGGACAACTCTTTGCCGTGAAGCTGCTCGACCCGGGACAGCAGGTGGACGCGTGCGCCCTCCTCGGCGTAGTAGGCGCCCCGCTGATGCGGGTTCTCACCGTAGCGAAGGTCGGCAACCTTGGTGAACGCGGTAACGAGCCTGTCCGGAAACGCTTCGATGTCGCCGAACCAGCGCGCGATCGCCGCTTCGTACGCCGCGGTTGTGGCGAACGCTTCGGCGGCGAGGGACCGCCGTGTGGCGGGAGACAGATCGCCACGCTCGCGCAACTCGGCGAGCACAGACTCATAGCGCTCCGGTCCGCAGACGGGAGCGACGTGTGCGAAGTTCTTCGCCGCCCCACGCAGCATCGACGGACCGCCGATGTCGATCATCTCGACGGCCTCTTCCTCTCTGACCCCGTACCGCCCGGCGACCTCGCTGAACGGATAGAGGTTGACGCAGACGAGATCGAAGGGCTGGATCGCCTGTTCCTCGAGCGTCGCGACGTCGTCGAAATGGTCACGTCGGGCGAGGATTGCGGCGTGTATCCTCGGGTGGAGCGTCTTGACGCGGCCGCCAAGCATCTCCGCGACACCCGTCAACTCCTCCACACGCTCGACGTCGAGCCCGACCTCGTGCTCGAGAAAGTCCGCGGTCCCACCGCTCGCGACGAGCTCGTGGCCGAGGTCGGCAAGTCCGCGCGCGAAATCCTGCAGTCCCGTCTTGTCGTAGACCGAGATCAGCGCGCGCACAGCTCAGCCACCACCTCAGGAAGGACTCGATGCTCGACTGCGTGGATGCGTTCGACGAGACTGTCGCGCGGCTCGACCTCGACCGATTCCTGGCGGATCACTGCGCCGGTGTCGAGCCCGTCGTCCACGTAATGCACGGTCACGCCCGTCGTGTCGACTCCCGCGGCGAGGGCATCGTCGATCGCGTGCGCACCCGGAAACTCCGGCAGGAGCGAAGGGTGGACGTTCACGACGCGCTCGGGAAAGCGCTCGAGGAACTCGGGTGTCAGGAGATGCATGTACCCGGCGAGCACGACCAAGTCGACCCCTCGGAGCAGCAGCCAGTCAGCCATCTCGCGGTCCCGGGCGCCACGGTGCGGATACTGCTCCAAATCAAAGACGCGCGCGGGAAGTGCGGCGGCTTCGGCCCGGGCGAGCGCTCGCGCGCCGGTGCGGTTTGAAGCGACCGCGACAATCGGCAGGCCGGCGTCGATCAGCGCCTGGAGGTTCGTTCCCTCGCCCGACACGAGGACCCCGATCATGCGAGCTCACCGATGACGAGGGCGCTGGAAGGCGGCGTCGACACGACGGCGCACATTCCGATCCCGAGGTTGAACACCTTCTGCAGCTCCTCTTCGTCGACGCCGCGCTCGGTCAGCCAGGAGAAGACAGGCGGACGCGGCCACGCAGTCCAGTCGATCTGCGCCTCGAGCCCCTGGGGAAGCACGCGCGAGAGATTGCCGAGGATCCCGCCGCCGGTCACGTGCGCGAGCGCGCGGACGTCCGCGGTACGTCGAAGGTCGCGAACCTCGTCCAGATACAGGCGATGTGGAGCGAGCAGCAGGTCGGCGTCGAATTCGCCGTCTCCGACGAGCTCGCGCACGAGCGAGAACCCGTTCGTGTGGAGCCCGCTCGACGGGAATCCGATGACGAGGTCGCCACGCTCACACCGAGAGCCGTCTATCAGCTGCTCCCGGTCGACGATCCCCACGCAGGTCCCCGCAAAGTCGAGCTCCCCATCGCGGTAGATGCCAGGCAGCTCGGCCGTCTCGCCACCGAGGAGCATGCAACCCGCGGCGCGACAGACTTCCGCCGCTCCCTCGATGAGCTCGGCGACGTCCTCCTGCTCAATGCGTCCCGCCGCGACGTAGTCGAGGAGGAAGAGCGGGTCGGCCCCGCAGCAGAGGACGTCGTTGATGCAGTGGGCAGCAAGATCCATGCCCGCGGAGCGCAGTCGACCCGCCCGCCGCGACAGCATCAACTTGGAGCCGACACCGTCGGTTGAGGCCGCCAGGAAGCGCCGCTCGTCGAGTGGGTACAGGCCTGCGAAACCCCCGAACGCCCGAGCGCCCGTGGACTCGACTGCAGTCCGCAGGCGCTCGACAATCGATTCGGCCGTCGCGAGCGAGACGCCCGCCCCTTCGTACGTCTTCGGCTGGCTCGTCAGGGATCCAAGTCTAAAGCCCCTCTCGGCTCTGCTTGACCTCAGCCGCCGAGGTCGATCGTCTGCTCGGTCGTTGGCGACCCGACCTTCACGCTCGAGCCGGCCACGCCCCGGAGCAGGAACGCATTGCTCTCGATCTGCACCCGGCGACCCTCGGCTTCGGCGTACGTGTGCCCGTCGCCTACGAGACCGACGACGAAGAGCGAGCCGTCCTCCTGCCGGTCGGCCATGAAGATGCTGCCGGTCAACAGGACGTGCCGATCGGCGCACGACCCTCCGGCGGTGCCGGCACCGTCATCCACCTCGATCAGGCAGAGCATGCCCTCCTTGCCGGGAACCGCGAAGAGCCGCAGCGTCCCCTCGGCGCGGAGGAGTCGACTGCCTCCGCCGTTCTTCGAGGCGAAGTTCCTGGCGGCGAACGGATAGGCGAGCACGCTCTCGGGGAGCGAGTCGGACGCCCTGGATGCGCGAGCGAGCGCAGCCACCGATCCATCTCCGATCCTCACCCTGTCACTGCCGCCCAAGACGAGCTGCGAGAGCAGGCCCGCCGTCGCGGCGACGAGGACCAGCATTGCTGCGAAGTGAACACGTCGTCGTTTCACGGCTACCACTTGTCCATGCAGTCGTAGACGAAGTGAGTGCCGCCGTCGCGGTTCGAACAGTACGAATAGGTGAGGTAGTAGGCCGGGTGAGCGTTGAAGCAGTTGCCGGTGCATCGCTTGTCGAAATGCCGGTACCCGGCAGGCGTCACCTCCCAGACCTGGCTCTGCCAACCCGCATTCGGACCGAAGTACAGCTCGTTGTAGAAGTGGTTGTGGGCAGTCACGCGGTCGTAGCCGACTCCGTTCGGCGCCATGTTCCGCTGCCACCAATAGATGTACGAGGTCGCGCCTGCCACGGGCACGAGCGCGAGCGCCAGGGCGGAAACGAGCGCGACCGCCGCGACTCGTTCTCTTCGAATTCTCAGTTGCACCGTCACCGTCCTTGTCGGGTTCCTGGACCCGACCAGGATCGAACGCACACCGCCTTGCGTCAATTCGCAGTTTCGGACAGTGTCGCGCCGGGCGACGGCTAGAAAGGAACCTCCAACGAAACGAAGCACGGGCCGCCGAGACGCTCCTGCCGGCGCGTGCTCATTCCGTCAGAGGTTCTAGACGAACAGCTCTGCGTGCAGCTGCGGGCGCCCTTGCGGACCCTCTGGCAGGAAGCGCACTAGCGTGTCGCCGATCGCCACGGAGTCCCGCGTATACGGCAGTTCGAGGAGCTCGCCGAGCGCTGCCGCCTTGAGCTCCGGATCGTCCGCGCGTAGCTGCAACTCGGCGAGCTTGAGCTCCGACTCGGCCGCGAGGAGCTCGTCCAGCCATTCGCGTGGAGGGTGAAGCTCGAGCCGGAAGCCCGCGTTCGTCGTCACGAACGTTCGCCTCCCCCCGTGTTCCTGGATCCGCAGCTCACGCATGTCGGCCCGCGCCAGCGTGGCCACGAAGTCGTCCTCGTCGAGCGCGAAGCCGAGGTGGTCGAGCCGCGGGAGCTCCCACTGGCCGGGCTGGACGACGACGTTCACGGCACCACGCTCGAGCTCGGTCAGGCGTAGCTTGAACCCGATCCGGTCGAGATCCTCCCAGCCGGTGCCCGACTCGAACGAGGTGGTGTCTTCTTCGATCCTTCCGTGACGGGCAACGAGGTTGAACCCGAGCTTGCCGACGTAGCGCGCCTCCACCTCGCGCACCTTGCTGGTCACCAGGTGGTAGTGGAAGAGCTGCACGGCGCGAAAAGCCTACTCAGTGAGGAAGCTCCCACTCAGCGGGCAGCGCACGGGGGGCGAGGGCAGACTAATGAGGTGATCGCGCATCTCGCTGTCGACACGAGTTGGACGTTCGATCCGCTGCAGGTCGTTCCGACCCTCCTGCTGGCAGCGCTCTACGCCCGTCGCGTGCGCACCCTGCGCGCCCGCGGGACCGTCGTGCCCGGTTGGCGAATCGCCCTCTTCGCCACGGGGATCGGGCTCCTCTTCGTCGCGCTCGTCACGCCGATCCATTCCCTCGGCGAGCAGCTCTTCGGCTTCCACATGCTCCAGCACGTCCTGCTCGGAGATCTCGCGCCGCTCGCTCTGCTGGCCGGGCTGACGGGACCGATCCTTCGGCCGATCCTGGCGTACCTCTACAGGCTTCGCTTTCTCGCAAATCCATTCGTTGCTCTGCCGCTCTGGGCGGTCAATCTCTACCTCTGGCATCTCCCGTATCTCTACGACGCCGCGGTCCGGAACGACTCGGTCCACGCGCTGGAGCACCTCTGCTTCTTCACGGGCGGTCTGATCGTGTGGCTACCCGTCCTCGAAACGGTCCCGGCACCAGAGTGGTTCGGTACCGGGGCGAAGCTCGGCTACATCGCGATCGTCCGGGTGGTCGAGACGGTGCTGGGGAACGTCTTCTTCTGGGCCGGCTCCGTCTTCTACGCGGTCTATGCGCACCGGCAGCGGCTTTGGGGCATTTCGCCCCTCGAGGACCAGGGAATCGCGGGCGCCGTGATGATGATCGAGGGCTCAATCGTCACGCTCGTCGCGCTCGCCTGGCTCTTCCTGCGGATGGCGGGTGAAGGCGAGTTGCGGCAGCAGCTGCTCGAGCGAGGCCTGGATCCGAGAACCGTCAAACGCGCGGTCCGCTACGGGCGCGCGGACTCGCTTCGCGAGGCCGTACGTGTGGAGGGGGCAAGGGGGGAGCCGGGAGGTTCCCCCCCTCGGGCTCCGCGCACGACACCGTAACCTGCGCGCAGCGCCGTGTCCGGCGCGCTCGACGAGAAGGGGCACACCGGGGGGAAACAGGGTTTCCCCCCGTGCGAGGGAGCGAGGATGGGAGAGGAACTGAGCCGTTCGCGCTGAACCCCGCTGAAATCAGCCGTGCGCTCAGCGGGCGTCCATCACATCGACCTCGTGGTCTCATCGATCGAGCGCAGCCTGCCCTTCTACACCGAACTGCTCGGCCCGCTCGGCTATCACGGCGTCGACGAGGTCGAAGGCGAGCGTGGGGAGACGATCTGGTACGTCTGGGGCCCCGGAACGGCGATCGGTCTGCGTGCGGCCCACACCGAGTCGAAGGATCCCTACGACCGGTATCGCGTTGGCTTGCACCACCTCGCGTTCGAGGCCGACTCGCGTGCACAGGTGGACGAGCGCGCTGAGTGGGCGCGCTCACAGTCCGTCGAGATCGAAAGCGAGCCGATGGAGTACTCGTACCTTCCCGGCTACTACGCGGTGTTCTTCTACGATCCCGACGGCCTGAAGCTCGAGATCGTCCACGTCCCCGGCCTGGCCGCGGCCTGAGCGAAAGGAGCAGGATGTCCACGACTCCGCCTGAACAACCGAACACTCAGCAGCAGCCCGGTGGCTACAGCACTCCGCCCGGCGGCCCGAACGTCAACCTCAACCTCTCAGCACTCATGCCGACGCCCGGGAACGCCGAGCTGGTCGTCTACATCCTGGCGATCCTCGTACTGACGATCATTGCCCTCGCGAGCGACGCGTTCAATGTGAACGGCTGGGTGACGTCGTTCACTGTGCTCACGGTCGCGTACCTGATCTCCCGTGGAATCGCCAAGGCGAGCCGCGTGCTCGAGCGCTAACCCGGTTACACGGCCTCGAACTGAAGCTTTGCGGCTACGAGCGGAACCGCGGTGGGATAATCCCGCGTTAGGCAGGCCCGGCAGAACTGCGACGCGGGCCGCCGCGTCGACGCCTGCAACCCCTCGAGCGACAGGTACGCGAGTGTCGTCGCGCCGATGTAGTCCCTGACTTCTCCGACGCTCTTCTTTGCCGCGATCAGCTCATCGGGGTCGGCGAAGTCGATTCCGTAGAAGCACTGCGAGATGATCGGCGGCGCGGAGACACGGATGTGAACCTCCGCAGCGCCGGCGTCGAACAGCATCTGCACGATCTGGCGTGTCGTGTTGCCGCGGACGATCGAGTCGTCCACCGCGACAATGCGTTTGCCCGCAACCTCGGCAAGCGGGTTGAACTTCAGCTTGATGCCCTGCTCGCGCAGTCCTTGGTCGGGCTGGATGAACGTGCGTCCGACGTAGCGGTTCTTGATCAGGCCTTCGCTGAACGGGATGCCGAGGGCACGGGAGAAGCCGATTGCCGCCGGCGTCCCCGAGTCCGGGATCGGGAGGACGAGGTCGGCCTCGACGGGTGCTTCTTCCGCGAGCCGCTCACCCATGCGGACGCGCGCGCCGTGCATCTCCACGCCCGACAGCCGCGAGTCCGGACGCGCCAGATAGAAGAACTCGAAGATGCAGAGGGCGCCCCCTGCGTCCTGCGGAACGACCTGCGTGGCCTCCACTCGTTCGTCGATGATCATCAACTCGCCAGGACGCACCTCCCGCTCGAGCTTCGCACCGACGAGATCGAGCGCGCACGTTTCCGACGCGACCACCCAATCCCGGTCGAGCCGGCCGAGGCACAGCGGCCGCATCCCGCGCGGGTCGCGAAATGCCATCAGCTTCCCTTCGCTGAGCGCGACGACGGAGAACGCGCCGTCGAGCTTGCGCATCGTGTTGGCGACGGCGTCAGGAAGGGGCGCGGGGTCGTTCGCGATCAGTGCCGCAATGACCTCGGTGTCAGCCGTAGTCGCCGGACGGTGTCCCTGCTCGCTCAACTCCGCGCGCAACGCCGCGGCGTTCGTCAGGTTGCCGTTGTGGCCGAGCGCGATCGTGCGCGCGCTTCCATGCTGGACCAGCGGCTGCGCGTTCCACCACTGCGAGGAGCCCGTCGTCGAGTAGCGCGTGTGGCCGATCGCGAGGTCGCCCCGCAGGCCGCGCAGCTTCTGTTCGTCGAAGACCTGGGTGACGAGTCCCATGTCTCGCAGCGCGGTCAACCGGCCGCCGTCGGAGACCGCGATGCCCGCAGACTCCTGTCCGCGATGCTGAAGCGCGAAGAGGCCGAAGTACGTGACGCGGGCGACGTCGCGCTCGGGCGCGCGAACCCCGAACAGACCGCACATCTAGCCGTGATCCTTCCCGGTCACATGGTGGATGTTCACGGGGCGCACGCCGCTGATGTGCGCTGGGAGGGTCACGTAACCACGCCTATCCGCCGCACGCCCTTGCTGCCCAGTCGCTCCACGTTCTCGGGGGCGCAGGCGAGCAGGACCCTCCCGCCGGCCGAACCCTCGGTGAGTTCGACGTCGGCCTCGAGCCCGCTGTACTCCTGCGCCTCCAACAGGGCCTGCTCGAGCCCGGCGTCCGAGACGTCGTGGGCGAGGGTCAGCATAGGAGCAGCCTTCCACACGTAACGGACAAGTGCGGCCTCGGCGGCGAGGTCGAGCTCGCCGGGCGCGGTGGCGAGCAGCACGACGTCGCCGGAGCGCCACTCGCCGGGGATGCGGCGGACGTCCGAAACAAGTCCGACACAGCCGACGACCGGAGTCGGCGGGATGGCTCTCCCGTCCGTCTCGTTGTAGAGGGACACGTTGCCGGAAACGACGGGGATTCCCAGCGCGTCCGCCGCGTGGGCGATGCCCTCGATCGCGCGGCCGAGCTCCCAGCCGATCTCGGGCTTCTCGGGATTGCCGAAGTTGAGGCAATCCGTCAATGCGAGCGGTTCGCCGCCGGCGCAGGCGACGTTGCGTGCTGCACCGAGAACGGCGAGCACACCCGCACGGTAGGGATCGCGCTCGCCGGGCGGCGGCCCTTGCAGGGAAACGGCAAGGCCACGCAGCGAGGGCCGAAGCCGAAGCACCGCAGCATCGAGGCCGGGACGGCGAACGGTGCGGGAGCCGACGAGCTGGTCGTACTGCTGGTAGATCCAGGACTTCGACGCGGTGTTATGTGCGGAAGCGGCAGCGTTCGTCGTCGGCTGTGGCTCTCGCTGCACTTCGTAGCGCGGGCACTCGTCGGTGAGCAGAGCGGCCGGAATCGAGCCGACCAGCTCGCGATCGAAGAACGCACGTAACTGGCCCGTGTCGGTCACGTCGCCGATCGTCGTGCAGGGCAGCTCCCACTGAGCGCACAGACGCCGAACTGCATCGAGCATCTGCGGCCGGACGACGGCGACCATACGCTCCTGCGACTCCGAGATCATGATCTCCCACGCCTCCAGCCCGGTCTCTCTGACCGGAACACGATCGAGCTGGACATCGATGCCCGCTCCGTCGCGTGCCATCTCCGCCAGCGCCGACGCCAGCCCGGCGGCACCGCAGTCCTGGAGCGACTCGACGAGCCCGCCCTCAACGAGCTCCAGCGAGGCCTCGATCAGCTTCTTGCCGGTGAACGGGTCCCCGATCTGCACGGACGGCCGCTTGTCGGGATCGTCCTCGCCGAGCTCGGCGCTCGCCAGCACCGAGGCGCCGCCGATGCCGTCACGGCCGGTCGTCGCGCCGAAGAGGACAACGTGTGCACCGATCGCGGTCGCCCGCGCGCGTGTGACCCGGTCGGCAGGGAGGAGACCGACACACATGGCGTTGACGAGGCAGTTGTCACGGTAGGCCTCGTCGAAGACCGCCTCGCCGCCGACGGTTGCCACGCCGACGCTGTTTCCGTAGTGACCGATTCCGGCGACCGCCTGGCGAAAGTGATGGTCTGGCTCCGCGAAGCGGAGACCGTCGAGGATCGCGATCGGGCGGGCTCCCATTGCGACGATGTCCCGGAGGATTCCGCCGACTCCCGTCGCGGCGCCCTGGAACGGCTCGACTGCCGATGGGTGGTTGTGGGACTCGACCTTGAATGCCACCGCCTCGCCTTCGCCGAGATCGACGACCCCGGCATTCTCACCGGGGCCCTGCAACACACGTTTCCCCTCTGAAGGGAGTCTTTTCAGGAGGAGGGCGGAATGCTTGTAGCCGCAGTGCTCGGACCAGAGCAGCGAGAAGACCGCGAGCTCGAAGTCGTTCGGCTCGCGTGTCAGGAGCTCCCGGATCCGGTCGAGCTCCTCGTCGATCAACCCCAGCGCACGGTGGAGCGGCTGTTCCGGCGCGACCTGCGTCAAGAACCGGAGTCTACTCGCGGCAGAAGACAGGCCCGCGCTACGTTGTCCCTCCTGTGAGCCGCCGGCACGCCGTCATGCTCGTCGCTCTCGCGGCCATCTGGGGCTCGTCCTTCATGTTCATCAAGGTCGCCGTCAGAGAGCTGACGCCTGGTGAGGTGGTCTTCGGGCGCGTCCTCGTGGGGAGCCTCACCCTGCTGGCCGCGGTGCCTTTCATGGTCGGCTGGCGCCGGCTCGGCTCGGAGTTGCGGCGCTTCGCTCTGCCCTTGATCGTGATCGGAACCTTCAACGCGAGCCTGCCGTTCTGGCTGCTGGCGTGGAGCGAGAAGAGGCTGGACTCGGGTCTCCGCGCCGTCCTTCAGGCCTCGACGCCGCTCTTCACCGCCCTCTTCGCATTCGGTTTCAGCCGAGGTGACCGCGTCACCGGCGGTCGTCTCGTCGGGGTCTTCATCGGGTTTCTGGGCGTCCTTCTACTCGTCGGGGCTCAGCCGAGCGGAGACGTGCTGTCCGCGCTCGCAGTCCTCGGCACCGCTGCCTGTTATGCGGGCTCCGCGCTCTACGCCGGCGTCCGCATGAGGGGGCTTCACCGATCGTGACCTCGTTCGGCGCGCTGTTGGTCGCGACGCTGACGATGCTTCCCCTCGGTGTTGCGCAACTTCCAGGACACCTGCCCGAGTGGAAGGTGGTTGGTTCCGTCATCGCTCTCGGCGCGCTCGGCCTTTCTGTCGCTTACCTCCTCTACTTCGGGCTGATCGCAGGTGCCGGGGCCTCGTACGCCGTGCTCGTGACGTACCTCGTGCCTGCGCTTGCACTCGGGTACGGCGCGATCTTTCTGGGCGAAACCGTGACGGCGACCGCGATCGGCGGGCTACTGCTCATCCTGGCCGGCGTTGCGCTCGGGACGGGAACGCTTCGCTTACCGCGCCGCGAGCCGGCGCCCGAGACTCCGTGATCTCGATCAGGCGGGCGCGCCCGTACGACCTCGACTTCCTGCTCGAGCTCGTGAACCACGCGGACGTCGAGCCGTTTCTCGGCGGTCGCGCGGGTCGCGATCGTGAAACCCTCGTCTCCGAGATCGAGCGCTCGGACGCGGATCCAACCGCATACGGCCGCTTCGTGATCGAGGTCGGCGGCGTCCGCGCAGGCGTCATGGGCTTCGAAGCGGACAACCGACGCTCACGGATCGCGCACCTCGAGCGGCTCGCCGTCCATCCCGACTTCCGCGGCCGGCGCGTCGCGGACGATGCCGCGCGACTGCTGCAGCGGCACTTGGTCGAAGACCTCGGCTATCACCGGCTCCAACTGGAGATCTACGGCTTCAACGAGCGAGCGCAGCGTCATGCGGAACGAGCCGGCTTCGTTCGCGAAGGAGTGCGCCGCCGTGCGTACCGGCGTCACGGCGAGTGGATGGACGCCGTCTTGTTCGGGTTGCTCCGCGAGGACCTGGAGGTGCCGCGCTCAGTCGCGCTCTTGCACGACTACGTGATGGTGCACAACGAGTGCGTCCGCACGGGGGACTGGCAGCCGCTCGGCGAGTGGTTCACGGAAGATGCCGAACTCGAGTTCGACGGTGTCCCGGTGGGCCCGTTCATGGGACGTGCCCAGATCGTCGCGGCCTACGAGACGCAGCCGCCGGACGACGAGGTCGTCGTCTTCTCGACTAGCCCGGACGATGAACGTGTGGTCGTGTCGTACGGCTGGCTGCGCGAGCCCGGCAAAGTGGCGGGGCGGATGCTCGTTACGCCGGCCGGGGACAGGATCGCAAAGCTCGTGGTGACGTTCGAGGGCCGCGCTTTCGCGCGGCCCTCGTGAAGCAGCACTGCGGTTCACGCCGTTACGGCGCGGCGCAGTCCTCGTAGCGCTCGCCCTGGAGCCAGTCGGTCGGGTTCGTGCCGCCGTAGAACCGCACGAGCGGCCCAACGCCGGCCGGCTCGAATCCGAACGTCTTCCAATCCTGGGCGAAGTTCGCCGTGTCCCTCCCCTGACAGCCGGGGCCCGGCCCAGCAGCCGGCGCGCCTGCCGCCGCAGACGCGCCCGCGATCGCAAACAGGGCCGCAGCGACCAGGCCGACGAGCAGGCGACGAATCGCGTACAGCTTGGTGGAGCGCATCGGTGTCTCCTCTCGGTCGCTTTCCGCTTTCCTGCTGATGATCAGAGGAGCCCCTACCGAGTCGCTACCGAACGGTTACCGCCACTCTCGGTTAGCGCTGACTGACTCTGCTTCAGGCGAGGATGCAGGCCGCCCGGTGGTCCGGGGTTTGCGCCTTGCCGGGGCGCTCGAGCGCCGGATCGCGCAGCGAGCACTCGTCGATCGCGACGGGACAGCGTGGGTGGAAACGACAGCCGGAAGGAATCCGGACGGCGTCAGGCGTCTCTCCGGTGAGGATCTGGGGC